>CBIFVW010000112.1:0-11767 GCA_966186155.1 uncultured Sphingomonas sp.
TGCAGGACGAATATGCGTTCCTCGATTCCGACGACCGCTATCGCCTGCTGATCGAACTGGGCCGCGGGCTCGAGCCGATGCCCGACGCGCTCAAGACCGACGCAACCCTGGTCCGGGGCTGCTCGGCGGCGGTATGGGTCTATCCGACTCGCCGCGACGACGGCCGGCTCCATTTCCTCGCGGACTCGAATGCCGCGATCACCAAGGGCATCATCGCGCTGGTGCTGCTCGCGGTGCAGGACCGGGAACCCGCCGACATCCTCTCGACCGACATCGAAGCGGCGCTGGCGCCGTTCGATCTCAGGAACCAGCTGAGCTCCAACCGCACCCAGGGCATCCCCAACATGATCGCGCTCGTCCGCGAGACGGCGCGGCGCTACGCGGGCTGAACCGTCCGTAAACCATTGGCCGGCTAGCATCGCCCTTCGGGATCGACCCGAAGGAGCGACCGCATGGCCGACAAGCCCGGTTTCGACGCGCTGATCGCGGCAGCTCTGGCCAATCCCGCGTCCCCCGACACGTTGCGGGCACTGCTCGCCGCTCCCCGGAACCAGGCGGAGCGCGAGGCGCTGATCGCGTTCGCCGCCGCTTTGTGCCCCGACCAGGTGCTCCATGCCGACCTGCGCGCGCGGATCGGCGCGGTCCTCGCCAATGGCGGCCGGGCCGAGGCGGCGCGGGCCTGGCGCCGGACCGAGAAACGCACGGTGCCGCTGCACGAGGCGGAGATCATCGACTTCGCCGCGGCACGGGCGCGCCGGCTGCAGGACGAGGCGGCGGTTCAAGCCGTCTAGGGTCCCTCCTGAAGGGAGGGGAGCGCATCGATCTTACAAATCCTCCCCCGGTGGGGGAGGTGGCAGCCCGAAGGGCTGACGGAGGGGTAGCTCGCCCCAGGGCGACATCGCCCGCAGAGATTACCCCTCCACCATGCCCTGCGGGCGCGGTCCCCTTTCCCCTCCGGGGGAGGATTGAAAAGAGCCGCCTTCTGAATGCCGCTCCAGCCCCAGCGCCGCCACCACCGCGTCGAGGTCCGCACCCGCCGGAACGATCAGCCATTCGCGCGGACCGCCGGCGTCGACCACCGTCACCGCGCCGCGCGGGCAAACACCCATGCATTTGACCTCGACGATCCCGGCCTCGGCCTTGCGCCCCTTCTCGAGGCCGAGATGCCTGCGCAGCGCCTTGGCGAGCGGCGAACGCCCCTTCGGTCCGAACCCGCCCTTCAGCCGTTTCGAGCACTTGGCGCAGACGAGAACGGCATGTTCCCAGTTCGATCGGACGCGGCGCTGCTTCAATCGCCCTTCCAGGTCCGCCGCTCCTCGGCCGCCTTGAGCACGTCGTACGCCGCCTGGATGGCCTGGAAGCGCTTGGCGGCCTCGGCGTCGCCGGGCTTCACGTCGGGATGGCTGGCCTTGGCGAGTCGCCGCCAGGCGAGCCGCACCGCCTCGAAATCGGCATCGACCTCGAGCTCGAGCACTTCCAGCGCGCGCATCTCGTCGCGCGAGCGGCTGCCGTCGCCGGGCCCTGCCCAGCCATTATACTTGGCTTCCGCGAAGCCCGAGGCGTCGCGCCGCTCATCGGCCTCGCGCTTGGCGGCCTCCTCGGCGGTCAGACCGGCGAAATAATCCCAGTTGCGGTTGTACTCGGCGGCGTGCGCCTCGCAGAAATACCAGCGCTCGCGGCTGTTGGGCGATTTCGGCGCGGGCCGGTCGCCCGGCTCCTCGCAGCCGTGCCGGTCGCACAGGCGCACCTTCACGGCCTCGCGCTCGGCGCCATAGCTGCGCCAGCGCGGAAAGCCCCAGTCGGTCGAACGAGTCTGCCTTGCCATGCCGTCCAGATAGCCACTCGCTTTGTCGGCGCAAGGACACGGATCGCCGATCAGACATTGTTGTGCAATGCAACGCAGCTATTGCGGCGTGTGGGAAGGGACAACCCATTAAAAAGGGAGTATTGCGTGTCCCACCCACCTGCTTCGCTCCTGGCGCATTGGCGCCAGGATGTCCCAGCTTCTGTCGTGGTCGCCCTCGTCGCTCTGCCGCTCTGCCTCGGCGTGGCCCTGGCTTCCGGCGCCCCTCTCTTCTCCGGCCTCATCGCGGGCATCGTCGGCGGAATCGTCGTCGGTGCGCTGAGCCGTTCGCCGCTTTCGGTGAGCGGACCCGCGGCCGGCCTCACCGTGATCGTGCTCGACGCGATCCATGCCCTGCCCAGCTTCGAAACCTTCCTCCTCGCCGTCTGCCTCGCGGGCCTGATGCAGATGGCGCTGGCGTTCTCGCGCTCGGGGCTATTGAGCGAATTCGTGCCGAGCTCGGTAATCTCGGGCATGCTCGCCGCGATCGGGCTGATCCTGATCCTCAAGCAGGTGCCGCACGCCATCGGCTATGACGGCGACTATGAGGGCAGCTTCGCCTTCCTCCAGCCCGACGGGCTCAACACGCTGTCGACGCTGTGGGCGGTGCTCAACCAGCAGCTCGTCTGGGGCGCCGTGATCATCGCCCTCGCCTCGCTCGGCTTCCTCTTCTGGTGGGACAAGGCGCGTCCGAAGGAAGGGCCGCTGCGCTTTGTCCCGGGGCCGCTCGTGGTGGTGGTGTTCGGCGTCGCCGCCAACGCGCTGTTCGGCCTCGCCGCGCCGGCGCTGGCGATCCAGCCCTCGCACCTCGTCCAGGTGCCGGTGGCGCACGGGCTCGGCGAGTTCGTCGGGCTGTTCCGCCTGCCGGACTTCACGGCGATCACCAACCCGCAGGTCTGGACGATCGCAGTAACGATCGCGCTGGTCGCCAGCCTCGAATCGCTGCTCTGCGTCAAGGCGGTCGACGAGATCGATCCGCAGCGCCGCACCACCAACAAGGACCGCGAACTGCTCGCCCAGGGCGGCGGCAACCTGGTCTCGGGCCTGATCGGCGGCCTGCCCGTCACTTCGGTGATCGTCCGCAGCTCGGCGAATGTCGACGCCAATGCGGCGGGCCGGCTCTCGACGATCCTGCACGGCTTCTGGCTGCTGCTCAGCCTCCTCCTGATCCCCGCGGTGCTCAACCTGATCCCGCTCTCCGCGCTCGCCGCGGTGCTGATCGCGACCGGCTACAAGCTCGCCAAGCCCGCGCTGTTCCGCGAGAAGCTCCGGCAGGGATGGAACCAGTTCGTGCCGTTCGTCGTGACGATCGCCGCGATCCTGTTCACCGATCTGCTCACCGGCATCGTGATAGGCATCGGCATCGGCCTGATGTTCGTGGTCGCCCGCAACTTCCGCCCGGCGATCTCCTATGTGCACGACGGCAAGGAGGCGCTCGTCCGCGCGCGGCGCAACCTCTACTTCATCCACAAGCACGAACTGCAGACCGCGCTCAACCGCGTGCCCGACGATGTCGATCTCATGATCGACCTCTCGGCCACCGAGTTCGTCGATTTCGACAATATCGAGATCATCAACCACTTCATCCGCGGCGCCGGGCATCGCGGCATCCGGGTCGTCGTCCGCGGCGATCTGCCGGAGCGCACCGCCCCCCGGATCAAGGCCCCCCGGAAGGAGGTCGTCTACGCATGAAGGACTATCGCCAGCTATTGCTCGCCAACCGCGCCTGGGCGGCCGAGCGCACCGACGAGCGCGCCGACTTCTTCGAGCGCCAGACCGCGGGCCAGAAGCCCCAATTCCTGTGGATCGGCTGCTCGGACAGCCGCGTCTCGCCCGAGCAGATGACGATCACCCAGCCGGGCGGCATGTTCATCCACCGGAACGTCGCCAACCTGGTCGACGAGAACGACCTCAACCTGATGGCGGTGCTGCAGTACGCGGTCACCGTCCTCCAAGTGAAGCACTTGATCGTCTGCGGCCATTATGGCTGCGGCGGCGTGCGCGCGGCGCTCGACGGGGGCACCACCGGGCCGGTCGACACCTGGCTCGCCAATGCCCGCGCCGTCCATCGCGCGCATCGCGACGAGATCGACCGGATCGAGGACCATGACGCCCGGGCCAATCGCCTGGTCGAGTGCAATGTCCGCGACCAGCTCGTCCATCTCGCGCGCACCGAGATCGTCCAGCAAGCCTTCGCGCAGGGGCAGCCTCTGTACCTGCACGGCTGGGTCTATGGCATGCACGACGGATTGATCCGTCCGCTGCTCGAGATCGACGCCGAGACGGTGCTGGACGAGGTTGAGCGGCCCGAGCCCGCATTGGGCTGATCCAGTCGCTCGCAGGAGGAAGGGGCGCGGCGACGCAGAAGCGCCGCGCCCCTTTTTTTGGTGGTGAAGAAATGCCAGAGGGTCTGTAAGCCGGGTTCTGTCCACCCTTCGAAAAGGGATGGGCGACCATTCCTCTAGGCGGCGGATCGCTCCGCCGCTCCAGCAACCAACCCGGACCGCGAGCCGGAACATGCCCATATGCGGTCCCTATTCGGTCTTGCTCCCGGTGGGGTTTGCCGTGCCGCTTCCGTTGCCGGTCGCGCGGTGCGCTCTTGCCGCACCCTTTCACCCTTGCCGCTCCCGAAGGAGGTAGGCGGTCTGCTCTCTGTGGCACTTTCCCTGGGGTCGCCCCCGGCGGGCATTACCCGCCACCGTCGTTTCCGTGGAGCCCGGACTTTCCTCGCGGTGCAAGCACCCCGCGGCCGCCCGACCCTCTGGCACGCCCGATCTAGCGCGATCGCGCGTGACTGCAAGGGATCAGTCGCCCTCGTCCGCTTCGCTGCTGGCGACGACGGCGGTGCCCCAGGCGGTCACTTCGATCCGCCACTGGGTGCTGAGCGGCCCCGCGGCGAGCGCGGCGCGGCGATAGTCGGAAGCGACACCGATCACATTGTCGGCGCCGTTGACGCGCGCGATCCGGTGCAGCGCGGCGGTCGCCTCGGCCAGGTTGGGCGCATTGACCGAAGCCTGTTCGTGCCCCTTGGCGTCGCCACGCACCACGCCGGTGAGCCGCACCTGCACCGGGCCGATCGGAACCATCGAAGGGCGAATCCCACCAAAGTGCAACGCCGGAACCTCCGCCCTCCTATATATCATCCTTTACTTGCGGCGATCTCACCGGGCCCGGTGTACGGCGTGTAAACCTAATCGTCTCCTTGCGGCCTCGGCAGCAGCAGCGCGAGCAGGATGCAGCGGCATTCCATGTCGATCTCGCCATCGATCAACTCGGGGCGGAAGCGGCGCTGGAAGGCAGTGACCGCCGCTACCGGATCGGTCACGTCATAGCCGAAGCGCTCGAGCGCGAGCATGAAGCCGGCATCGGGCCAGCCCGGATCGACGAGGTTCTTGGTCGGCCGCGGCAGCGCGAGCCGCAGCCGCGCGAGCGCATGCCAGTTGAACAGCTCGCCCGGATCCAGCTTGCGCGCCGGCGCGACGTCCGAATGGCCGACCACATTGCCGCGGGTAATGCCATGGCGCGCCTTGATGTCCGCGACGAGCGGGATCAGCGCGCCCATCTGCGCTTCGGGGAACGGACGATAGCCATGCTCATGGCCCGGATTGACGATCTCGATCCCGATCGAGGCCGAGTTGACGTTCTGGATCCCGCGCCAGTGCGAACGGCCGGCGTGCCAGGCACGCTTCTCCTCGGGCACGAGCCGCAGGATCGCCCCGTCCTCGTCGACCAGGTAATGGGCGGAGACCTTGGCCTCGGGATCGCGCAGCCGGTCGATCGCCGCCTGGGCGCTCTCCATGCCGGTATAGTGGAGCACGATCATCGTGACCGGCGCCAGGCGCTCGTCGAAATTCGGCGACGGCGCATCGATGATGGTCAGCCCGCTCTCCATCGCCGGACGTTAGAGCGGCGCGCGCGTCCCGATCAACCCGCCGCGCGCAGCGATTCGGGCGATCCCTCCACGGCGCGGTAGAAGCCGCGATAGCGGTCGCACGGAGTGAAGTGGTCGGTCTGGCCGATCACCGTCTCCCCCGCGCCGAGCGCGAGCAGCCCGCCCGGCCGGATGGCCGAGAACAAGGTGTCGAAGACGTGGCGGCGCACCGGCAGCGAGAAATAGAGCATCACGTTGCGGCACAGGATGATGTCGAACTTGCCGGTGGGCGCCGGGTCCTGGGTCAGGTTGTGCTGGCGGAACTGGAGCTTGCGGACGAGCTCGGGCTTGGCGACCCAGTCGGCGCCCGTGGTGTCGAACCAGGTCATCATCCGGCGCACGGGCAGGCCGCGCTGGATCTCGAACTGCGAGAAGCGCCCGCTTTTCGCCCGCGCCAATGCCGCCGGCGAGACGTCGGTCGCGACGATCTCGGGATCGACGAGCCCGCGCTCGGTGAAGAGCATCGCGAGGCTCAGCGGCTCCTGCCCGGTCGAGCAGCCCGCCGACCAGATGCGCAGGCGTCGCCCGCCTATCTCGGCCTGCATCTCCTTGGCGGCATCGGCCACCACGTCGAGCACCGCCGCATCGCGGAAGAAGCTCGTTTCCTGATTCAGCAGCGCATCGACAACCAAGTCCGCCAACTCCCCCGTTCGTGCCGCGATGAGCTGGCCCACTAGCTCATCCAGGCTCCCCAGACCCCGTTCGCGCAGAACGGGCTTCAGCGCCGTCTCGATCCGCCAGGTGCGGTTTGCCGCTATCTGCTGGCCGGTCCGCTGCTCGAGCAGCGCGGCGATCATGTTCATTGCCCCCGTCGACACGGTCGGGCCCCCGGCGGGCGCGATCATGCCGCCCTCCCGCCGCGCGCGATCAGCCGGCCGATCTCGTCGGGCGGCAGCACCGCGGTGGCGCGCCCCGCATTGGCGACCGCGCCGGGCATCCCCCAGACGACCGAGCTCTCCCGGTCCTGGACGAGCACGCGCGCGCCGGTATCGACCAGGTCCTTGGCGCCCTCGCAGCCATCGCGGCCCATGCCGCTCAGCACCACGCCCAGCGCACGCGCGCCGAACACCTCGGCGACGCTCTCGAACATCGGGTCGACCGAGGGCATGCAGCCGCTCGAGGCCTTTTCATGGGTCAGCCGGATCGCGGCGCCCTCGGACATGCGCACCACGCGCATATGGGCGTCGCCGGGCGCGACGATGATCCGGCCGGGCCGGATCCGCATCCGGTCCGCCGCGACGTCGCAGGGCCGGCTGCCGAGCACCGCGAGCTGCGTCGCGAAATAGCTCATGAACGAGGACGGCAGATGCTGGGTGACGAGGATCGGCACCTCGAAGCTCGCCGGGATCGCGCGGAGCAGTTGGCCCAGCGCGTGGATGCCGCCGGTCGAGGCGCCGATCGCGACCAGGTCGAAATCGCCGGGAGTGGCGATGGGGCCGTAGGAGGCGGGCACCGGCTCGGGTGCTTCGAGCAGCCGCGCGAGCCGCTCCTCGAGCACTTCGGCGAAACGGCCGCCGAACGCGCCGATGCCGGGCTTGACCAGCGTGTCCGCCGCGCCCAGCGCCAGCGCCTGCACCGTCACCGCCGCGCCTTCGTCGGCCGAGGAGGAAACGATCAGCACCTTGGCCCCCGCGCCCGCGGAGAGCACGTCGGGGAGCGCGGTCAGCCCGTCGATGCCGGGCATCTCGATGTCGAGCAGGATGATATCGACCGAATGGTCGCGCAACCAGCCGATCGCGTCGCGCACGTCGCTATAGGCGGCGGCCACGCGGAAACGCCGCGTGCCCTCCACCATGCGCCCCAGCACCGACCGCGCGACGACCGAATCGTCGATGATCAGCACCTGCGCCGGACCGGCGGCGGCCATGCCGGCCCCGGTGTCCGCGAGATTTGCGCGCGCCACTTCCGGCTCCCTATGCGTCGCTCAGGCGACGCCGACGATCTGCAGCTTGCTCTCGAGCGTCTCGCGGTCGAACGGCTTCATCACATATTCGTCCGCGCCCGCCTCGATCGCCGCGCGGATGTACGCCATGCCGTTCTCGGTGGTGCAGAACACCACCTTCGGCCGCTGCGGCAACCCCGAATCCTTGAGCGCGCGCAGGAAGTCCATCCCGCTCATCACCGGCATGTTCCAGTCGAGCAGGATCACGTCGGGCGGGGTTTCGAGGCAGGAATCGAGCGCCTCGCGGCCGTCGCCGGCCTCGCGCACTTCGAAATCGAGCGTCTCGAGAATGTGTCGGGCGACCTTACGGATCACCTTGGAGTCGTCGACGACGAGACAAGTCTTCATGTTTTCCTGTTCCCCGCTGCAGGCGTCTAGATGGTTCGACAGTGCACGAAATGCGTAAGCGCCGCGTTAATCCCGGCCTCAGGGGAGGCCCGCATGCGCGGGCACCAGGCTGGCGAGATCGATCGCGAGTATGGGCTCGCCGTCGCGCTCGACGATGCCGCGGCCCGCGCTGCGCCACGCTGCGTCGAGCGCCACGCCGCTCGCGAGCGGCAGCAGCTCGAACGGAGCGACGTCGTCGAGCGCATCGACGAGCAGCGCGTAATGATGTCCGTCGACATGGGTGATCACCGCGCGCTTCGCCTGGCCGCCGCCCTGGAGGCCGAGCGCGGATTGGGTGTCGACCACCGTCACCACGCGGCTCCGGAGCGCCGCGAGCCCGCGGACATGCTCCGAGGCGCGCGGCACCGCGGTCACCTCGCCGATGTCGACCACCGATTCGACCTGGTCGGAATCGATCGCCACCGCGCGGCCGGCGATCTGGGCGATGAGGTAGAGATGCGACATCAGCGTCCTGCCTTGCCCGAAACCCGGGCCTCGAGCGCGGAGAGCAGCCCCGCACGATCATATCTATAGACGCTGTCGTCGCCCTTGCCCGCCGCCGCGCGCTTTCTGCGCAGCCGAACCACCGGCGCCGCCTCGCCCGGCCCCGGCGCATCCTCGTCGGACGAAAGCACCACCGCCGGCACCTCGCCGGGCGCGAGCCGCGCGGTCACGCGATATCCGGATGCCTCGAGCAGGGGCTTCACGAACGACGCCATCCAGCCGTCGCTGTCGCCCGCGATCAGGCAGAGCGGCGGCGCGTCCTCGACTTCGCGCTCGGCATGCTCGTCGAACACCCAGAGCATGTCGAGCAGCTCGATCTGCTCGCCGTTCACCAGCACCACCCCGGCGATCGGCCCGGGCTCGCGCGCGGGCGAAATCTCCTCGGGCAGCACGATGATGTCGAGCGCCTCCTCGATCGCGTAGCTCACTTCGTTGGTGCCGTCCTTGAGGCGCAGCACGTTGATCCGGCCCTTGCCCTCGATATCGCCCTGAGTGGCGAGCGGCAGGATGCGGCCGTCGATCGTCACGCGGAACCGGCCCGCGGCGAAGCGCACGCTGTCGGCATCGACCTGCTCGACTCGGTCGACCGCGGCCAGCGGCACGGCGCGGCGTATGCCGTCGAGGTCGCAGAACAGCAGCGCCGGCACTCCCGGCGCCTCGGCCTGCGCCTCCTCGTCCTCGAAGCCCTCGCCGGCGTCGCGATGGAAATAGAGCCCCATCGTGCTGGCGATCCCGGCGCAATCGAGCAGCAGCATCGGCAGCCCCGAATCGGGCAGGGTCTGGCCGGCATAGAGCCCGGTCGACATCACCGCTGGCGAGGCCGGCTTGATCACCAGCTCCTCGTTGTCGAGCACCATGTCGGCGGCGAGCGCATAGCTGCCCTCGCTCACGCTCACGATCGCGATCATGCGCGGGCCGTCGTTGCGCTCGCGCTCGATCCCGAGCACCTCGCACAGATTGAGCATCGGCATCCGTCGCCCGCGCAGCGTCAGCACGCGCGCCTCGCCGACCATGTCGATGCGGATCGCATCGGCCTGGTCGGTCACGATCTCCTCGATCGCCTGGCGGGGGATCGCGAAGCGCTGCCCGCCCGCGCCCACCACGATCGCCGAGATGATCGAGAGCGTCAGCGGCACGTGGATCGCGATCCTGAGGCCCTTGCCCGGACTGTTGTCGAGCTCGATCCGTCCGCCGATCTGCTCGATCGCGGCGCGGACCACGTCCATGCCGACTCCGCGGCCCGATACCTCGCTGACCTCGTCCTTGCTCGAGAGCCCCGGCTCGAACACCAGCTCGAGCTTGGCGCGCTGCGACAGGCTGCGCAGCTGGCGCTCGTCGCGGCCGCTGGCGGCGAGCTTCTGGATCAGCTTGTCGACGTCGATGCCGCGGCCATCGTCGGCGATCTCGATGATGATCTGGTTGCCCGACTGGCGCGCCGAGACCGACAGGCGCCCATTCTCGCGCTTGCCCGCCGCGCGGCGGTCGGCCGGTCCCTCGATGCCATGGTCGATCGCATTGCGCACGATGTGCACCAGCGGATCGCGCATCACTTCGATCATCTCGCGGTCGAGCTCGACGTCAGATCCGTCGACGTACAGCGTCACCGACTTGCCGAGCCCCGCCGCCGTGTCGCGCACCATGCGCGGCAGCGCCGAGAAGAGCGCGTCGATCTTCTGCATGCGCGTGCGGGTGACGGTGTCGCGCATCTCGCCGACGGTGAGCGAAAGCCGCTCGAGCGCCGCCTCGACCGAAGGATCGATCTCGCCCTGGCGGAGCCGCCGGGCCAGCTCGTTGCGCGCCAGCACCATGTCCGACATGCCCGACATCATCCGGTCGAGCAGGTCGACGTTGAGCCGCACGCTGCGCGCCGGCGCGCGCTGGATGCCCGCCATGTTGGCCTGGGCGATTTCCTCCGCGCCTTCGGCGAGCGCGGCGATCAGCAGCTCGTCGCCGCTGTCGTCGAGGCTCGATCCCGATTCGATCGCCTCGACCAGCTCGCCGATCCGGTCGACGATCGCGAGCACGGCGTTGACCAGCGCCCGATCGGGCGTACGCGCGCCCTCGCGCACCTGCGACAGCACGTCCTCCGCGGCATGGGAGAGCCGGCCGAGCCGCGGCAGGTCGAGAAAGCCGCAGCTTCCCTTGACGGTGTGCACGAAACGGAAGATCGCATCGAGCCGCGCGCGGTCCTCGGGATGCGCCTCCCAGGCGACGATCTCGCCCGAAAGCGCCTCGAGCGTCTCGCGCGTCTCGGCGATGAATTCCTGAAGCAGGTCGTCCATGAGGCCCCGGCAAGCAAATTTGCGGGGCTGTTATGGGCGATGGGTGGTTAAGACGACGTTAGTTCACCCCACCCGGAAGCTCGCCCCGAACAGCAGCACCTCGGCATCGGGCGGGCTCACCTGGAGCGCGCCGCCGCCCTGGGTCACCAGCGCATGGGCGAGATATGCCGCCGCCGCCCGCGGCGTGATCGGCAGGTCGTCCTTGCCGCCCGCCAGCGCGCTCCTGAGCTCGGGATCGAGCACGATGCGCGGGCCGTCGGCACGCACCACGATCTCGATCTGGCCGTCATGGATCTCGGCGCCGATGTCGAGCTGGCCGCCGCGGATCAGCGCGTCGCCGCCGATCAGCGCCAGGTTCATCAGCACCTTGATCGCCTGCTTCGGCAGCACCGGATCCTCGACCATCCAGCCGACGGCGACGCGGTGGTTCTCGCCGAACAGCCCCTCGATCGCCGCCTGCGCCTCGCGCGTATCGACCGTCTCGCCGAAGCCCCCCGCCGCGCCGAACGCCAGGCGGAAGAATTTGAGCTTGTTGGCGCTCGCCCGCGCACTCTCGTTGAGCAGCTCCAGGCAGCGCGCGCGCATCTCCGGGTCGTGCTCGTCGGCGAGCAGCTCGAGCCCGTTGTTGAGCGCGCCCACCGGGCTCAGCAGGTCGTGGCAGAGCCGCGAACAGAGCAGGCTCGCGAATTCGGTCGGGCTGATGTTCAAGGATGGGCTCCCCACGTGACGCAGCCTCTTTGGCGTACCCCGCGCCGGGCTGCAAGCGCGCCACCTGTACCGGCGCGCCCGGTACCGCTAACATCCCGCGAAAATACGAGAGGGGAACCATGCCGAAAGTCCTGCTGCCCGCCCTTGCCGCGCTGATGCTGGTGGCGGCG
>CBIFVW010000113.1:0-11724 GCA_966186155.1 uncultured Sphingomonas sp.
AACCCCTCCCCTGAAGGGGAGGGGCTTAGGAGTGTTCTCCGGCCGCTCTGGGACTGCTGGAAGGCGCTCAACAAGGCGCGGGGCAAGCGCGAGCCGCTCGACCTCGACTTGCCCGAGCGGCGGATCCAGCTCGACGAGATGGGCCGGATCCTCTCGGTGGCGCCGCGCGAGCGGCTCGACGCGCACAAGCTGATCGAGGATTACATGATCGCGGCCAACGTCGCCGCGGCCAAGGCGCTCGAGACGAAGAAGGCGCCGGTGATGTACCGCGTCCACGAACCGCCGGCCCGCGAGAAGCTCGTCGCGCTGCGCGAGTACCTCAAGACCTTCGGAATCGAGTTCGCGCTGGGGCAGGTGATCCGACCTGCGACCTTCAACCGTGTCCTTGAGCGGGTCGGCGATGCGGATTTCCGGCCGCAAGTGATGGAGCAGGTGCTGCGCACCCAGACCCAGGCCTATTATGGCCCGCAGAACCACGGCCATTTCGGGCTGGCGCTGGGGAGCTACGCGCACTTCACGTCGCCGATCCGCCGCTATGCCGATCTGGTCGTCCACCGCGCGCTGGTCGAAGCCTATCGGCTCGGGCCGGGCGGGCTCACGGGTGAAGAGGCGGCGACGATGGATCGGATCGGCGAGAGCATCTCGCAGCTCGAGCGCCGGGCGATGGAGGCCGAGCGCGAGACGATCGATCGCTATGTCGCCGCCTATCTCGCCGCTCATGTCGGCGAAGTGCTCGAGACGCGGATCACCGGCGTGCAGAGCTTCGGCTTCTTCGCGACGGTCGACGGAATCGGCGGCGATGGGCTGGTGCCGGCCCGCGATCTCGGCACCGAATATTTCCGCTACGACGAAGCCGGCCAGCGGCTGGTGGGCGACGAGAGCGGCGAGGAATTCACGCTCGGCCAGCGGCTGCCGCTCCGGCTGGTCGAGGCCAATCCGGTCTCGGGCGCGCTGCGCTTCGAGCTGCCCGACGGCAAGGGCTCCGCGGGATCGGGCGATGGACGGCCCGAGCGCGGGCCCAAGCGGCCGCGGCCGATCAAGCGGCGCGGACGGCCGCCCAACATCCGCCATCGCAATCGCTGAATTGACGGGCGACGGAGCGGGTCTATGCTCGCCGCATATATTCGGGGGAATCGCTCATCATGCTGAAATCGCTCCTTTTCGCCGCGGCGGTTGCCATGTCCGCGGCGCCCGCTGCCGCCCAGCAGGCGCCGCAGCAGAGCCAGACGCTCGCCGCCCAATATGCCCAAGGCATGCAGTCGCTGGTGGGGAAGAAGTTCGAAGGCGACATTACGATCCAGGGGATCGCCGCGGAGGCCAATACGCTGGTGATCGCGATCGACGGCCCCAAGGGCTGGCGCGCGCAGCTGTCGCCCGCGGAGATCTCGGGGGCGCTGGTCGGGGGCTTTTGCGGCACGGCACCGCAATTCTTCACCAATGGAGTGACGATGCGCGTCGATTCGCTCGACGGCGGCGAACTGCAGAAGGGACCGCTGGTTTCGAGCTGCCCGCCGGCCAAGCCCGAATGATGCAAGGGACCAGCGCTCCGATCCTCGGCGCGCTGGCGATGCGCGCGCGGCGACGGATCGCTGCGCATTTCCTCGTCCATCATGCGATCGGTGCCGACGACGCGGTGCCCTATGTCCCCGAGCGCGCGCTCGAACGCCGTCAGTTCGAGCGGCTGCGCGCGCGCGGCGTGATCCGCGAGGCGGGGGCCGGGTGCTACTGGCTCGACAGGGCCGCCTATCAGCAGGATATCGAGCGGACGCGGCGGATGCTGGTGCCGGTGGTGATCGTCATCGCGCTGATCGCCGCGGCGGTGCCGCTGTTCTTCTACCGGGGATGACGAGGGGAAAGCTCACTCGATCGTGAAGCTCAGGCCCGCATTCGTCTCCAGCCGCTTCCTGAGCGGCTCGGGCATCAGCGCGCCGGGAGTCCAGATGCCGCCCTTGCCCTCGGCGGGCACGTCGCGGATCAGGCAAAGCGCGCTCTCGGCGATCATCTTGCTGGTGGAGCCATAGCCCGGGTCCTTGTCGCCCTTCACCGTGGCGGTGACCCGCTTGCCGTCCTCCATCTCGGCGACGAAGGCGATCTCGTAAAAGCCGCTCTCGCGTTCTTCCTTGCTCGGCCCTTCGCCGGGCGCCGGGCCCTTGTCCGCGGTCATCGGGTTGAACTTGGCCAGCGCCTCGGCGGCCGCCTTGCCGACTTCGCCCAGGCCGGGAACGATCACCATCTCGTCATATTGGAAGTCGGCACCATAGGGCTGGCCCGCGAGGAAGTTGGTGCGGTGGACGTTCTTGGTGTTGATCACCGCCATCATGAACGGCGCCACCCAGGCGCCGACCGCCTCGTCGAAATGCGGGACCATGCCATTCGGCTGGTGCGGCCCGTCGAAGCCGGGGGCGAGCGCGAAGGGATCGACCATCAGCTTGAGGATCGACGGGTCCTTCGCCGCCGCGGCCATCGACGCCTTGCCGCTGGCGAAGGTACCGCCCGAGAAGGTGCCCTTCATCGCGCGGACGCGGCCCTTCACGCGCGGGGCCGGGCGGCCGAAGCGCTTCTTCGCTTCTTCCTCGACGGCCCAGACGCCGAGGTCGAACGGGATCGAATCGAAGCCGCAGGAGAAGACGATCCGCGCGCCGCTCGCCTTCGCCGCGGCGTCGTATTTGTCGATCATCCGCCGCATCCAGGCCGGCTCGCCGCAAAGGTCGACATAGGCGGTGCCGGTCTTCGCGCAGGCGGCCAGCAGCGGCTC
Source organism: uncultured Sphingomonas sp. (assembly GCA_966186155.1). Taxonomy (GTDB): domain Bacteria; phylum Pseudomonadota; class Alphaproteobacteria; order Sphingomonadales; family Sphingomonadaceae; genus Sphingomonas. The sequence goes on from CBIFVW010000113.1 coordinate 2,756, forward strand.
GCCATAGAGCTGATAGGGGCCGACCGTGGTGACGATCACCTTCGCCTGCCGCACCATCGCCTCGAGGCTGGCGGGATCGTCGGCATTGGCGGTGAGCAGCACCGTCTCTGCCGGCGCGCCGATCGCGTCGCGCACTTCCTGGAGCTTGGTGAGCGAGCGGCCGCCCATCGCCCATTTCACGTCCGGATAGCGCTGCGCGAGATACTCGGCGACGAGGCGACCGGTGAAGCCGGTGGCGCCATAGACGATGATGTCGAACTCGCGGTCCATCTTCTCTCCTCCGCGGCATACCCGCTTTTCTAAATCGCAAGAAAGCAGATGTCGGCGGGGATTGGAAGCGGCTATGCGGGCTCGCTGAACTGCAGCGCCGCCAGCCGCGCGTAGAGCCCACCCTTCGTCACCAGCTCGGCATGGCTGCCGGTCTCGACGATCCGGCCCTCGTCCATCACGATGATCCGGCCCGCGGCGCGGACGGTGGCGAGGCGGTGGGCGATGACCAATGTGGTGCGGTCGGCCATCAGCCGCTCGAGCGCGTCCTGGACGAGGCGCTCGCTCTCGGCATCGAGCGCCGAGGTCGCCTCGTCGAGCAGCAGGATCGGCGCGTCGCGGAGCAGCGCGCGCGCGATCGCGATGCGCTGGCGCTGGCCGCCCGAGAGGCGCGCGCCCCCCTCACCGAGGAAGGTGTCGAGACCCTGGGGAAGCTCGCGCAGGAACTCCTCGGCATTGGCGGCGCGGGCGGCCTCCCAGAGCTGCTCGTCCGAGGCGTTCCAGGCGCCGTAGCGCAGGTTGTCGCGCGCCGAGGCGGCGAAGATCACCGTCTCCTGCGGCACCATCGCCATGCGCGCGCGGACCTCGGCGGGATCGGCGGCCTTGACCGGCACGCCGTCGATCCGGACCTCGCCGGCTTCGGGATCGTAGAAGCGCTGGAGCAGCTGGAAGAGCGTCGACTTGCCCGCGCCCGACGGACCGACCACCGCGACCGTCTCGCCGGGATCCACCACGAGCGAGAAGCCGGCAAGCGCCGAGACCTCGGGCCGGGTCGGGTAGCGGAAAGTGACCTGGTCGAACGCCACCGCGCCGAGCGGCGGCTGGGGCAGCGGCACCGGGTTCGCCGGGGCGGCGATGTCGGGCTGCTCGGCGAGCAGCTCGGCGAGGCGGCTCGCCGCGCCCGAGGCGCGCAGCAGGTCGCCATAGACTTCGGTCAACGCCCCGAACGAGCCGGTGACGAGGCCCGCGGTGATCACGAACGCGGTGATCGAGCCGCCCGAGATGCGTCCGGCGGCGACGCCCGACACCGCGTCCCACATGATCAGCGTGATCGCCGTGAAGAGCAGGCCGATCACCAGCGCGGTCATGATGGCGCGCAGCGCAAAGCGGCGCTTGCCCGCAGCGAAGCTGCGCGCGACCGCGCCTTCGAACCGCTCCGCCTCGCGCTTCTCCTGCCCGAAGGCCTGGACGATGCGCATCGCGCCCAGGGTCTCGGCGGCGATCGCGCCGATGTCCGCCACGCGGTCCTGGCTGGCGCGCGAGAGCTGGCGGACGCGGCCGCCTAGCCAGACGATGGGCAGCACGGTGAGCGGGATGCCGACGATCAGATAGGCGGCGAGCTTGGGCGCGAGCGCGAAGAGGAAGACCACGCCGCCGGCCCCGGTGAGGAAGTTGCGGAGCGCGATCGAGACGGTGGAACCGACCACCTGCTCGACGATCGCCGTGTCGGCGGTGAGGCGCGAGGCGATCTCCGAGGGGCGGTTCTCCTCGAACCATTTGGGCGGCAGGCGCAGCAGGTTGCGGTGCACCGCGGTGCGCAGGTCCGCGACGGTGCGCTCGGCGACCCAGGAGACGAAGTAGAAGCGCACCGCGGTGGCGAGCGCGAGCAGGGCGACGACGAGCAGCAGCCCTTCGAAATAGATGCCGATGCGGCTGGTGTCGGCACCGGCGGCGAACCCGTTGTCGACGATCAGCTTGAAGGTCGCGGGGATCGACAGCGTCGCGCCGGACGAGACGAACAGCGCGAGCGTGCCGGCCGCGAGCTGGAGCGGATAGCGGCGCGTGAAGCCCCAGATGACGAGCAGGTTGGAGAGCTTGCGCTTCTGCGGCGCGGGCTGCGCTTGTGCCGCAGACGGAACGGAGTCGGCCATGCGCGGCGGCCTAGCGCGATTGACGGGAGAGGGGAAGGCGGGCGGATCCGGGGAACCGGTTACCGTCCTGTCGCATTCCGGTACTTCCCGGCGTTGCACCGCAGCAAGTCGGGGCTATAACCACTCCGGCCGCCGCCGTACTGGGGAGGGGGACGGTGGAAGGGACGCAATGCTGTACGACGCTTATGAGATCCAGCGCTCGATCCTCGCCGGAGCCAGCGCGCTCGCCAATTTCTCCGCCGGGTTGCTGAACAACCCCGCGAACCCCTTCGCCTATTTCGGCGGCGGGCCGGTGCTCGCCTCCGCGCTCGAAGTGTTCGCGCACGCCTCGGCGCCGCGCGGCAAGCCCGATTTCGCGCTCGACCACACCGTGATCGACGGCCGCCAGGTCGACGTTCACGAGGAGATCGTGCTCCGCAAGCCCTTCGGGCAATTGAAGCGCTTCGTGCGCGCGGGCGTGGAAGGCGGACCCAAACTGCTCATCGTCGCGCCGATGTCGGGTCACTATGCCACGCTGCTGCGCGGCACGGTCGAGCGGATGCTGCCGAGCTGCGACGTCTACATCACCGACTGGCGCGACGCGAAGCTGGCGCCGCTGTCGGACGGGCGCTTCGATCTCGACGACTATATCGACTATCTGATCGAATTCCTCGCCTTCATCGGCGCGGAGGGCGACCCGCGCGCGCACATGCTCGCGGTGTGCCAGCCCTCGGTGCCGGCCTATGCCGCGGTGGCGCTGATGAGCGCGGACGCGCATCCCAACCGCCCGCACACGCTCACCATGATGGGCGGCCCGATCGACACGCGCGAGGCGCCGACCGCGGTCAACACGCTCGCCACCGAGCGGCCGCACGCCTGGTTCGAGCAGAACGTCATCGCGACCGTGCCGATGACCTATCCGGGGGCGGGGCGGAAGGTCTATCCGGGCTTCCTGCAGCTCGCGGGCTTCATGACGATGAACCTCGGCAGCCACATGGTCTCGCATTGGGAGATGTTCAAGCATCTCGTCCAGGGCGACGACGAGAGCGCCGAGGCGACGATGAAGTTCTATGAGGAATATCGCTCGGTCTGCGACATGACCGCCGAATTCTATCTCCAGACGATCGACACGGTGTTCCAGGCGCATGCGCTGCCCAAGGGCGAGATGACGCATCGCGGGCGGCCGGTGGATCCGGCGGCGATCACCGACGTGGCGCTGCTGGCGATCGAAGGCGAGCGCGACGACATCTCGGGGATAGGCCAGACCAAGGCGGCGCTGACGATCGCGACCGAGCTTCCGCAGGCGATGAAGCGCTACCATCTCGCGGAGGGCGTCGGCCATTACGGCATCTTCAACGGCTCGAAATGGCGCAACCGCATCGCGCCGGTCCTCGAGCAGTGGATCGCGGCGCACGCCGCCTGACGCCGGCAAGCGGCTAGTCATACTCGCTCGTCGCCACCAGGCTCCACACCAGCCAGGCGACCGCGGCCCAGACCGCGACGATGATCGCCACGCCCACCCAGCTCACCGGCCGCTGCGTCTCGATCTCGGCGCGCGCGCGGTGCTCGGCGAGGAGCTCGGGCGGGATCAGCTTCTCGAACAGCCAGACGCCCAAGGGGATCAGCACCGCATCGTCGACCAGGCCGAGCACCGGGATGAAGTCCGGGATCAGGTCGATCGGCGAGAGCGCATAGGCCGCGACGAGCAGCCCGACGAGCTTGGCCGCGAGCGGCGTGCGCGGATCGCGCGCGGCCAGCCAGACGGCGTGCGCCTCGGTGCGGATGCGATGTGCGAGCGACGGGCCCATGCGCCAAGGCTTCGCCCGGACGCGCGCGCCGGTCAATCGCGATCAGCTCCCCGCGGTCGTTTCGACCTTGGCATGGCTGCCGTCCTCGCCGCTCCGGATCTTGCCGCCGAACAGCATCTTCACCACGCCGCTCGCCGACATGTCGGTCTCCCACAGTTCGGCGCTGTCGATGTCGAAGCGGAGCAGGGCGAGGTTCGGATCGTCCTTGCCGCCCGGAAACCAGGCCTCGGCCTGCTTGTTCCATAGCTTGTCGATCAGCGCGAAGTCGTTGTCGACTCGAACCGCGCCGTCGAGGCAGGCGAAATAATCGTGCCCCTTGGAGGCGAAGTGCGCCATCGCGCGGCCGCCCGGAGCGAGGCGGTTGTCCTTGCCGACGAAGAAGAACAGCGTGTCGACCTGGTCCTCGTCGAGCTGCGCCGTGAGCGGGATATGATGCTCGGCGCTGTCCATCAACCCGACCATCACGAACGGGCTGTCGGCGAGCTTCTTCCAGAGATGCTGCTTGAGTTCGGCGATATCGGCCATGCGTTCTCTCCCGGGAAAGGCTGCCGGAAGAACGGGCCGGGACGGTCAGGCGTTCCCCAGCGCGGCGGCGGCGCCGAGCAGCTCGAGATCGTTGCGGTTGACCAGCGCCACCGGTACCTCGCCGAGCTGGCGGCGGAACGCGGCCTTGCTCTCCGTGCGGCGGCGAAAGGCGGGGTCGACGAGCTGCGGGTGCAGCGCCCTGCAGATCGCGCCGGTGAGATAGATGCCGTCCCAGGCGCCGAACGCCAGCGCGAGATCGCCCGCGAACGCGCCGAGATGCTCGATGAACATCCGGACCGCCGCGGTCGCGACGGGATCGCGCCCGGCGTTGCGCGTGACGTCCTCGGGCCTTTGCGGCTTGGTCCCGCCCGACAGCGCCTCATAGGCGAGGGCGAGGCCCGGTCCGCTCAGCAGCGTCTCGACGTCGAGGGCATGGCCCTTGGCCGCGCAATAATCGGCGAGGCGCCGCTCGTCGGGCGTGGCGGGCGCGAAGCTCATATGGCCGGCCTCGCTCTGCACCGGCACGAGCCGGTCGCCCGCGGTGACGAGCGCCGCGACGCCGAGCCCGGTGCCCGGGCCGATCACGACATAGTTGCCACCGGGCTCGACCAGGCGCGGCGGCGGGCCGTGGAGCGCAGTGAAGGCCGAGATCGGGAGCAGCGTCAGCGCGAGCGCGTTGGCCGCGCATTCGTTGAGCGCGCGGGGCGGCGCGCGCAGCACCGCCTCGACTCCGGAGAGCGAGATGTACCAGCGGCTGCCGGTCAGGTTGATCAAGTCCCCGCGCGCCGCGCCGGCGACCGCGAGCACGCTCGGCAATCGGGCATCGAGCAGGTCGAGATCGGTGAGATAGGCGACGAGCGCGCTGGTGAAGGTCGGGTGCTCGCTGGTCGAGAAGCGACGAACCTCGCGCGGGTTCAGCCCCGCGTCACCGCCGGTCAACCCGAATCGCACCGATTGGCGGCCGATATCGGCCACCAGAGCCAGGCCTTCTTCCATTGCGCCCCTCTCCCCGTTCGGCCTCCTTTGCAGAGGTCCGGACGGTGTTATCGCTAACAGTTGTTACAGAAACAACAAGAGGCATGATTGGCAACATTGCCGAAAAAGACATTGGCGCCGCGCAACAATTCTAGTGGGGGAAAAGGAAGTAATGATATATCTTCCTGTGCAACCAAGTGAGAGGGAGATCCGTCATGAGAGCGCTCCTTGCGATATTGGTGGCGGCCGGCGCGATGCATGCCGTGCCGGCGCCGGCGCAAACTTCCACGGCGTCGCCGCTGCTCGGCAGCTGGGCGGTCGAGGTGGAGCGCCTGCCGATCCCGCCCGAAGCGCGGCCGAAGAGCGTCACCATCACCTATAGCGACGCGGGCGGCGGCAAGTGGCGGACCAATGTCGATATCCTGGGCGGCGACGGATCCGAGAGCCACGCGGTGGGAACCTATACGCTCGACGGCATCCCTGCGCATGTCGAGGGTCCCGAGGCCGATACCGCCGCGGTGAAGCTTGCCGCGCCCAATGTGATGGTGCTGGCGCTCGCCAAGGGCGGCGTCCCGGCCTCCACGCGCATCTACACCGTCGCCCCGGACGGCAAGACCATGATCGAGACCGCCGTCTATTTCAGCCACGACGGCAAGCCGATCATGCGGACGAACTATTTCACGCGGCTTCGGTAGCAGGGGAATGCCCGGCGGACTCCGCGCCGATCCGCGGATCGGGGCCGTAGCGATTGCGGTCAGGCCGGCCGGGCAGGAAATCGAGGATGATCATCGCGAGGATCAGCGCGGAGGAGATGATGCCGAGCAGGATGCTCGCGAGCGGGGAGGCGGGGTGCGCCGACCATAGGAGCAGCGTGAACTGCGGACCCCCGGAGCCTTGCGGAAGCAGCATGGCGATCGCCCAGGTCGCTATCGCAGCCACATGGATCAGCATCCACCAGGCCGATCGGCCCTGATCGTGCAAACGCCGGACGGTGAGGGCGATGGCCGGGAAGTTCCAGATCACCGCCCAGCCGATCTCGACCGCGCTGGGTGGTCCGAACGGATCGTGCAATCCTTCGACGCGAAACGCATTCGCCAGCATTCCCACGAAGAGGAACGCCAGCATCTCCGATCGCGTCGACCCTCCCGCGAAAGCCAGGCAATCGCGGAACGGTTTCACTGCCAGGAACAGCAGGTTCGGGCGTCGTGTCTCGGGCATGACGGCATCATCTGTCGCCGCCGCCATGTCCGATCAAGTCCGGATCACAGCACCTCGAACAGTCCCGCCGCGCCCATGCCGCCGCCGATGCACATCGTCACGACGACATATTTGGCGCCGCGGCGCTTGCCTTCGATCAGCGCGTGGCCGGTCATGCGCGCGCCCGACATGCCATAGGGATGGCCGATCGAGATCGCGCCGCCATTGACGTTGAGCAGCTCGTTCGGGATGCCGAGCTTGTCCTGGCAATAGAGCACCTGGACCGCGAACGCCTCGTTCAGCTCCCACAGGCCGATATCGTCCATCTTCAGGTCGAAGCGCTCGAGCAGCTTCGGGATGGCGAAGACCGGGCCGATGCCCATCTCGTCGGGCTTGGTACCCGCCACCGCCATGCCGACATAGCGGCCGAGCGGCTGGAGCCCGCGCTTCTCGGCGAGCTTCTCCTCCATCAGCACGCTCGCCGAGCTGCCGTCGGAGAGCTGCGAGGCATTGCCGGCGGTGACGGTGCCGTTCGGCAGCACCGGCTGGAGCGCGGCGAGGCCTTCGGCGGTGGTGTCGGCGCGATTGCCTTCGTCCTTGGCGAGCGTCACTTCCCTGGTCGTGACTTCCTTGGTCTCCTTGTTGACGATGTTCATCGTCGCGGTGACCGGCACGATCTCGTCGTCGAACTTGCCCGCGGCCTGGGCGGCGGCGGTGCGCTGCTGCGACTGGAGCGCATAGGCGTCGCAGCGGTCGCGGCCGATGCCGTAGCGGCTCGCCACCACTTCGGCGGTCTGGAGCATCGGCATGTAGATGTCGCCGTGCATCGCCAGCAGCTCGGGATCGGGCTGGATGCGCATCTGCGGGGTCTGGACCAGGCTGATCGATTCGAGCCCGCCGCCGATCGCGATGTCCATGTTGTCGGTGACAATCTCCTTGGCCGCGGTGGCGATCGCCATCAGGCCGGAGGCGCATTGCCGGTCGACCGACATGCCCGCGACGCTGATCGGCAGGCCGGCGCGGAGCAGCGCCTGGCGGGCGATGTTGCCGGCCTGGCTGCCCTGCTGGAGCGCGGCGCCGAACACGACGTCGTCGACTTCGGCCGGATCGATCCTGGCGCGCTCGACCGCGGCCTTGATCGCATGGCTGCCGAGCGTCGGCGCGGGCAGGTTGTTGAACGCCCCGCGATAGGCGCGGCCGATGCCGGTGCGGGCGGTGGAGACGATGACTGCGGAGCGCATGCTTTCTTTCCTCTCAAACGTAAATCAGCGCGATCCATTCGGCGATCAGCGCGGGCTTCTCCTCGCCCTCGATCTCGAGGACATATTCCTGGACCTGTTCCCAGACGCCCGGCTTGCGCTCGGTGAATTTCAGCAATGTGAAACGCCCGCGCACGCGCTTCCCGGAGCGCACGGGCGTGATGAAGCGCACCTTGTTGCCCCATAGTTCACCCCCATCCGCGCGCCTTCGATCTTCGGCGCGCCGGCGCGGGCGGCGAGCATCGGCATCAGCGAGAGCGACAGGAAGCCGTGCGCGATCGTGCCGCCGAAGGGGGTCTTGGCGGCCAGCTCCGGGTTCACATGGATGAACTGGTGGTCGCCCGTGGCGTCGGCGAACTTGTCGATCATCGCCTGGGTCACCTCGACCCAGTCGGACACGCGCTCGGTGCCGACGCCCTCGGCCATCTGCCGCACCGTGATCGTGTCCGCCAAGGCCATTCCCCCGCGCATTTCCCAAAAGAACCGGCCTCCCTCTAGAGAACCAGCGGGCCTTCCCGCAAGCCTCGCCCGACCGGAAACCGGAAAATGCAGAGTGACGTAACGTCCTTCCCCGGGGAGATAATGGAAAAGCCGCACCGGGGAGCGAACCCGATGTTCGAAAATCGCCACGCGCATGCGGAACCACGCCCCGAGTCGTGGGGCGGGAGCTCAGCGGCCGTTGACGTGGAGGATGTTGCCGTCGGGATCCTTGAACCAGACGGCCTTGAAGTCGCCGGAGCGGTGCACGCCATCGGTGAGCTCCATCCCCAGATCGGGATATTCCTCGAACGTGACTCCATTGGCGCGGAGGCCCTCGACGAGCGCGTCGAAGTCGCTGCCGGCGTCCCACACGACTGCGTTCGCCTTGTTGCTGCCGGCGAATTCCGACTTGTAGACGATCAGTGCGGTGGGGCCGGTGCGGAAGGTCAGCGTCTCGCCGGGGCTTCCCTCGGCCGGTTCGAGGCCGAGCGTCTCCGTGTAGAAGCGCCGGGCGCGGTCCAGATCGGCCACGGCGACGATCGCCGAAGAAGGCTTGTCCTTCAGCAGCATCTTTTCCTTGAGCATCATCTCGCTTCACCTGTTGCTTG
>CBIFVW010000114.1:0-11490 GCA_966186155.1 uncultured Sphingomonas sp.
GATGGGCTTCACGCTGCACAACACCGCGATGATCATCACCGGCGCGCTGGTCGGCTCGTCGGGCGCGATCCTCAGCTACATCATGTGCCGCGCGATGAACCGCAGCTTCCTGAGCGTGATCGCGGGCGGCTTCGGCGGCGACAGCGGCGGGCCGGCGGGAGCGGCGGCGGTCGACCGGCCGTGGAAGCGCGGCTCGGCCGAGGACGCGGCGTTCCTGATGAGCCAGGCCGAGCAGGTGATCATCGTCCCCGGCTACGGCATGGCGGTCGCCCAGGCGCAGCATGCGCTGAGGGAAATGGCCGACAAGCTCAAGGAGCACGGCGTGCGCGTCAAATATGCGATCCACCCGGTCGCGGGGCGCATGCCGGGGCACATGAACGTGCTGCTCGCCGAAGCGAATGTGCCCTATGACGAGGTGTTCGAGCTCGAGGACATCAACTCGGAGTTCGCCCAGACCGACGTCGCCTTCGTGATCGGCGCCAACGACGTGACCAACCCGGCGGCGAAGACCGACAAGTCGTCGCCGATCTACGGCATGCCGGTGCTCGACGTCGAGAAGGCCAAGACGGTGCTGTTCATCAAGCGCTCGATGGGCGGCGTCGGCTATGCGGGCGTCGACAACGAGCTCTTCTACCGCGACAACACGATGATGCTGCTCGCGGACGCCAAGAAGATGGTCGAGGAGATCGTGAAGTCGCTCGACTAGTCCAGGGGGAGAATGGGGGATGGCAAGTGTCGGTTCGATCGTCGGCGGCGCCTTCGGGCTGATCCGCAGCCGCCCTGGCGCCGTGGCGCTTTGGGCGGTCACTTATTTCGTCGGGACCATGTTGATCGGCATCCTGGTCTTCGCAGCCGGCATGCCGCTGCTCGTCCAGGCGCAGCCGGGCGATGTCCCGCAGATCGCCTTCGGGACGCGCATCACCGTGCAGTTGCTGACGCTCGCGCTCGCGACGATCGTGTTCAATGGCGTGTTCCGCGCGGCGCTGCGGCCCTGGGAGCGCGGGTTCGGCTCGATGCGGCTGGGCATGGACGAAGTGCGGGTGTTCGCGCTGGAGTTGATGGTGATGGTCGTCGCTTTCATCGGCGCGATGCTGTTCGGACTGCTCTTCCTCTTCGCCGCGAGCTTCATCGGCATGATCTCGGGCGGCTCGCCGGGAACGGCGATGGCGCTCAACATCGTGCTGGCACTGGCCTGCGTCGCGCTGTTCGTCTGGCTCGCGGTGCGGCTGTCGCTGATGTCGCCGCTGACGCTCTACCGGCGCAAGATCACGGTCGACGGCGCCTGGGAGCTGACCCGCGGGCGCTTCTGGACGCTGTTCGGCGCCTTCTTGCTGGTCGGCGTGATCGTGTTCGCGACGATGATCGCGCTGATCTGGCCCTATTTCGGCGGATTCATCCTCGAGATCGTCCGTGGCGGGGGCGATCTGCAGAAGGTCGCGCTCGCCGAGGCGAACCTGCGAGCGCACGTCATGGGCATGCCGGCGCTGGTGCATGTCCTGTTCTTCGTGCTCTGCCTCGTCGTGGCGGGAATCATGGTCGTGCTGGGTGCCGCGGTGCGCGCGAGCGCGACGCGGGAGCTCCTCATCGAACGCGGCGAAGCCTTGGAAAGCGAAGAGGAATTCTACGGGGACGAGCCGTACTGATCCGGAACGGACCAAATATTAACCATAGGCCGTGCGGGACGCGCGATAACCTCCGAAATGGAGGAAAACGGACTCAACCGTTTCGGAGCGATGCGGCATCTCCGGAACAGAAGATGAACCCGAGGGCGCGATGGCGGACCAACTCCTTGTGCAGGAAGCGACTTCCCAAACCTATGACAGCGCCGCTCCCGTGGCGCTCGTCATCGCCGAGGGCGACGCGCAGGCGCGCTCCGCGATGGACGCGCTGGCGCTAGCCGGCTGCCGGGCGCGCGCGCGGCTGCGCTTCGCCGAGGCGGCGGAGGCGTTGGACCGGTGCGACGGACTCGACCTGGTCCTGATCGACGCGGCGGGCGCCCCCGACGCCCTGCTCGACCTGGTGCTGGCGCGTGCCGACGCGGTCACTCGGGAGCGGACGATCGGCGTGGTGGCGACGGTGCTGCCCGAGCAGATCGACGCCGTGGCGGCGCTGCTGTTGGGGCCGCGCGCGCTGTTGCTCTGCGGCCCGACCCAGGCGGAGCGGGCGAGCGCGATCGCCTGGGCCAAATGGCGCGTGCGGGGCCGGCTCAACGACGTGACGCGCGACGCCGAATCGGTCCGGTTGCAGCGGCTCAACGAGGAGGTCGCGCGGATCGCGGACACGCTGGCGCGGCTGACCCGCGGCGAGGAGGGGACCCGGTTCGAGGGGATCCGGGACCCCGGCTCGAGCTATCGCGGGCCCGAGAGCGATGGCGGCGGCGAGGCGAGCGCGCCGGAGATCCGCGCGGTGATTCGCGCGCGGCGGATGCGGGCCCAGTTCTTCGCGCCCGAGCTGTTCGCCGATCCCGCCTGGGACATGCTGCTCGATCTGTTCGCTGCCGATCTCGAGCGGCGGCGGGTGTCGGTGTCGAGCCTGTGCATCGCCGCGGCGGTGCCGCCGACCACGGCGTTGCGCTGGATCGGGACGCTGCACGACGCCGGCCTGTTCGAGCGCCAGGCCGATCCGATCGACCGGCGCCGCGCCTATATCGCGCTCAGCGACAAGGGCCTGCAGGGCATGCGCGGCTATGTGAGCGCAGTGAAGCGGGCGGGGCTCTCGCTGGTTTGAAGGGCTTGCCCCGGCGCGTGCGCTTTGGCATCGCCGCATCGACGGGACGGCGCATCGCCGCCCCGGCATGGCGCCAGGGCGGTTAGCTCAGTTGGTAGAGCATCTCGTTTACACCGAGAGGGTCGGCGGTTCGAGCCCGTCACCGCCCACCATGTAGTCAGCCGAAGCTCGGCTTGTCTCCCGTATAGCGGATCGTGACAAAGGCATTGTCGCAGACATTGAGGTTGGGCCAGACGGCCGAGCTGTCGTCGGCGAAGGTCACCTTGACGTCGTATTTGCAGCCCGGTCCCTTGTCGAAATGGATCGTGGTCCGGCCGCCGTCCTTGATCGTCGGGTCCTTCTTGTACTCGGGATCGATCTTGTTGGCCTGCCAGGTGGTGGTGTTCGATGGTGCGAGTTCGACGGTCTTGATGACCTTGCCGGTCTTGTTGGTGAGCACGAAGTCCCAATCCTCGGCGATCGCGGGCGCCGCGAGCGCGCATGCGGCGGCTGCAGCCATGGCCAGTTTCAGCATCGCATTTCCCTCCTGTATCGAAGCAAAATGCGCCTGTCGGGCCCTTTGAGCAAGGGGATTAGAGCGGCCGGACGAGCCGGATCGCCTCGGCGATCCAGGGCGGATCGGTGACCACCTGCTGGCGCCCGCCGGCGCCCAGCGGAAGCAAGTGGAGCCTGTCGCCCTCGCGCCCGATCAGCCGGCCGAACAGGAAGCGCCCCGCGGGACGCGGCACGAGCACGTCGCGGTTGAGCGCGCCGGCGAAGCCCTCGGGCGCGAGCATGCGGCACCAGATCTCGTCGCCCGCGCGATAGTCGCCGATCCCGGCGGCGACGGTGACCGCGACCATCCCCGGCTCGGCGTGCGGCGGCACCACCGCGGCGGCGCGGCGCGGTGCCTGGACCCCGCCGCCGTCGAGCACCGCGGCGACCGCGATCTCGGGCCGGTCGGGCAGGCGGACGAGATCGGCGGCGTCGACTCCGAGCGCGGCGGCGATGCGGTTGAGCCAGCCGACCGAGACCGTCCGCGTACCCGTCTCGAGCCGGCCGATCGTCTGCGCCGTGGTAGGCGGATCGCAGCGCGCGGCGACTTCCTCCAGCGTCAGCCCCTTCGCGCGCCGCACTTCGCGTATCGCCGTGATCATCCGCAGGACCTCCTAACCAAATCGGTTTTTCTCTTTCCTACATATGTGCCTTCGTGGCAAGGGGGTGCGAATCGGAACAAAAGGAGACCGACGATGCGCGAACTGGTGGAGCGGGAGATCGACAAGGGCCGGATCGTGCGCGGTGGCGGCGGCGTCGCGCGCGGGCGGCGGACCGCGACGGTGAACCTCGCCGAATCGCCGCTCTCGTGGCTCGCCGCGCGCGGGCACGTGAGCGCGCGCCAGCTCGAGGCGGGCGAGCGGCTGCGCGGCGATTATGAGACCGCGGCGCTCGCCGCGCGCGTGACGATGCGCTGGGACGCCGCGCCGCGCGCGCCGGGCCGGCGGGGCCCCGCGGAGCCGCTCGACCCGACGCTCGCCCAGATCGCGGCGCGGCGGCGCTTCGACGCGGCGGTGGCCGCGGCCGGGCCGGGGCTCGCCGACATATTGTGGCGCGTGGTCTGCGCCGGCGAAGCGATGGCGGCGGCGGAGAAGGCGCTGGGCTGGCCGACGCGCGCGGGCAAGCTGGTGCTGGGGCTGGCGCTCGACCGGCTGGCGGACCATTACGCGCTCAAATGAGCGCGGCCGGGGTTGGATATCGCGGCCGCCGCCCCTATCTTGGCGGGCAGGAGGCAGACATGCGCGTGAACACCGCCCGGTCGCTCGAGCTCGGCCGCAGGATCTACGAACGCTATGGCAGCTGGGAAGCGGTGTTCAAGGCCGCACGGCTGCGCGACGGGATCTACGAGGTCCCCGCCGAGGCCGAAGCCCTGAACGGCCACGCACCGCGCCGCGCGCGCTGACCTTTGGCGTTCAGCTACTCCCTTTTCCTCGTCCTGCTGCTGCTGTTTCCCGGCCTGTGCTTCTGGGCCGGCTTCCGGATCGGCGAGCGCACCGACTTCCTGACCCCGACGCCCGACCGGCCCAATTCGACCACGACGCTGCTGATGATCGTGCTCGGCACGATGCTCGGCCATTTGATCGGAGCGGGGGCGTTCGCGGCGCAGGCGGGCTGGTGCCGCTGGACCCAGGCGTGCGTGACGACCGATTTCGACCCCAATGTCTATCGCGCGCTGCTGCGCGGCGCGGCGGCGCGCGACCGGATCCCCGACCTGGCGATCGAGGCATGGCTCGTCGCGATGCTGGCGACGGGCATCGCGACCTTCGCGATCGGGCGGGCGGCGGCGCGGTCGCGCATGGTGACCGACCGGCTCGATCCGATCGCGTTCGGCTGGCTCAATCCCGCCGTGCAGGCAGTGAAGGCGGGGCATGCGGTGGTGGTCGCCTATGTCGTGACCAAGACGAGCCATGACGGCCTGTCGCTCGCCTATGAGGGCATGGTCCAGCAATTGGGGCTCGACGAGGACCAGTCGGTGCGGCTGGTGGTGCTGAGCGAGGTCGACCGTTTCCTCGTCAAGATCGGATCCGAGGGCGTCGAGCGGATCAGCGGGGATCGCGCGCCGCTCACCCAGCTCCAGATCCGCGGCGAGGAGATCGCCAACATCGCCTTCGAGGTGGTGCGGTCGATCGAGATCGACTTCGTGGCGGAGGAGGGGGAGTAAATTTCAGTCCGCTTCCGCGGCGCCCTTGCCGAGGAAGCGGCCATAGGCCCAGCCGATGCCGATCAGCGCGACGCCGAGGCCGAGGAACGAGAGGATGCGCAGCACCCCGTCGAGCGCGGCGGCGTCGATCAGGAAGACCTTGAAGGTGACCGCGGTGAGCAAGGCGAGGCCGGCGACGCGCAGGTCGCGCCGGTTCGCCGCGATGCCGCGCCACAGCCAGAACAAGGCGAGCGCGAGCGCGGCGGCCGAATAGCCGCCATTCTCGGCGGTGCCGATCGCGCCGGTGAGGAAGGTCCCGTGCGCGGCCTGGCGGACCGCGATCAGGACCGTGGCGAGCGTGAGCAGCGCCGCGGCGGGGCGCCAGCGCGCGTCCAGCGTCCAGAGCCAGAAGCCGGCGAGCGCGGCATGGAGCACCGCGGCGTTGAGCAGGGGGAGCGGGCCGACCGCCTGCGGCTCGAACAACGGATCGAGCAGCAGCAAGTCGAACCAGACGATGCGGAACAGGCCCAATGCGAGCAGCGCGTTGCCGAGCGTCGGGAGCCGGCCGCCGCGCAATAGCAACCAGGCGGCACCGAGGCAAGCCTGGGTGAGCAGCGCGCGCTCGACGAAGCCGAACGCCGCGAAACGCGGCAGCGTGGCGATCGCGAGGACCTGCTTGGCGATCGCGTAGAGCAGCAGGATGCCGAGCCCGGTGGCGACGATCGCCACGGCGCGGCGCGAGCGGCCGAACTGGGCGGAATCGCGCAGCAGGAACAGCGCCAGCGCGACGGGCAGCGCGAGCGTGCGGATCAGCGCGGCGATGCCGGGCAGGAGAAGATAGGGCAGGCGCTCACCGGCGAGCGAGGCGAGCACGAGATCGGCGAGCGCGCCCAGCGGGAGCGCGGCGGCGACCAAGGCCGCGGCGAGCGGCCAGGCCGGGAGGGCGTGGAGGCCCGGCGCGCGGACCTGCCGGGCCCAGGCGGCGAGCGCGGCGGCGACGAGGGTGAGCGGCACGGCCAGCCAGTCGCCGGGCACGACCTCGCCGAGGCCGAGCGCGGCGAGGAAGCCGGCGAGCGCCGTGGCGGGCACGAGAGCCGGGTCCGCGGACGTCCGGAAGCGCCAGGCGAGGCCGGCCGCGGCGGCGGCGGCGAGCAGCTCGAGCAGGCCCCAGTGGAGCGTGGGCAGCAGGCCAGGGGCGGCGGCGCGCGCGACGAGCAGCGGGCCGGCGGTGCCGAGCAATGCGATCGCCGCCCAGAGCGGGTGGCGCCGGGCGAGCAGATGGCCGGGAACGGCGAACAGCGCCGTGGCGATCAGCGCGGCCCAGGGCGCGGCGCCGGATTGCGGGTCGAGGAACGCCAGCCATTCGAACAGCAGGAGAAAGGCGAGCGCGGCGACGGCGCCGGGAAGGTAGAGCGCGTCACGCCAGGCGAGCGCGAGCGCCGCGGCGGCGAGGACGAGGTAGAAGGCCCAGGCGAGCGCGCCGAAATCGAGCCCCGGGGCGAGCGCGACGAGCTGGATGCAGCCGGCGATCAAGGGGGCGATCCTGAGCCAGCGCCCCTGCGTGCCAGTGGCGGGGAGCGCGGCGCTCGCGCCGACGGCGAGCAGCATGGTGAAGATGCCGACCGCCGACAGGTCGCCCTCCCGGCCCACCAGCGCGACGATCAGGAAGTTGATCCAGGCGAAGCCCGCGACGCAGGCGGCGATCGCCAGCCAGCCCCAGCCGCGCCGGATCGCGAGGCCGAACAAGGCCGCAGTGAACAGCCCGAGATAGACGAGCAGCGGACCGACCCCCGCCGCGTCGAAACCGGCGACGAGCGGGGCCGCGAAGCCGCCGATCAGCGCCATCGCCGCGGTCGGCGGGCCATGGCGAAGCGACAGGCCGAGCGCCGCGGCGGTGACCAGGACGACGAGGAGGAACGCCGTGAGCGGCGTGACGAGGTGATAGAGCGCCGCGGCCATGTAGAGCGTGCCGTAGAGGCTCGCGACGCCGGCGCCGGCCAGCGCCTGGGCGACGCGCGGATCGTCGGCGATGGCGGGAAGGCGGCGCGCCCCCTCGCTCGCGGCGATCAGCGCGATGCCGAAGATCGCCGCGAGCAGGGTCCGCGTCGCCGGGCCGAGCAGTCCGCTCTCGATCGAATAGCGGACGAGGAAGAAGCCCGCGAGAACCAGCGCCGCGCCGCCGATCCAGATCGGCAGCCGCCCGCCGACCAGCGATTCGAGCGTGACGCTCGCCGCGGTCTGCGGCGGCGGCGCGGGCGCCGTTTCGTCGGGCGCTTCGATCGCGGATTCGGGCCCGGGTTCCGGCTCCGCCTCGACCGCCGGCGCCGAGGCGGCGGGTTCGGTGGCCGGTGGCGAACCAAGCTCCGCGACGGGGCCGTACCCTATTTTCCGATCGAGCGCGGCGAGCAGGGATTCGACACGGCGCAGCTCTTCCTCCAGAAAGGCGACGCGCCGCAGCATGATATAAAAGGCCGCAACCGCGCCGAGCGCGAGGAGGAGCACAAGGGCAGTCACGCGCCCCCTCTTCGCACAGGAATGCGCAGCTGTCGCGCGAAACCGCGCCGCTTGGGACGGCGCGGCGTCAGATGTGGCTTGGGAGAGTTTCTCATGATCGTGTTCGGTTCGACCTTGTCGCCTTATGTGCGCAAGGTGTGCGTGTTCGTTGCGGAAAAGGGGCTGGAGGCGGAATTGCAGCCCGCCGGGCTGGGGCGAGGGGGGCCGGAGTTCGAAGCGGCGAGCCCGTTCGGCAAGATGCCGGGGTTCAAGGACGGCGACTTCCTGATCTGCGATTCCTCGGCGATCGTCGCCTATCTCGAGGCGCAATATCCCGAGCCGAACCTGATCCCCGCCGAGCCCCGCGCGCGGGCGCGGACGATCTGGTTCGACGAGCTCGCCGACACGATCATGATGGCGGCGGGCGGCGCGATCTTCGGACAGCGCTTCGTGCGGCCGCGCGTGCTCAAGATGGAATGCGACCATGACGCGGCGGACGCGGCGGAAAAGGAGCAGCTGCCGCCGGTGCTCGCCTATCTCGAATCGGCCATTCCCCCATCGGGCTTCCTGGTCGAGGACCGGTTGACGCTGGCCGACATCGCCGTGGCGAGCCCGTTCGCGACTCTGGGCTGCATCGGCGTGACCGTCGATCCCGAGGCCTATCCGCGGCTCGCCGCCTGGGTCGCGGCGATCCATGCGCGGCCGAGCTTCGCGGCGATCATCGCCAAGGACCAGGCAATGGTGACGGCGATGGGCGGACCGGTGCCGCGCGAGGCTGCGGCCTAGGTAGCTGGGAGGGGCATCCGGCCTTCAACAATTCTCCCCCTCCGGGGGAGGAGCTACTGAATGTCAACAGAACCTAGGGGCGGGATTCATATTCTCCGATGAGAGTGTGCAGGGGATGACAACGGGCGACCCGCCGCGCCAACCTAGCCAAGCGCGGCGTCCGCCCCTAGATGCGGGCGCATGCAGCTCGCCTTCATCAAGTGCCATGGTTCGGGCAACGACTTCCCGCTGATCGACGCGCGCGCGATCGATCTCGGCGACGCCGAATGGGCGTGCGTCGCCCGGGCGCTGGCGGACCGCGCCGGGCCGGTGGGCGGCGACGGGCTGCTGCTGCTCGGGCAAGGCGAGGATTCGCATGCGTTTTCGATGCGGATGTTCAATTCGGACGGGAGTGAGGCGGAGACGTGCCTCAATGGGCTGCGCTGCGTCGCGCGGCTGGGATTCGAGCTGCTGGGAGTCGATGCCGCGAAGGTGAAGCTGCGCACCAGCTCGGCCGAGGTGGCGCGCGCCGCGGCGATCGCGCCCGGCGTGACGACGGTGCGCACCGTCGCGGGCCCGGCATCGACCTTCGCCGCCGATGTCGGAATCAGGGTCGCCGCAGAGCAGCTGATCGACGCTCCGGTTCCCGGCCTGCCGAGCGACCGGCGCTTCACCGCGGTGGCGATGCCCAACCCGCACCTCGTCGCCTTCGTCGAGGCGATCGACGAGGCCGAGCTGGTCGCGCTCGGCGACTGGTGCGAGGCCGGCCCCGCGCTGCTCCCCGCCCGCGTCAACGTCTCCTTCGTCGAGACGCGCGGCGAGGACCTCTACGTGCGCACCTATGAGCGCGGCGTAGGCCTGACCGACAGCTGCGGCAGCGCGATGGCGGCATCGGTGTTCGCGGCGGGGCTGACCGGCCGCGCCCTCTTCGGCCGCGAGATCCGCGTGCTGAACCGGGGCGGGCTGGTCCGCGGCCGCGCCGAGGCCGGCGGCATGGTGACGATCCTCGGCAACGCGACCTTCCTCTGGGACGCGACGATCGAAGTCGATCCGGTCGCGGGGACCGCGGGCACGCCGCTGGTCCATGCCCGGCGCGAGGACGAGGCGGCGGCATGGGTGGCGGCGCGGGCCGCGACCGGCTGAACGGATCAGTCGGCGCGGGTGTAGCTGATCAGATAAGCTTCCTTGACGACCGCCAAGGCTTCGTCGCGCGTGACCACCGAGGCCGCGCCGTCGTCGGTGCGGATCCACTCCACGCCGCCGACCAGCTCATAAGCGACATAATGGCCGCCGCGCGGGCTGTTGCCCATGTGCACGACGAAGCCGTTCAGCGCATAGGCCGTGTCCGCGTGCGTGGGCGACAGCGCGGCGGGGATGGTCAGCCGCTCGCCGACGGTGATCTTCTCGTGGAGCTTCATCGCGGCGCCGAGATGCGTGCTGTAGTTGAAGCGGCCGAGCTGGATCGTCAGCGTCCGGGGCAGCGCGGCGATGCTGTAGACATGGTCGCGGATCGCGCCGCCATTATATTCGGCGATCGACCGGTTGAAGTTCAGTCCGAGCAGCTGCTCGATCGTCCGCCCGCCCCCGCCGCCGTGGCTCAGGCCCTGGAGGCGCAGCATCCGATCGGGCGCGGCGGCCGGCGCATGGACCGCCGCGCTCGCCCGGTCGGTATATTGGTGCTGGACGCCGACGCCTGGGGTGCTGCCCACGCGATCGAGAATGAAGTCGAGCAGCTCCGCCGCGTCCTGCTGGCCGCCCGCGCGGTCGCGGTCGTGATTCTGCCATCCGGTGGCGATCAGCGTCTGGCGGTAGCGCTCGACATCGTCGACCGAGAGCCTGTCGCCCGTGAGGGTCTGCAGCACATATTCGGTGGCGCGGGCGAGCTGGACGTGCTGCGCGTCGAGATGCGCGATCCGCGGATTGTTCATCAGCGAGGTCCGGTAGCCCGGCGTGGCGAGGATCAGGTTCAGGACCGAGGCGATGTAGCAGGTGTTCCCGGCGTTGGGCACCGTCGTCCAGTCGCGCAGCGGCTCGTGCCGGAAGAGCTGCGCGGCCCGGGCGGCGATGCTCGCGGTCGGCGCGGCCGCGGGAGCCTTGGTGCCGCCCATGGTCTTCATGTCCTTGCCGGTCGAATCGGTGAGGACCATGGCGGTGGCCGCCTTGGGCGGAGCGCCGGGGCCGGGCTTCGCTGCGCCCGACGATCCGGAGCCGGTCGTGTCGGGGACCGCCGCGGCCTGGGCCTCGGGCGTCGGGAAGCGGAAATTGAACAGCGCGCCCTCGAGCGCGCCGACCAGTCCGGAGATGCTCTGGACCCCGCTGGCGCCGCCCTCCGACCAAGGCAGCAGCAACGCCGCCGTCTCGAGCATCGTGGCGACGACGTCGTTGCGCACCACGAAGGTCGACTTGCGGTTCGGCGTATAGGGGAGGTCGACCTCGAACGTGTCGGCGCTCTCGATCAGGAACTTGCTGAGCTGCTCCTGCGGCGTGAGCTTGGAGCCCTCCGCCGGCGCCCATTTGTGCAGCATCAGGGCATAGTTGCCGACGACGCGCTGGAAGGTGGCCGCCTTCTTCTTCTTGCCCTTGACGCGGCCGGCCAGCTCGCGGGCCTTGGCCTTGGCCCATTTGCCCGGATCGGCCTCTGCCGCGGCTTCGACGGCCCATTCGCGGAACATGTACTGATAGGTGTTGATCAGCGAGTTCTCATAGCCTTCGCCGGGCCAGAGGTTGTGCACGTTGCTGTTGAGCTTCTGGAGCAGGATGGTCATGCGGCCCTCGAAGGTCGCCGGGTCGGACGTGGCGCGCCCAGAACCGCCAGGCGTGGAAGGCCGGGT
>CBIFVW010000115.1:0-11464 GCA_966186155.1 uncultured Sphingomonas sp.
TGGTATCGCCCGCGCCGCGGAAGATCTGGCCGGTGAGCGTCGCGACGACGCCGGCATCGGCCGACAGCGTGGTGGGATCGTTCGTCGCCGGCGCCGCGACCTCGAGCGAGATGGCGTTGGCATAGACGCCCGACGCGCCGAACTGGATCGTCGGGTCGATGGCGTGGATCGTTCCGGTGCCGAACGCGCCCGAGCCCAGCGCGCGGATGCTGCCGCCGTTCAGGAAGATCCCGCCCGTCAGCCCGCTGGTGTTGTCGAAGGTGAGCAGGCCGCCATTGACGTTGATCGCCGCCCCGGGGGAAGCAGTGGCTCCGGTGAGGCGCCAGGTGCCGGAATCGAGCTTGGTGATCGAGCTCGCGCCCGTCAGTCCGGCAAGGCTCAGGCTGCCGATCGCGCCGTTCGCGGCGGTGCCGTCGCCGGTTCCGCGCAGCGAGACGGTGTTGGTGCCGCCGCCGAGGTTGATGGTCCCGGTGACCGCCGCGGCGAGCGTGCCCGCGCTCTGCAGGCGGACATGCGTCGCGTCGTCGGTCGCGCCGGAGCCGACCGTGCCGGAGGCCGTGTTGTAGTTGAAGCCGGTGCCCGAGGTGCCGGTGCCGGTGTAGATCGTCAGCGAGTCGTTGGCGCCGCCCAGTGCGATGGCGCCGGTGGTCGATCCCGCATAGAGATAGGCGTTGACCGCACCGGTGTTCGTCGCGCGGATGCCGCTCAGCGACCCGCTCGCGCTTCCGTAATTGTGGATCGTCGTGGCGCCGGTCGAGATGGACAGGAAGCCATAGTCCCCCGTCAGCGTGCCGGCATTGTAGGTGGTGGTCGTCGCCGAGCCGCCGATCCGGACGGCGCCGTCGAGATTCCCCTGGACCGTGGCGCCCTGCGCGTTGACGATCGCGGCGTTCACTACATTGTAGACGCCGTTGCCGCCGCGGCCGAGGATCGTACCGCGGTTGACGACGGCGTTGGACGAGCCGCCGGCGAGAGAAATGCCGTGCCCGGCGCCGTCGATCACGCCCGAATTGGTGATCCGCCCACCCGCGGCGATCGAGATCGCGTCGTTGGTGCCGCCAGCGGTGAAGCTGTTCCCCGAAACGGTGCCGGTACCGATGACGCCGCTGTTGGTGATCGTCGCGGTGCCGGTCGACACGGAGACGCCATATTGCGTGCCGGCGACGATGCCGCCGGCATTGTTGGTGAGGGTCAGCGGATTCGACGCCGCGGTGATGCCGGTACCCAGCGTGGCCGCGATCACGCCGTAGTTGGTCGCGGTGAGGCCGAAGAAGGTGCTGCCGGTGTTGGAATAAATGCCGTTGGTGACGCCGGTGATGTAGGAGGAGGAGTCGCTCTCCGAACCGTTGACGACGACCGCCAGGTTCTGGAAGCGCATCGCCGAGCCCAGCCCCTGGCCGGTGCCGCTGGTGCCGGTGGTCGAGATCGTGCCGAGATTGTTGACCGTCGACGAATTGAGGGCCGCCACGGCGATGTAGTTGCCGCCCAGGATCGCGCCGGTATCGGCCACGCCGAGCATGCCGGCCATGCTGACCGCGACGGTTGTGCCGCCGCTGCGCGTGCCGGCGATGGCGACGTTCGAGTTGAAGTTGTTCAGCACGACGCTGCTGGCCGTGGTGATGTTGCCCGTGAAGGTGAGCGCGCCGGTGCCGGTGATGTTGATGCCGCCGCTGCCGGAAATGGCCTGGGTCACGACGCCCGCGACCGTGTCGGTATAGGTCAGCGCGAACGAGCCGCTATTGTTGACGATGCTGCTGCCCG
This sequence comes from uncultured Sphingomonas sp., assembly GCA_966186155.1. Lineage (GTDB taxonomy): Bacteria > Pseudomonadota > Alphaproteobacteria > Sphingomonadales > Sphingomonadaceae > Sphingomonas. The sequence goes on from CBIFVW010000115.1 coordinate 1,762, forward strand.
AGATCGAGCTCGCGGTGCCCGACAGCGTGCCCGAACTGATCGTGGTGGTGCCGGTCCAGTTGCCGGTGCCGGTGAGCTCCAGCGTGCCGGATCCCGAGCGCGTGAAGCCGCCGCTGCCGGTGATCGAGCCGGCGAAGATGCTGGCGCCGCCGCTCGACACGAGCGTATTGGCGCCGAGCAGGATGCTGCCGCTGCCGCTGAACAGACCCAGCGTGTTGGTGCCGCTGTGCGGCGCGAGGTCGAGCGTGCCGTTGATGACGGTGGTGGCGCCGGCGATCGACGAGTTGCCGGCCAGCGCCAGCGTGCCGCCCGAGATGGTCACGCTCGTGAGGATGGTGCCGCCGTCGAGCTGCAACGTGCCCGAGCGATGCTCGAGCGTCTCGAACGCGTTGGCAGTGACCGAGCGCCAGACGCCGGTTCCCAGGTCGCTCACGAAGCTGTCGGTGCCCGCGCCACCGTCGACGGTGCCGGCGATGGCGCCGCCTGTCATGGTGAAGCTGTCGTTGCCATCGCCCAGCAGGACGCTGCCCGTGATCGTGCCGTTCGCCGCCAGCGTCACGGTGTCGACGCGGTTATCCACTGCGCCGAGATAGCCGCCGGCCAATGTGCCCGCGATCGTCGCGGTGACGGCGGCACTGCCCGACGCGAGGATGCTGCCCGTCGTCATCGAGCCGCTGGCGAGCGTGACGCTGCCGCCACCGCCACTGAAATAGATCGCCGTGCCGCTGTTGCCGGTGAGCGTCGAGTTGTTGGTTACGCTGCCGCCCGCGAGCAGCTCTATTGCCGTGCCCGCCGCCCAGATGTTGCCGTTGTTGATGATCGAGCCGCCGCCGCTGTCGCGGATGGCCCGGCCCATCGTGCTCATCGCGTTGATCTCGCCCCCGACGCCGACGGTCGTGACGAACGCTCCGCCGCCGGTCGAGATGCCGGTGTTGCCGCGGACGTGCGCGTTGACGTCGATGGTGTTGCCCCCGGCGCCGGCCGCTGCGTCGATGCCGGTGTCGAAATAGCTGCCGAGACCGAGATTGCCGTTGACGGTGATCTTCGTCCCCGCGTCGCCCGCCGCCGCGATGCCGGTGCCGACCCCGTCCGTCTGGCTGTCGATCGTGCCCGAAGTGGTGACGGTGACCGTGCCGCCGGTCGCGGCCGCCAGGACGGCGTCCTGCGCCGAGATGTTCGAGGCGATGGCGAGCGTGAGATTGCCGCTGGTGGCCTGGGAATCGATGCCGGTGGCCGCGGAGATCGAGCCGCCGGTCGTGGTGATGCTCGTCCCCGAGCCGGCGGCGCGGATGCCGGTCGCGAAGCCCGAGATCACCGGCGCCTTGAGGCTGAGGTTGACGCCGCCCGAGGCGATCGCGTGGATGCCCTCGAGCGCGGTGCCGTTGGCGGTGATGTTGCGGATGCCGGTGGTGGTGGCGAAGTCGACGACGTTGATGAAGCCGGCGGGCGCTTCGAGATAGAGGCCGTAGGAGCCGGTGAAATCCATCACCGAACCGGCGTCGGTCTGGCTCACCCCCCAGGACAGGTTGGCGTTGTCCGAGCGGACGTAGAGCGCCGCGCCGCCGTTGACGGTCGTGGTCAGCGCGTTGGCGCCCTGGTTGACGAAGATCGCGCTGCCGCTGGTCGCGACCATGTGGAAGGCGTCGGGCGTCGGCGTGCCGGTGCCGTTGCTGATCGTGACGCCGTTCATCGTGATCGTGTTGGTCGCATCGACCGAGACGCCGCCGCCGCCGGCGGTGTCGTTGGCATAGGTTCCGCTGCCGCTGATCGTGCCGCCGCCAGCGGGGTTGGTGCTCTGCGCCATCGCCGGGGCTGCGAGCGTCACGCCGATCAGCGCGGTCGACCCGAGCAGCAGCTTCCGGACGCGATGACCGCGCCGCGTTGCCGTTTCGAGCACGAGGGAACCCGCCGGCGCAACAGCGCCGTCACCACGATCGAACGTCACAGCAGAAACCCCCTGGCTCTAATCCCTGGATCGCCAGCGCCCCACCTGCTTCACGCCCGGCGGTGAACTCGGCGACTCACTCTAGCGGAGGACGCGCGCGGGGCCGTTGAACCGATGTTCCCGGCGCTTGTCTGGTTGTGCCACAGCCTCGAAACATATGCCGCCGGGCGGCATTCACTTGCCCTCCTGCCCGGCGATCCGGGCACGGCACTCGCTCGGCGACTCGCCATAGCGTTCGCGGAACAGCCGGCTGAGATGCGCGGTGTCGCTGAAGCCGAGCCGCTCGGCGATCACGCCGATCCGTTCGCTGTTGCCCGGATCGAGCAGCGCGAGCCGCGCGGCGTCGAGGCGCCGGCCGCGGATATAGGCCTGGACGCCGCCCTCCTGATCGAACAGGCGATGCAAGGTCGAGCGCGAGACCTGCAGGCGCCGGCACAGATTGGCGATGGTGAGCTTTGGCGAGCCGAGATTCTGCTGGATCTCGGCGCGCGCCCGGATCGCGAGCGCCGAACCCGCTCCTTCCGCGGTGGGCACGCCCGTGAGCCCCGATGCCTTCAGCGCGATCACGAAGAGATCGAGAAGCGTCCGGCCGACACGCGACGCGTCCCCGGGCGGGATCAGCTCGAGCGCCTCGCTGATCTGCAGCAGGTGGCTGTGCAGCATCGACGCCTCGCCATCGCCGATCACGCACCCGTGCAGCGCGGCGACCGGCCCGATCTCCGCTTCGATGATCGGCCGCGGTATCGCGAGCTGGATCGATCGGCTGGCCGACATCAGCATCGCGCTCGACTGCGACATGTCGAGGAGCAGGATCTCGCCGGCCCGAGCGGCGAACGCCTTGCCTCCCGCTTGCCCTTCGATGGTCCCTTCGAGGATCACGCCGGCGCCCAGCACGTCGATCCCGTCGGCCGCGATCCGGGCCGGCGAACGCTCGAAGTTGCGTGCGGTCCCCTGCGTATAGGAGACCCTGATCCCGTTGAGGGTGACCCCGACCGCCGAGGTCGAGAACTCGCCGACCGGCGTCGATTCGAACAGGGCCGCGGAACTCGGCCAGCCGCGGCTGGTCCATTGCTCGTGCCGATCGGCACGCGGGAGGTTCGCAGTCGAATAATGGTCGGCGGGAATGCCGCGCGGCGGTTTCATGGAAGGCGCTACCCGCTTGCTGTGGAACTCCGCGTGGCCCTGCAGAATCCGAGTGGATGTGAGACGGTTAGCATGGGTTCTGCAGGAATCCACGTCCCGCGTTCGCGCCGACCCTAGCGAAAGCGGGACAGCTGCCCATCTCCAGGGACATAATGCCCGCGCGGACCGTTCGGCCTTTGCGGCCACCCCCGGGTTTCGCTAACAAGGGCCGGCGTCACGCTGGCGAGGATCGGAGGCCGATATGCACGATGCGGGCGATTTCGAGATATCGAGGCGCGAGGTGCTGGTCGGGAGCGCGGCCTCGCTCGCGGTCACCGCGACGCCCTGCGCGGCGGACGCGGAGCCCGCTCCGGGCGAAAGCGGGCCGGTGATGGCCAAGGTCGCCTTCAAGGTGAACGGCAAGCCGCGCGCGCTCGAGCTCGACACGCGCACGACGTTGCTCGACGCGCTGCGCGAGCATCTCCGGCTCACCGGCACCAAGAAGGGCTGCGACCACGGCCAGTGCGGCGCCTGCACGGTGATCGTCGACGGGCGCCGGATCAACAGCTGCCTCAGCCTCGCGGTGATGCACGAGGGCGACTCGATCACCACGATCGAGGGCCTCGGCACCCCCGGCGACCTGCACCCGATGCAGGCCGCCTTCGTGAAGCACGACGGCTATCAATGCGGCTATTGCACGCCCGGCCAGATCTGCTCGGCGGTGGCGGTGCTCGACGAGATCCGCGCGGGCATCCCGAGCCACGTCACCAGGGACATCGCCGCCAAGCCGGCGATGTCGGCCGACGAGATCCGCGAGCGGATGAGCGGCAACATCTGCCGCTGCGGCGCCTATTCGAACATCGTCGACGCGATCACCGAGGTCGCCGCACGGAGGAAGGCATGAGGTCCTTCACCTATCAGCGTGCGGGCTCGCCCGCCGAGGCCGCGGCGATCGCCGGACGCACCCAGGGCGCGCGCTTCATCGCGGGCGGCACCAACCTGCTCGACCTGATGAAGCTCGAGATCGAGACGCCGACGCACCTGATCGACGTCAACGGCCTCGCACTCGACAAGATCGAAGCGACGCCCGAGGGCGGGCTGCGCATCGGCGCGCTGGTGCGCAACACCGATCTCGCCGCCGACCGGAGGGTACGGCGCGACTATGCCCTGCTCTCGCGCGCGCTGGTGGCAGGCGCGTCGGGGCAGCTGCGCAACAAGGCGACGACCGCGGGCAACCTGCTCCAGCGCACCCGCTGCCCCTATTTCTACGACACCGCCCAGCCCTGCAACAAGCGCAAGCCAGGCAGTGGGTGCGCGGCGATCGGCGGGTTCAGCCGCAGCCTGGCGGTGATCGGCGCGAGCGAGGCGTGCATCGCGACGCACCCGAGCGACATGGCGGTGGCGATGCGCGCGCTCGACGCGAGCGTCGAGACGGTGAAGGCGGACGGCGCGACGCGCAGCATCCCGATCGCCGCGTTCCACACGCTCCCCGGCGACACCCCGCATATCGAGAACGTGCTCGGAGCCGGCGAGCTCATCACCGCAGTGACGCTGCCGAGGCCGATCGGCGGCAGGCACGTCTACCACAAGGTGCGCGACCGGGCATCCTATGCCTTCGCGCTCGTCTCGGTCGCGGCGGTCGTGCAGAAGGACGGCACGGGACGCGTGGCGCTCGGCGGCGTGGCGCACAAGCCGTGGCGAGTCGAGGCGGCCGAGGCCGAGCTCCCGCGCGGCGCCAAGGCGACGATGGCCGTATTGCTCGCGGGCGCCAAGCCCACCCATGACAACCAGTTCAAGCTGCCGCTGGCCGAGCGCACGCTCGCCGCGGTGCTGGCGGAAGCGAGGGCCTGAGCCATGAAGTTCGACACGCCAGCCGGCACCAACCCGATCGACCAGCTCAAGGTGGTGGGCAAGGCCACCGACCGGATCGACGGCCCGCTCAAGACCAGCGGCACCGCGCCCTATGCTTATGAGCGCCACGACGTCGCGGCGAACCAGGCCTATGGCTATGTCGTCGGCGCGGCGATCGCCAAGGGCCGCATCGCGTCGATCGACCTGGCCGAGGCCAAGGCCGCGCCCGGCGTGCTCGCGATCGTCACCGCCGACAATGCCGGCAAGCTCACCAAGGGCAATTTCAACACCGCCCACCTGCTCGGCGGGCCCGAGATCCAGCACTACCACCAGGCCGTCGCCGTCGTGGTGGCCGAGACCTTCGAGCAGGCGCGCGCCGCCGCGGCGCTGGTCCGGGTGGATTATGCGCGGAGCAAGGGCGACTTCGATCTCGCGGCGATCATGGACAAGGCCGTCAAGGCGGGGGGCCACAACAGCGCGGTCGGCAATTTCGAAGGCGCCTTCGCTGCCGCGCCGGTGCAGCTCGACGCGCGCTACACCACGCCCGACGAGGCGCATGCGATGATGGAGCCGCATGCCTCGATCGCGGCCTGGGACGGCGACAAGCTCCAGCTCTGGACGTCGAACCAGATGATCAACTGGGGCAAGAGCGACGTCGCAAGGACGCTGGGCATCCCCAAGGAGAATGTGCGGCTGATGTCGCCCTTCATCGGCGGCGGGTTCGGCGGCAAGCTGTTCGTGCGTGCCGACGCGATCCTCGCCGCGCTGGGCGCCAGGGCGGCGGGCCGGCCGGTGAAGGTCGCGCTGCCCCGGCCGCTGATGTTCAACAACACGACGCACCGCCCGGCGACGATCCAGCGCATCCGCATCGGCGCCGGCCGCGACGGCCGGATCGGCGCGATCGCGCACGAGGAATGGTGCGGCGACCTGCCGGGCGGCGGCGGCGAAGGCTCGGTCGCGCAGACGCGGCTGCTCTACGCCGGCGCCAATCGGCTGATCGGGCAGAAGCTCGCCGTGCTCGACCTGCCCGAGGCCAATGCGATGCGCGCGCCGGGCGAGGCGCCGGGCATGATGGCGCTCGAGGTCGCGATGGACGAGATGGCCGAGAAGCTCGGCATGGATCCGATCGAGTTCCGCGCGATCAACGATACCCAGGTCGACCCCGAAAAGCCCGAGCGGCCCTTCTCGCAGCGCCGGCTGGTCGAATGCATGCGCACCGGCGCGGACCGGTTCGGCTGGGCGAAGCGCAACCCGCTGCCGGGCAAGGTCCGCGACGGCCGCTGGCTGGTCGGCATCGGCATGGCGGCGGCGTTCCGCAACAACATCAACATGAAGTCGGCCGCGCGCGTCCGGCTCGACGCGCGCGGCGTGGTCACGGTCGAGACCGACATGACCGACATCGGCACCGGCACCTACACGATCCTCGCGCAGACCGCCGCCGAGATGATGGGCGTGCCGCTCGACAAGGTGGTGGTGAAGCTCGGCGATTCGAGCTTCCCGGTCTCGGCCGGATCGGGCGGCCAATGGGGTGGCAACAGCGCGACCGCAGGCGTCTATGCCGCCTGCGTCAAGCTGCGCGAGGCCGTGGCGCGGAAGCTCGGCTTCAACTCGGCGGACGCCGCGTTCACGGGCGGCGAGGTCCGCGCCGGCAAGCGCAGCGTGCCCCTCGCCGAGGCCGCGCGGGACGGCGAGCTCGCCGCCGAGGACGCGATGGAATATGGCGATCTCGCGCGGAAATATCAGCAATCGACCTTCGGCGCGCATTTCGTCGAGGTCGGCGTCGACGCGGCGACCGCCGAGGTCCGCATCCGCCGCATGCTCGCGGTGTGCGCGGCGGGCCGCATCCTCAATCCCAAATCGGCGCGCAGCCAGGTGATCGGCGCGATGACGATGGGCGCGGGCGCGGCGCTGATGGAGGAGCTGGTGGTCGACAAGCGCTTCGGCTTCTTCGTCAACCACGATCTCGCCGGCTATGAAGTGCCGGTCCATGCGGACATCCCGCACCAGGAAGTGATCTTCCTCGAGGAGACCGATCCCACCACCTCGCCGATGAAGGCCAAGGGCGTGGGCGAGCTCGGCATCTGCGGCGTCGGCGCGGCGGTGGCGAACGCGGTCTACAATGCCTGCGGCGTGCGCGTGCGCGACTATCCGATCACGCTCGACAAGCTGCTGAAAGGCATGCCGGAGCTGGCGTAGCGCGGCGCGGGCCGGCGCCTCAGCGCGCGGCCAGGTTCTTCCGGATCACCGCGACCAGGATCAGGATGAACGCCGCCAGCCGGATGAGATAGACCCAGCTGCGCTCCTCGACCGGAATGTCGGCCAGCGTCAGGATCGCGTGCACCGCGCCGAGCAGCAGGAAGGCGATCGCGAAGCTCAGGAACAGCGAGTCGCGGGTATCGCGCCAGAACCGCAGGAAGAGCAGCGCGGCGACCGCGAAGCCCATGGTCGCGGCGCCGGACAGGAACGCGAGCAGCGTCATTCCCGCTCCTCCCGCTTCCAGATGAAGCCGAACAGCAGCACGCTCACCGCCCCGAGGGACAGCAATGCCCGGACCAGCCGGAAATCGACTTCCGGGACCAGCACCAGGTCGATGATCACGAAGAGATTGTTGCCCGCGAGCAGCGCGAAGCAGAGCGCGCTCCAGAACAGCAGCTTGGCGCCCGTCCGGCGATAGGTGCGGCCCAGCAGCCAGGCGCAGGCCATGCTCGTCGCCAGGCAGAGCGCATAGACGATCGCGGGGCCGATCTCGCCCATCAGTCCTTCCGGATCCGGAAGGCGTCGGCAAAGGCAGCGAGGTCGCTGCTCGCCGAGGAGACGATCATCCGCCGGACCGCGTCGGGGCTGCGCGCATAGAGCTCCTCCGCGGCGGCCACGAGCGAATCGAGCGATCCCGCCGCCGGCTGGTAGCGGGCCTTCCCGTCGCCATCGACCACCACCAGCCCGGCGGCGGTCAGCGCGGCGAGGCTCTGGCTCACGATGAGGTCGCTGGCGCGCAAGGCGGCGACCAGCTCGGCGGGAGTCCAGGCGCGCTCGTCATGCTTGCGCAGCAGGCACAGCAGCTCGAGCGACCATACCGAGCGGAAGGTGGACCGGATGAAGCGCGTCAGTTCCTGCTTGCCGGGCATCCGCCGGAAACTCTCCCATCTCGTGCTTCCTTCCCCTTGCCCCGTTCGTAACAGCTGATCCGCCGCCGACAATCCCTTTCGTGGGGCGCGCCGGTAACGATTTTTTCGCGCGCGAAACGCAAAAGCTCTGCTATATCCGCACGATGGCCGGGGGGCCGTGTTTTGCGTGTTTCTTCGCGGGAGGGAGATGCAGGAGTGATTGGTGCACGCCGAACCGACCCCGGAAATCCTCGATCGCCGTCGTCTCGTATCCGCCTTCCGTAGTTTTCGCCGCGGCGACTTTTCGGTCCGCCTGCCCGAAGACCTGCCTGGCGCCGACGGGGAGATCGCCTTGCTCTTCAACGAGGTGGTGAGCCTCGAGGAGCAGATGACCTTCGAGTTCGAACGCCTCTCGCGGGTGGTCGGCAAGGAAGGCAAGATCAACCAGCGCGGCCATGTCCGCGGCGCGACCGGCGGCTGGGAAACCAAGCTGCGCGCCCTCAACGAGCTGATCGAGGACATGGTCCAGCCGACCGCCGAGGTCGCGCGCGTGATCGGCGCGGTGGCCAAGGGCGACCTCTCCCAGTCGATGACGGTGGAGATCGACGGCCGGCCCCTGCGCGGCGAGTTCCTGCGCATCGGCAAGGTCGTGAACACGATGGTGGAGCAGCTCGCCTCCTTCGCCTCGGAAGTGACCCGCGTGGCGCGCGAAGTGGGCACCGAGGGCAAGCTCGGCGGCCAGGCCAAGGTGAAGGGCGTCGCGGGTACCTGGAAGGACCTCACCGACAACGTCAACGCGATGGCGACGAACCTGACCAGCCAGGTCCGCAACATCGCCGAGGTGACGACCGCGGTGGCCTCGGGCGACCTCTCCAAGAAGATCACCGTGGAGGTGAAGGGCGAGATCCTCGAATTGAAGAACACCATCAACACGATGGTGGACCAGCTCAACTCCTTCGCTTCGGAAGTGACGCGCGTGGCGCGCGAGGTCGGCACCGAGGGCAAGCTCGGCGGCCAGGCGCACGTGGAGGGCGTGGGCGGCACCTGGGCCGACCTCACCGACAACGTCAACCTGATGGCGGCGAACCTCACCGGCCAGGTCCGCAACATCGCCGAGGTGACGACGGCGGTGGCGCTCGGCGACCTCTCCAAGAAGATCACCGTCGACGTGAAGGGCGAGATCCTCGAACTCAAGAACACCATCAACACGATGGTGGACCAGCTCAACTCCTTCGCCTCGGAAGTGACGCGCGTGGCGCGCGAGGTCGGCACCGAGGGCAAGCTCGGCGGCCAGGCGCACGTGGAGGGCGTGGGCGGCACCTGGGCCGACCTCACCGACAACGTCAACCTGATGGCGGCGAACCTCACCGGCCAGGTCCGCAACATCGCCGAGGTGACGACGGCGGTGGCGCTCGGCGACCTCTCCAAGAAGATCACCGTCGACGTGAAGGGCGAGATCCTCGAACTCAAGAACACCATCAACACGATGGTGGACCAGCTCAACTCCTTCGCCTCGGAAGTGACGCGCGTGGCGCGCGAGGTCGGCACCGAGGGCAAGCTCGGCGGCCAGGCGCACGTGGAGGGCGTGGGCGGCACCTGGGCCGACCTCACCGACAACGTCAACCTGATGGCGGCGAACCTCACCGGCCAGGTCCGCAACATCGCCGAGGTGACGACGGCG
>CBIFVW010000116.1:0-11342 GCA_966186155.1 uncultured Sphingomonas sp.
AAGATCATCCGCGCCTCGGCGACGCGGATCTTGTCCGAAAGCTCGCGATAGCGCTCGGCCTGGCGCGCCTGGCGCTTCAGCTGCGCGGCGCGATTCTCCTGGTCGCCGATCACTTCGTCGAGCCGGGCGAGGTTCGCCTCGGTCGCGCGCAGCCTTTGCTCGGCGTCCTTGCGGCGGACGTGGAGGCCGGCGATCCCCGCCGCCTCCTCGAGCATCGCGCGGCGCTCGCCGGGCTTGGCCTGGATGATCGCGCCGATGCGGCCCTGGCTGACCAGCGCCGGGGAATGCGCGCCCGTCGCCGAATCGGCGAAGAGCAGGGCGACGTCCTTGGCGCGGACGTCGCGGCCGTTGATCCGATAGGCGGAGCCGGCGCCGCGCTCGATGCGGCGGACGACTTCCATCTCGTCCTCCTCGCCCACCTGGTCGGCGAGGATCGAGACTTCGGCGAAGTCGCGCGCCGGCCGCGTCGCGGTGCCGGCGAAGATCACGTCCTCCATGCCGGCGCCGCGCATCGACTTGGCGCTGTTCTCGCCCATCGCCCAGCGCAGCGCCTCGAGCAGGTTCGACTTGCCGCAGCCATTGGGGCCGACGATCCCCGTCAGCCCCGGCTCGATGCGAAGGTCAGCCGGGTCGACGAAGCTCTTGAAGCCTGTCAGCCGCAGCCGCTTGATCTGCATCGGGCGCTCAGCGCGCTCCGGCCTGCTGGAGCAGCGGCTCGAGCTGCTCCCAGGCGCCCGCGCTGGTCTTCTGGCCGTTGATGAAGAAGGTCGGGGTGCCGTTCACGCCATGCTCGGTCGCGGCGTCGGCGTTGACCTTGGCGATCTCCTCGATCTTCTTCTGGTCGGCGAGGCACTGGCGCGCCTGCGCCTCGGGCACGCCGCGCTGCTTCATGAAGTCGATCATGCCGAGCTGCTGCGCGAAGGCGGCGGCGGCCTGCGGGGCGGGCATGGCCTGGAGCTGCTGGGCGAGCTGCGGATTGTTCTTCACCAGGTCCTCGGTGCGGTTGAGGAAGGTCTCCTGATTGGCGAAGAGCTGGTCGAGCATCGGGAAGAAGGCCTCGGTCGAGACGCACTGGTTGAGCAGCGCGGCGGCGAGGTCGGGCGCGCCGTGGATCAGGAAGTCGCGGAACTCGTAGCTGACCTTGCCGGTCGAGATGTACTTCTGGCGCAGCGGCTCGACGCCGGTCATCGCGAAGCGGCCGCAGAACGGGCAGTTGCGCGAGCCATATTCGACCAGCTTGATCGGCGCGTTGGGATTGCCCTGGACGAACCCGCCCTCGGGGGTCTTGGCGACGACGTCGACCCAGGTCTTGCCGGCGGGCGGAGACGCGGCCGCGACGGGCGTGGCAGAAGTGACGGGGGCCGAGCTGTTGCCCTCGCCGCCGCCGTTGCAGGCGGCAAGCACGAGGAGCGGGATCAGGGCCAGGGTGATGCGCATGGGGTCTTCTCTCTCCAGGGAAATGCGGGCCGGTCAGTCGATCCGGCCGATCTTGGGCCGGCCGATCTTGGCCTCGTCGTCGCTCGCGGCGACGCCGGCGGCGAGCGCTTCGAGCACGGCCTTCAATTCGGGGTCGGCGATGCCGCGCAGGCTCTCGCCCATCGCCTCGGACAGGGGCTTGAGGCTGGGCGGCGGCGGCGCCTTTCCGGGGCGCTTGACCTCGCCGTGGCGGATCGCGATCCGCGCCACCGCGGGATAGCCGAAGAAGCGGTTCACCCGCTCGACGATCTCGGGCGCGACATGCTGCATCGTCGGGGCGTGCGCGCCCGCGACGACGAGGCTCAGCACCCCCTCGGCGCGCTTGCCCTGGGGGAAGCGGATCGATTCGGGGGCGGAGACGCGGGCATAGCGCTCGCCGACGATCTCGGCCCAGCGGCTGACGATCGAATGCTGGACGAAGCCGAACTTGCGGAACGCCGCGCCCCCCACCTCGGGCAGCAGCTCGGAGACCGAGCGCGCGCGCATCGCGCGTTGCGGCTCGGTTGCGGGCTGGCGCGTGGTGGTACGGGGGGGCTTCGTCATTTGCGCCTACCCATGCCATAGGGGCCTGTGCCCGACAACGTCCCTCGCGCGATCGCTCCACAGCTTCTCACCTGGTACGACGCCCATGCCCGCGACTTGCCCTGGCGCGCGCGGCCGGGGGCGAACGCGCCCGATCCCTATCGCGTCTGGCTCTCCGAAGTGATGCTCCAGCAGACCCAGGTCGCGAGCGTCATCCCCTATTTCGAGAAATTCACCGCGCGCTGGCCCGATGTCGAGGCGCTCGCCGCGGCCGAGGATGCCGAGCTGATGGCCGCCTGGGCGGGGCTCGGCTATTATGCCCGGGCGCGCAACCTGCTCGCCTGCGCGCGCGACGTGGCGGCGCGGGGCGGCTTCCCGGACAGCGAGGCGGAGCTGCGCGCGCTCCCCGGCGTCGGCGGCTACACCGCGGCGGCGATCGCGGCGATCGCCTTCGGGCGGCGGGCGGTGGTGGTCGACGCCAATGTCCAGCGCGTCGTCGCGCGGCTGTTCGCGGTCGAGGCGCCGCTGCCCGGCGCGAAGCCGCTTATCTACACGCTTACCGACAGCATCACCCCCGACGCCCGGGCGGGCGACTTCGCCCAGGCGATGATGGACCTTGGCAGCGCGATCTGCACCGCGCGGAGCCCGCGCTGCCTGCTCTGTCCCCTGCGCGCCCATTGCGCCGGCTTCGCGAGCGGCACGCCCGAGCGTTTTCCGGTCAAGGCCGCCAAGCCGCCCAAGCCGCAGCGCCACGGCACGATGTTCTGGGCCGAACGCGCGGGCAAGGTGCTGCTGGTCCGCCGCCCGGCCAAGGGCCTGCTCGGCGGGATGCGCGCGCTGCCGACGGGCCCCTGGACCGATTCGCCGCCGGGCCTCGCTGGCGCGCCACTCGCCGCCGAATGGCGGATGCTCGACACGGGCGTCGCGCACGGGTTCACGCATTTCAGCCTCGACGTCGCCCTTGCGGCTGCAACGATCGAGGGGCATGCAGGCGCCGCCGCGCAAGGCGAATGGTGGCCGGTCGCCGATCTCGAATCGGCGGGCCTTCCCACCGTCTTCGCCAAGGCGGCGCGACAATTTCGGAGGATGCTATGCGCGGATTGATCGGTGCGGGATTGATCGGGGTTCTCGCGCTGGCGCCGCCCGCGCTGGCGCAGCGTGCCGCCCCGGACACCGCCGCCGAGACCGCGCTCGCCAAGCTCTACGTCGCCGAGGGGCGGGTGCCCGGCATCGTGATCCTCACCGGGCGTGGCGAAGGCGCGCCGGTGGTGGTCGCCGAGGGCCGCATCGCCAACGAGCCGACCGCGCACGCCGCCGATGCCGACAGCCTCTGGCGCGTCTATTCGATGACCAAGCCGATCACCGGCATCGCCGCGATGATCCTGGTGGAGGAGGGCAAGATCCGGCTCGACCAGCCGATCAGCGACTTCATCCCGGCGTTCAAGGAGATGAAGGTGCTCGTCGATCCGACGAAGGACCTGACGACGCGCCCCGCCAAGGCGCCGATCACCGTGCGCAACCTGCTCACCCACACCGCGGGCCTGGGCTACAACATCATCACCAAGGGCCCGCTGCTCGACGAGTACAACCGGCTCGGGATCAACCCGGCGCAGGTCAACGTCCAGATGGAGCCGCAGATGCGCGCGGTGCGTCCCGCGAGCCTCGAGGAATTCGCCAACCGCACCGCGACGCTGCCGCTGATCGCCGATCCGGGCGCCAAATGGAGCTATTCGATCGGGCTCGACGTGCTGGGCCGCGTGATCGAAGTCGCGAGCGGCATGCCCTTCGACCAGTTCGTCAACACCCGTATCTTCCAGCCGCTCAAGATGACCGAGAGCTATTGGACGGTGCCCGCGGACAAGGCGGGCAACCTCGCCACCAACTATGCACTGCTCGGGCCCCAGCGCGTGCCCGCCGATCCGGGCGCGACGTCGATCTACCTGCAGAAGCCGAGCTTCCCCTATGGCGGCGCGGGCCTGGTGATGTCGGCGCGCGACTATGACCGGTTCCTGCACATGCTGCTGAACGGCGGCACGCTCGACGGCGCGCGCATCCTCAAGCCCGAGACGGTGAAGCTCGCCATGTCGGACCTGCTGCCCGCCGGAGTCGACAAGTCGATCCTCAACGAGATGACCAAGGATTCGGGCGTGCCGCTCGGCTTCGGCGCGGGCGGATCGGTCTATCTCGCCGACGCGCCGGGCGGCCCGGGCAAGGGCACCTTCGGCTGGGGCGGCGCGGCGGGGACGATCGGCTGGGTCGATCCGGTCCACAAGCTGCGCGCGACGGTGATGATCAACCTGTTCGGCGAGACGCCGCTCAAGCGCGAGGCGTCGAAGGCGATCTACGCCGATCTCGCTCGGTGAGGATGCCCGGCTTCACCGGCGGCACGCTCGATCGTGCCGACCGGGTCCGTCACGAGCCCGATCTGCTCGCCGCCGCGCTCGCCGATCCCGGGGCGCGGCTGCTGGTGCTCGACGGGCTCGATCCCCTGCTCGACGATGCCGGACGGCTGACCTGGACCGGGCTCGACGCCGCGGCGGGCGAGCTCCTGTTCCTGGGCTATGACGAAGGCGCGCCGCGCTTCGCCGCGGCGCTGCCCGACGGCACGGCGGTGCCGGCCGGCCGCTCGCCCGCCTTGTTCGCGATGCTCGACCGGTTCGATCGGCGCGACGCCGCACACTATGCCGCGGCGCGCAGCCTGGTCGACTGGCACGGGCGGCACCGCTTCTGCGCCAATTGCGGCACCGTCACCGCGCCCTTCCGCGCGGGCTGGGGGCGCACCTGCCCGAACTGCGGCGCCGAGCATTTCCCGCGCGTCGATCCGGTGGTGATCATGCTCGCCGAGCATGACGGCCGCGTGCTGCTCGGCCGCCAGCCGCCCTGGCCGCCGGGCCGCTATTCGGCGCTGGCCGGCTTCCTCGAAGTCGGCGAATCGGTCGAGGAGGCGGTGCGGCGCGAGACGCTCGAGGAGGCGGGCGTCCGCGTCGGCAAGGTCCGCTATGTCGCGAGCCAGCCCTGGCCCTTCCCCTCCTCGCTGATGATCGCCTGCATCGGCGAGGCCGAGAGCGACGCGATCACGATCGACGTGCACGAGCTCGAGGACGCGCGCTGGTTCAGCCGCGACGAGGTGGCGCGCGCGCTCGCCCGGGATCCCGAAGCGCCGTTCGGCGCCCCGCCGCCCTATGCGATCGCCCACACGCTGCTGACGGCGTGGTTGGAGGGGGCGTGAAGCCTGTCTGGACCGGTTGAGGCGAGATTCCCCATTCCTCCCCCTCCGGGGGAGGAATGGCATGGCTCTCGTCGCCGAACCCTAAGGCCGCTCGCGCGCCTGGCGATACGTCCCCAGCACCCGCATCCACTTGGTGTGGAACTTCAGTTCCTCGAGCGCCCGCGCGACCGGCGGCTCCTCGGGGCTGCCGAGGATGTCGGCGTAGAACTCGGTCGCCGCGAAGCTGCCGCCGCGCTGGTAGCTTTCGAGCTTGGTCATGTTGACGCCGTTGGTCGCGAAGCCGCCCAGCGCCTTGTAGAGCGCGGCGGGGACGTTCTTCACTTCGAAGATGAAGGTCGTCATGAACGGACCCGGCCCGTCGACCGGCAGCGCCTCGCGCGCGAGCATCACGAAGCGCGTCATGTTGTGCTCGGCATCGGCGAGGTCGCTCGCGAGCAGCTCGAGTCCGTAGAGTTCCGCCGCGCCCGGCGGGGCGAGCGCCGCGACCGCCGGGTCGCCGTCCTCCGCCACCACCGCCGCCGCGCCCGCGGTGTCGGGATAGGCGAGCGGCTGGATGCCCTTCGCCTTCAGCCATTGCCGGCACTGGCCGAGCGCCTGCGGATGGCTCATCGCCTGGCGCACCGCGTCGATCGTGCCGAGCCCCATCAGCCCGTAGCGGATCGGCAAGAAATGCTCGCCGGTGATCGCCAGGCCCGATTCGGGCAGCAGGAAATGGATGTCCGCGACGCGGCCGTGGAGCGAATTCTCGATCGGGATCATCGCCGTCGCGGCGCGGCCTTCCTTCACGGCGTCGATCGCGTCCTCGAACGAGAAGCAGGGCAATGCCAGCCCGTCGGGAAAGGCCTCGCGCACCGCGATGTGCGAATTGGCGCCGGGCGCGCCCTGGAACGCGACCGCGCGTTCGGGGGCGCGGGCGGCCTGTTCGGTCATCTCGGCGACGAGCGCGCGCGCGGGGGCTGCGAAATTCTCCATAGGGCGCGCGGGTTAGGGTCCAGGCCCATAAACCGCAAGGGCCGTGATCGCCCTGGGCGACTCCTCCGGGGCGGGCGGCTTTTGGCGCACAGCGGCGTCGCTCGTCGGTCACGATGCTTCTGCATCGCTCCCTCCTCGCTCCTACCTGTGCGCCAAAATCGCTCCGTCACGGCCATTGCGGTTTATGGGTCTGGACCCTGGGCCTCAGGTGCGATCAGGGGCAACCCCCGCTTGCCATCCGGCGGGAGCCGGTTCTAAAGGGGCTCGATTTTTCCTCGGGCCTAATTTTCCTTCAGGGGCGTCTTCAATGGACAATCGCTTCAATACGATCGCGGGCTGGGCTCTGGCTGGCGGCATCGTCGCGCTCGGCCTTTCGATCGTGAGCGGCATGATCTTCCACTCGGAGCGTCCCGAGCACATGGGCTATGTGATCGAGGGCGTCGAGGAAGCCGGCGAGGGCGGCGGCGCCGCTGCCGCCGAGCCGATCGCGGTGCGCCTCGCCAAGGCCGATGTCGCCAAGGGCGAGGCCTCGTTCAAGAAGTGCACGGCCTGCCACACGATCAATTCGGGCGGCCCCAACGGCATCGGCCCGAACCTCTACGGCACGATGGGCGAGGCGATCGCCCAGGGCAAGGGCGGCTTCGCCTTCTCCGACGCGCTCAAGGCGGTCGGCGGCAATTGGGACTTCGACAAGATGGACGCGTGGCTGACCAGCCCGCGCAAGTTCGCCAGCGGCACCAAGATGACCTTCGCGGGCATCGGCGATCCGCAGGAGCGCGCGAACGTGATCGCCTATCTGAACGCCCAGGGCTCGAACCTGCCGCTCCCGGCCGCGCCGGCCGCCGGCGCCGCCCCCGGCAACGGGGCGGAGGCGAACGTCACCGCCGCCGACGACACCGGCAACATCGCGAACGAGTCGGGACCCGCCGCCGGCGCGCCGTCGCAGGACCCGGCCGCCGCCGTGCAGGCGGAGAAGAAGGGCCATTGAGGCAATGACGGCGGCGCGCGGCCTCAGCCCGCGCCGTTCGCTTCCTTCTCCCGCCAGAAGCGCTGGACGATGTCCCAGCCCTCCTCGGCGGTCTCGCAGAAGTGGAAGAGCTTGAGGTCGCGCGGGCTGATCACCCCTTCGTCGCACAAGGCCTCGAAATCGACGACGCGGTTCCAGAATTCGCGCCCGTAGAACAGCACCGGGATCGGCTGGATCTTGCCGGTCTGGATCAGCGTGAGCAGCTCGAACGATTCGTCGAACGTGCCGAAGCCGCCGGGGAACACCGCCACCGCGCGCGCGTGGAGCAGGAAGTGCATCTTCCTCAGCGCGAAATAGTGGAACTGCATGCTGAGGCCCGGCGTGACGTACGGGTTCGGCGCCTGCTCGTGCGGGAGGACGATGTTGAGGCCGATCGATTCGGCGCCGACGTCCGCCGCACCGCGATTCGCCGCCTCCATGATCGACGGCCCGCCGCCCGAACATACGACGAAGTGGCGCTTGCCGGCCTCGTCGAGCGGGAAGTTGGAGGCGCGCTGCGCGAGCTCGCGCGCGACGTCGTAATATTTCGACTTGGCGATCAGCCGCTCGGCGATCGACTTCTGCTGGGGCGTGTCGGCGAGCTCGAGTAGCGCCTCGGCCTTGGCCGGCTCGGGAATCCGTGCCGAGCCGTAGACGACGAAGGTCGAGGCGATCTTCGCCTCGTCGAGCAGCAGCTGCGGCTTCAGCAGCTCGAGCTGGAAGCGCACCGGACGCAGATCCTCGCGCAGCAGGAAGTCCATGTCCTGGAAGGCGAGGCGGTAGGCGGGGTGCTCGGTCTGGGGCGTGCCGCTGGCGGTGTTGGCGCTTTCGGCTTCCTGCTGGGCGGGGCGAAAGACGCGGCTCGGAACTTTGGTATCGCTCATTTCGCCCGGCTTAGGCCGATCGCGGGCGTCCTGCAATCAGCGGCAAAACGGGCCACGCCGCGTCAGCGGCAAAACGGACCACGCCCCATGTCGAGATGCAGATGGTTGTAGTGCGCGGCGTTGTAGTCGGGGCTCAGCACGGTGGCGAAGCGGCGGCAGGCGGACTTGTGGATCACCTCGAGGAACTCGCGCACCCGGGGGTCATAGGCGCGCCAGTCGCGCTCGATCGTCACGCGCCGCCCGTCGGCGAGGACGAAGCCCGAGACGTCGACCGCATTGGCGAGGCCGTGCTCGGACATGCGCCCCGCCGATGCCGCGCCGCCGCCGATGATGGCGCGGCACGAATAGGTGCCGAAGGTCTCGACCTTGACCAGCTCGCTGCCGAGGATCTGCTTGGCCGCGGGCGCCACCGCGAAGCGAACCCAGCCGGTGAAGGTCCGGGCGAGGCCGCACTTCATCGACTTCAATCCGCTCACCGGCACGCCGATGTCGAGCAACTGCACCGCGCCGGTGACGATGCAGCCGCTGCCGAAGTCGCGGTCGGGCAGCGGGCTGTAGCGCACTTCCTCGCGCGACAGGTCGGCGAAGCATTGCTGGACCTCGCGCGGCGTCGGCCGGTTGAGCGTGATCGGGCCGCCCGGCCGTTCGCGGATCGGCGCCGGCGCGGGCCGCTCGCCGCCGCCGCCGAAGACGCAGCCGGCGAGGAGGAGCGGAAGCAACGGGACGAGGACGCGCATGGCCGGGGGATAGCAGCCGGTTGGTTAACGGCGGCTGTTCGGGTCCTTCACTCCTCCCCGAGGCGAGCTCGGGGAGGATCCATCGCTTTCGCCGCACCGCGACATGATTGACTTTCGGCCGCGCGCCGCTAGGGCCGTCGGCGGGCCACGCGGTCCCAACGCCGCGCGTGCTCTCTGCAAGGAGAGTCTATATGACTGATACGACTGCCGCCGACGCCACCATTGTGTCCGCGAAGCCCGCCACCAGGCCGGCGCGCCCCCATTTCTCCTCCGGTCCCTGCGCCAAGCCCCCGGGCTGGTCGCCCGAGAAGCTCGCCACCGAGGTGCTCGGCCGCTCGCACCGCTCGAAGCTCGGCAAGACCCGCCTCCAATATTGCATCGACCTGATGCGCGAGATGCTCGCATTGCCCGATACGCACCGGATCGGCATCGTTCCCGGCTCGGACACCGGCGCGTTCGAGATGGCGATGTGGACGATGCTCGGCGCGCGCGGCGTGACCACGCTCGCCTGGGAGAGCTTCGGCGAAGGCTGGGTGACCGACGCGGTCAAGCAGCTGAAGCTCGAGCCGACGGTGATCCGCGCCGATTACGGCCAGCTTCCCGATCTCGACAAGGTCGACTGGTCGGACGACGTGATCTTCACCTGGAACGGCACCACTTCGGGCGTCCGCGTGCCCGACGGCGAGTGGATCCCGGCCGATCGCGAGGGCCTCTCCTTCGCCGACGCGACCAGCGCGGTGTTCGCCTATGACCTGCCCTGGGACAAGATCGACGTCGCCACCTTCTCCTGGCAGAAGGTGCTGGGCGGCGAGGGCGGTCACGGCGTGCTGATCCTCGGCCCCCGCGCGGTCGAGCGGCTCACCGAATATACCCCGGCTTGGCCGCTCCCCAAGGTCTTCCGCCTCGTCTCCAAGGGCGCGCTCGCCGAGGGCGTGTTCAAGGGCGAGACGATCAACACCCCGTCGATGCTCGCGGTCGAGGACGCGATCTTCGCGCTCGAATGGGCGAAGTCGCTGGGCGGCCTCAAGGGCCTGATCGCGCGCTCGAACGCCAATGCCGCTGCGCTCGACAAGATCGTCGCGGAGCGCGACTGGCTCGGCCATCTTGCGCTCGACAAGGGCATACGGTCGAAGACGAGCGTCTGTCTCACCGTCGAAGGCGCCGACGAGGGCTTCATCAAGAAGTTCGCGGGCGCGCTCGAGAAGGAAGGCGCGGCCTACGACGTCGCCGGCTATCGCGACGCCCCGCCGGGCCTGCGCATCTGGTGCGGCGCCACGGTCGACACCGCCGACATCGAGGCGCTCGGCCCCTGGCTCGACTGGGCCTATGCCCAGGCGAAGGCCGCCGACTGATCCGTCATCCCGGCGAAAGCCGGGATCTCGGACCGCGACTCCCATTCTTCATGAGATCCCGGCTTTCGCCGGGATGACGAGGTAGAAAATGCCCAAAGTCCTGATCAGCGACAAAATGGACCCCAAGGCCGCCGAGATCTTCCGCGCGCGCGGCGTCGAGGTGGACGAGATCACCGGCAAGACGCCGGAGGAATTGAAGGCGATCATCGGCCAGTATGACGGCCTCGCCATCCGCAGCTCGACCAGGGTCACCAAGGAGATTCTCG
Organism: uncultured Sphingomonas sp.; assembly: GCA_966186155.1. Lineage (GTDB taxonomy): Bacteria > Pseudomonadota > Alphaproteobacteria > Sphingomonadales > Sphingomonadaceae > Sphingomonas. Next base: position 10,445 of record CBIFVW010000116.1, read on the forward strand.
AGGCCGCGACCAACCTCAAGGTGGTCGGCCGCGCCGGCATCGGCGTCGACAATGTCGACATCCCCGCCGCCTCGGCCAAGGGCGTGGTGGTGATGAACACGCCGTTCGGCAATTCGATCACCACTGCCGAGCACGCCATCGCCCTCATGTTCGCGCTCGCCCGCCAGCTGCCCGAGGCCGATGCCTCCACCCAGGCCGGCAAGTGGGAGAAGAACCGCTTCATGGGCGTCGAGCTGACCGGCAAGACGCTCGGCCTGATCGGCGCGGGCAATATCGGCTCGATCGTCGCCGACCGTGCCCAGGGGCTCAAGATGAAGGTGATCGCCTATGATCCCTTCCTCACGCCCGAGCGCGCGATCGAGATGGGGGTGGAGAAGGTCGGCCTCGACGACCTGCTGCTGCGCGCCGACTTCATCACGCTGCACACGCCGCTCACCGATCAGACGCGCAACATCCTCAGCCGCGAGAATCTCGCCAAGACCAAGCGCGGCGTGCGCATCATCAATTGCGCGCGCGGCGGGCTGATCGACGAGGCGGCGCTCAAGGAAGGGCTCGAATCGGGCCATGTCGGCGGCGCCGCACTCGACGTGTTCGTCACCGAGCCTGCCAAGGAATCGCCGCTGTTCGGCACGCCCAACTTCATCTCGACGCCGCATCTCGGCGCCTCGACCAACGAGGCGCAGGTCAACGTCGCGATCCAGGTCGCCGAGCAGATGGCCGATTATCTCGTCTCGGGCGGCGTCACCAACGCGCTCAACATGCCGAGCCTCTCGGCCGAGGAGGCGCCGCGGCTGAAGCCCTATATGGCGCTGGCCGAGAAGCTCGGCAGCCTGGTCGGCCAACTCGCGCATGGCGAGCTCTCGAACATCGCGATCGAAGTCGAGGGCGCCGCGGCCGA
>CBIFVW010000117.1:0-11330 GCA_966186155.1 uncultured Sphingomonas sp.
CAGGAACCCGCAGATCTCGCCCTTGAACGGCGACTTCAACATATTCGGCGGCCTTTATCGCGACGTGAAGCTGATCGCGACGCCCGAGCTGCACTTCGACCGGCTCGACCATGCCGGTCCGGGCATCCGCGTGCGCACCGAGTCGCTGGGCAGGAACGGCGCGACGATCGGCATGACCGCGGCGGTGGTCAACGATCGGGCGATGCCGGCGAGCTTCCAGATCGTCACGCGCATCCTCGACGCCTCGGGCAGGACCGTGGCGACCCAGCGCAGCCCGCTGACGCTCGCGCCCGGTGCGCGCGGCACGGCCGAGCAGCGTTTCACCCTCAAGGCGCCGAAGCTCTGGGAGGGGCGCAAATCGCCCTATCTCTATCACGTCGCGAGCGAGATCGTGTCGGGCGGCCAGGCGATCGACAGCCAGGCAGCCCCGCTCGGCGTGCGCACCGTCGCGGTGAAGCCCGACGGCACCTTCCTGCTCAACGGCAAGCCCTATCGCCTTTATGGCGTCAACCTGCAGATGCCGACGCGCTACGACCGCGGGCCCGTCGTGACCCAGGCGGAGATCGACGAGGACCTGCAGCTGATGTTCGACATGGGCGTCACTGCGATCCGCCTCGCGCACATGCAGCACCCGCAGCGCGTCTACGACCGCGCGGACGAGCTCGGCATCCTGCTCCTCACCGAAGTGCCGCTGATCGACGATCATGACCAGTCGGACGCGTTCCGCGAGAATCTCGTCCAGCAGATGCGCGAGCTGATCGCGCAGACCGGCAACAATCCCTCGGTGGCGCTGTGGGGGATCGGCAACGAGATCCGTAAGTCGGACGCAGCCTCGAACCGCATCCTCGCCGAGCTCAACAGCACCGCCAAGACGCTCGATCCGCTGCGCCCGACCACCTATGCGCATTGCTGCCTCGACGACAGCGATCCGATCGCCCAGCACAGCGACACCGTCTCGTACAACCGCTATTTCGGCTGGTACTGGACCAAGTCCGAGGACATCGGCCCCTGGGCGGACGAACTCCATGCCAAGCTGCCCAACCGGCCGATCGGCGTGAGCGAGTATGGCGCGGGCGCATCGATCCTCCACCAGGAGGATCCGGTGGTGAAGCGGCCCGAATCCAACGGCTATTGGCATCCCGAGCAGTACCAGACCGACTTCCATGTGAAGCATTGGCTCGAGATGAAGAAGCGGCCGTTCCTCTGGTCGACCTTCGTCTGGCTCGGGATCGACTTCCCCTCGTTCAAGCGCAACGAAGGCGATCGCCCGGCGATCAACGACAAGGGGCTGGTGACCGAGGACCGCAAGACCCGGAAGGACGCCTATTACTGGTATCAGGCCAACTGGGCCGAGAAGCCGATGCTCCACATCACCAGCCGCCGCGACGTGAACAAGCGCACGCGCCAGGTGAAGGTGCTGGTCTTCTCGAACCTTCCCGAGATCGAGCTCAGGCTGAACGGCGGCGCCTGGAAGACCGTGCCGGTCGCCGACCGGATGGCGAGCTGGACGATCGAGCTGGCCAAGGGCGAGAACCGCGTCGAGGCGCGCGGCCGCGCTCCCGGCGGCGCGGTGCTCACCGACGACGTCACCTGGAACTACGCTACGCGGCCGTAAGCCTCCCCATTCTCCTACGGCCTCGCTTGGGCCCGCCGCGCAGCCCGCGCGGCGGGTCATTTTTCAGGCAATGTCGAAGCGATAGTCGCCCGAGCCGGCCTCGATCACCAGCCGGTCGCCGTCACGGCCCTTGACCGTCACGCCCTCCGCCCGGCCCAGCGGCGCGCCGCCCTCGCGCACCCGATCGGGCGAGGCGGCGGGAAGGTGCAACTCGGCGACGGTGTTCGCGGGGACGTGGATCCGGGCAGCCAAGCCGCCGGGTTTCAGCTCCCATGCCGTCTCGATCCGGCCCATCGCGCTGTCGTAGCGCGCGCCGCCCTTCGGCACGCGCGGATCGAGCACCGGATCGAAGCGGAAGCGCGCGAAGCCCGGTTCGACCGGATCGATCCCGGCGATGCGACGGAAGACGAAGCCGTTCACCGCGCCCAGCGCATAGTGGTTGTACGAGTTCATCTCGGCATTGCTGGTGTCGGCGTTCCACCGCTCCCAGATCGTCGTCGCGCCCGCCGCGATCATATGCCCCCAGGAAGGGAGCTCGGTGCGCAGCAGCAGGTCGTAGACGAGCGAGGCGTGGCCAGTGTCCGCCAGCGCGTCGAGGCTGTAGGGCGTGCCGAGGAAGCCGGTCGAGATCAGCGTGCCCCGGCGGCGGATGTCGGCGGCGAGCCTGGCCGCGGCGGCGGCGCGGAGATTGTCCGGCACCAGCCCGAAGTGCAGCGCGAGGATATAGCCGCAATGCGATCCGTTGCCTACGTTGCCGTCGGGCCGGACGAAGGCGGCCCGGAAGGCGCGGGCGATGTCGGCGGCGAGCGCGGCATATTGCCTCGCCTCGGCAGCGCGTCCGGTGGCTGCGGCCATCTCGGCCAGCGCATCGGCCGAGCGTTTCCACATCGCAGTGGCGATCAGCGCCTTGGGGGTGGTCTCGTCGCCCGCCTCCTTGGCGTCGAACGCCACCCAGTCGCCATAGTCGTAACCACGCTTGTTCCGCCAGATCAGGTCCGGATTGTTGGCGCGGACATAGTCGAGATAAGCCGTCATCGATCGCCAATGCTCGCCGATGATCGCCGTGTCGCCGTAACGCCGCCACACCGTCCAGGGCAGGATCACCCCCGCATCGGCCCAGCCGGGCGAAGTGCCGTTGCTGAAGTCGCGCCAGCCCGAGGGGGCATAGTCGGGATATTCGCCCTTGGGCCCCTGGGCGTCGCGCATGTCGCGGAGATAGCGACGCGTGAAGGCGGCGACGTCCATGTTGAACGCCGCCGCGTCCCAGAACACCATCGCGTCGCCGGTCCAGCCCAGCCGCTCGTCGCGCTGCGGGCAATCGGTGGGGATGCCGAAGAAATTGGAGCGCTGGCTCCAGAGTGTGTTGCGCCACAGGCCGGCGATGATCGGGTTGTCGACGCGGAGGATGCTCGTCTCGCCGAGATCGCTCGACACGACCACGCCTTCGAACTCCTCGGGGGTCGGCGCGCGGCCCAGCCCGGTCAGCTCGGCATAGCGGAAGCCGAAATAAGTGAAGTGCGGCTCATAGCGCTCGCCCGCAGGATCGCCGCGGAAGACATAGGTGTTGGTCGCCTCGGCGGTGCGCAGGTTCCTGCGGTTCACCGCGCCGTCGGGCTTCAGTATCTCGGCGAAGCGGAGCGTGATTTTGCGGCCGGCCTCGCCCCGGGCGCTGATCCGCACATGCCCCGCGAAATTCTGGCCGAAGTCGAGCGTGTAGGTGTCCGGGCCGACCTGCTTCACGCCCTTGAGCGGCACCGTGCGCACGCGGCGGAGCGGCGGGCCGGGATGCGCCTTGAGCTCGCAGGGCGGCACGGCGCCGATCTCGGCGCGGCGCCAGGCGGCATCGTCGAAGCCGGGGGAGGACCAGCCGGGCTGCTCGCGCCGCGCGTCATAGTCCTCGCCATAATAGATCTCGCTCTTCACCACCGGCGCGGCTTCGGACAGGCGCCAGCTCTCGTCGGTGACGATCGTCTCGGTGGTACCGTCGGCATAGGCGATCTCGAGCTGCGCGAGCAGCCGCAGCGGGGGAGGGCCGAAGGCGAAGCGGCCGGCGAGGCCGTGGAAGCTGCCGTACCAGCCATCGGCGATCATCGCGCCGATCGCATTGGCGCCGGGGCGCAGCAGCTCGGTCACGTCATGGGCGCGGTAGAGCAAGGTGTCGCGATAGTCGGTGCTCTCGGGCGACATCAGCGCGTCGCCGACGCGCCGGCCGTTGATCTCCGCCTCGAACGCGCCGAGCGCCGTGGCGTAGAGGCGCGCACGGGCGATCGGCTTGGCGACGGCGAACGCGCGCCGCAGCAGGAAGGCGCCGCAGCCGGGGAGGGCCTGGGGCTGGTATCTCGAGGGTTCGGCGACCGGCCATTGGCTGTCGTCGAAGCCGACCGCCTGCCAGCCCTCCGGCGCGTGCAGCAGGGTGCGCGCGCCCCTGGTGGTGAGGCGGAAGGTGCCGTTCGGTCCTTCCGCCCGGATCATCAGCGCGGTCGCGCATTCGTGGAGCTTGCGTTCGTTGAACCCGCGCGGGTCCTTGACTGCGACGGCGATCACATGGCGACCGGCGGGAAGGTCGTGCGTGGTGACGGCGATCGGCTCCGATCCCGAGCGCGTATCGCGTGGCGGCCCCCGGTCGATCTGCACGCCGTCCACCCAGACGGTCGCGGGAAAGTTGCAGACCGAATAGAGCGTGACCGGCCCGGCCTGGGGCAGATCGAAGGCGAGGCGGAAATAGCGCGGCGTCCTGTCCGTGGAGCGGTCGCCGCGGACCCAGAGCAACCCCGCCTCGCGATCCGCCCTGGCGATGGCGGTCTCGGCGGCGATCCACTTCGCCTTCCAGTCGGCGAGATCGAGCAGGCCCGTCTCGAAGCGCGCCGGAGCGCTGGTCGCGGTGCGGCCGCGATCGTCGCGGACCGTGACTTGCCAATGGACGATCCGCCGCGAGGCGAGCGGCTCGCCGGCCCAGGCGATGTCGAGCGACTTGCCGCTCGTCACTTCGCCGGAATCCCAGAGATCGGCGCGGCCGGCGCGCAGCAGCTCGGGGCTGCTGGCGGCGCGGATGCGGTAATGCGTCTGGCGCACCGCGCGGTCCGGGGTTTCGAGGCGCCAGGAGAGGCGGACGGCGCGGTCGTCGACCGCCATCGGCTCGGCCAGCCCTTGCGCCTTCAGGCCGGTGACCGTCAGCGCGGCCGCGCCGAGCATCCCGGCGCGCGCGCCGCTCGACGCCAGCATCGCGCCCGCCGCGCCGGTTCCCTGGAGAATGCCGCGGCGGCTGACCCGGGTCATTGGCGCGGTCCCGCCTCGGCGATCACCTTGCGGGCGGCTGCGGGCCAGTCGCGGTCGGGCACCAGGAAATTGCCGCGCGCGTCGTTGCCGATCTCGGGAAGCCAGCGGCCGCCGGTCGACATCGAATTGTGCCAATTGCCGAAGGCGCGGTTGTCGGTGGAGATGCGCCGCCGGTACATGGCGCCGGCGGTGTTGATGTTCAGCCATTTGCCGCCGGTCTCGACGACGTTGCCCGTCACCGTGAAATGCTTGCTGCCCTCGTCGAGATAGATGCCGATCCGGTTCGAGATGTCGAAGATGTGGTTGTTGCGGATGACCGCATCGGGATTGGCCGAGAGGTTGTAGATCGCGCCGCCATCCTCGAACCACAGCTTCACGCCATGGATGCGATTGCCCTCGATCAGCGTGTCGCGAAGCGTCGTCGGCGTCGTGAACCGAGGGTTGTGGACATAGCCCTTCTGGTTCTCGGCATAATTGGGGTTGCCGCCCGCGTCGTTGTAGCCCCAGCCCCAGCCGACCGCGATGCCGTCATAGGGCGCGTCCGAGATGTCGTTGTGCCGGATCGTCGCGCCGTCGACATAGGTGGTCAGGATCGCGGCATTGTCCTTGTAATCCTGGCTGACCGTGACGATCACATTGTCCTCGATCAGCAGGTCGCGGTTGACCAGGGCCGGGTCGCCCGGATGATGCGCGTCGGTGCGCACGCCGCCGGCCATGATCGCGCCGCCGGCGAGGTTGGAGAAGCGGTTGCGCGCCACGCGGATGCCGCTGGTGGCGAGCCCGACGCCGGTCAGGTGCGCTTGCGGGTCGTTGCCGATGCCGAGCGCGATCTGGCCGAGCTCGGTGAAGCGATTGTCCTCGAAGGTCACGTCGCGCGCGGCCGATACCTGCACCGCGGCGGGCATCTGGTGCCATTTGAGGCGCATCGATTCGAACTCGACGCAGCCCCAGCCGCATGTCGACCAGGCGTCCCTGGGCCGGATCGGCGAGACCTCGCGCAGATAGGCGCCGCTCTGCTGGTTGGCATAGCCGGTCGGCTTCGACGGTCCGAGCCAGCTGGTGTGCGCGAAGGTGATCCCGCGGAAGCTCAGCCGCTCGACCGGCGCCTCGGGCGTGCCGCTGATCGAGACCAGCGTCTCCAGCGTGGGCACGACCACCTTGAGGTCCTCGACGTTCTCGTCGATGCCCGTGCGCAGGTAGAGCTTGCCCGCTTGGGGGTCGATCACCCATTGATGATAGCGGGCATGCCAGTCGTTGGTCCTGCCGACGAACTCGAGCGCGCCGACCAGGAACAGGCGCGCGTCGTCGGGAAAGATCGGCTTGGTGATCGTGTCATAGCCCCAGCTGTTGTTGTCCCAGGCGGGCTGCTCCATCGTCACCTTCATGCCGTCGATCGACTGCACCGGCGAATAGCGGTCGGTGAAGAAGCCGGTCGCCTCGAGCTCGAGCCGGTCGGGCCGCGCCAGCCTGGCGACATAGTCGAGCTTCGGGTTGACGATCTCGAAGCCGGTCGGACCGAACTTCACGTCGGAAGGACGGATCTCGATCCAGGGGCGTTCGGCGACGGTGCCGTTGACCCAGATCTGGCGCGTGTCGAGCCCTTTGGGGGTGTCGGCGGCATAGAGCCGGCGCTTCTCGTCGAGGAGCGTGAAGCCGGTGACCTGAATGCCCGACGAGATCATCGGCCTGGCGCCCGGAGCGGCGCGCCACTCGACCTTCCTGCCATTCTGCCCGCCGTCGGCGCGGCGGAAGACCAGCGGCGCGGTCAGCCGATAGGTGCCGTCGGCGAGCAGCACGGTGACGTCGTTCCGGGCGTTCTTCTCGCGCACCAGCGCCTGGGCCCGCGCCAGCGTGCGGACCGGCCGGGCCTCGGTCCCGGGGTTGGCGTCGTCGCCGGCCGGGGAGACATGGACGGAGACCTGCGCCGTCGCCGCGGACGCGCAGAGCAGCGCGGCGGCGAAGGCCAAGCGGCGGGCGGTTTTCGCGAACATCGGGACCTTCTCCGTCTTGGTGCTCAATTCACCCAGCCGCCGTCGATGACGTGGATCGCGCCGGTGGTGAAGGCGCTTTCGTCCGAGGCGAGATAGACCGCCAGCGCCGCCAGCTCCTCGACCCTGCCGAAGCGGCCCATCGCCTGGCGAGCGGTGAATTCGGCATAGGCCTTTTCGAAGTCGCCGGTGTCGTGCAGCCGCTGGAGCAGCGACGGCGTCTCGACCGTGCCCGGGCAGATCGCGTTGCAGCGGATGCCCTTGGTCACATAGTCCATCGCCACCGACTTGGTGAGCCCGATCACCGCCGCCTTGGTCGCGCCATAGGCGAAGCGGTTGGGCACCGCCTTGATGCTCGAGCAGATCGACGACATGTTGATGATCGAGCCGCGGCCCCTGGCGATCATATTGGGCAGCACCGCGCGGATCATGCGATATTGCGCGGTGACGTTGAGCGCCTGGGAAAATTCCCACGCGTCCTCGTCGCAATCGAGGATGGTGCCGGCATGGACATAGCCGGCGCAATTGTAGAGCACGTCCAGCTCGGGATGGTCGGCGGCGATCGCCTTCACGGCTTCCTTGTCGGTGACGTCGAGCCGGCGGGTTTCGGCGCCCTCCAGCCCCGCCAGCGCCTCGGCGCGGACATCGGTGGCGATCACGCGCGCGCCCTCGCGGACGAACGCCTCCGCCGTCGCGCGCCCGATCCCCTGGCCCGCAGCGGTGATCAGCGCGACCTTGCCTTCGAGGCGACCCATATACTCTCCCGAGAGATTGATTGCAGCGTGGACATTGTCGCTGATATTCGTATGATGAATTATGTTTAGCCCGCTTGCAAGCGTCGATCGGCGCAGCTCCCTCGGTCTGCTCGCGCTGCTGCTCGGCGGACCCGCTCATGCCCAGGCGGCTTTGGCCCATGGCGGCGTCGAGGACGTCCGCCGGCATGGCGCGCGCGGCGATGGCAAGGCGATCGACAGCCCGGCGATCAATCGCGCCGTCCGTGCCGCGGCGAAGCGGGGCGGGGGCGTGGTGCTCGTGCCGCCGGGCCGCTATCTCTGCTTCTCGATCCGTCTCCTCGACAACGTCACGCTGGCCCTGTCGGCGGGCGCGGTGATCGAGGCGGCCGATCCCGATGCGCACGGGCGCCGCTACGACGCGCCCGAGAACTATATGGAGGAGCAGTTCCAGGACTTCGGCATCACCCATGTCCACAACAGCCTGATCTATGCCGATGGCGCCTCCAACGTGTCGGTGGTGGGGCCGGGCATGCTGCACGGGCCGGGGCTCGACCGCGAAGGGCCGGGCGACCGCTGGTGGAAGCGCGAGAACTGGCAATCCGCCACGGGGCTGGGGATCGGCCCCAGGGAGCTTGCGCTGCGCGATCCCAAGGAGGCCGCGCAGGTCGGTCGCGCCAACAAGGCGATCGGGCTGATGAACTGCCGCAACGTCCAGCTTCGCGACTTCACCATCCTGCAGGGTGGCCATTTCGGCATCATCGCGCACGGTTGCGTGAACATGGCGGTGGACGGCGTCGTGATCGACACCGACCGCGACGGCATCGACATCGACTGCTGCCGCGACGTGCGCGTCACCAATTGCACGGTGAACGCCCCCAAGGACGACGCGATCGTGCTCAAGAGCAGCTATGCGCTGGGCCGCAGGCAGCTGTGCGAGGACATTCTGATCCAGGGGTGCAAGACCAGCGGCTATGCGATGGGATCGCTGCTCGACGGCACCTATCGCTCCTCCGACTATGGCGCGCCCGACAGGACCGGCGTGCTCGGGCGGATCAAGATGGGGACCGAGACCAATGGCGGCTTCCGCAACGTCCGCATCGCCGATTGCATCTGCACCAACAGCCGCGGCATCCTGGTCGGCATCGTCGATGGGGGCGTGATGGAGGACGTGTCGGTTTCGGGCATCACCTTGCGCGATCCGGTGAACCATCCGCTGTTCGTTCACCACGGCGCCCGGCTGCGGGCGCCCAGGGGAACGCCGGTCGGGGCGATACGGCGCGTGCGGTTCGAGGATGTCCAGGTCTCGGGCGCCGACCCGCGCTATCCCTGCGGCGTGGAGGGGATCGCCGATGCGCCCGTGGAGGATGTGCGCTTCACCGGCATCGACGTGACGTCGCGAGGGGGCGGGACCGCGGAGGACGCGGCGCGCGATCCCGAATATCGCCGCGAGACCAGCCTGGAGGTGAGTTACCTCAAGACGTTACCGGCGCAGGGACTATGGGCGCGACACGCGCGCCGGCTGACGGTGCGCGACTGCCGCTTCGCGGTCGACCGACCCGATGCCCGGCCGACCGTCGCGCTGCGCAACGTGCAGGGCGCGATCGTCGACGGCCTGACCTCGAGCAAGCCGCGCGCCGAGGCGGTCTCCGCCCGGGACAGCAGCGACGTCGCGCTGGGCGACGTGCGGGTATTCGCCTGATGGAGCTCGGCAGGCTGGGCTTCGGCGCCGCGTCGACCGGCAATCTCTATCGCGCGATCCCCGACGATCGGGCGCGCGCGACGATACGCCGCGCCTGGCAGGCGGGCATCCGCTATTTCGACACCGCCCCGCATTATGGCTTCGGCCTGAGCGAACAGCGGCTGGGCGCGGCGCTGGCCGAGCTCGACCCGGACGAGACCGCGATCGTGTCGACCAAGGTGGGGCGGCGGCTCGACCCGCGCCCCGATGCCGACCTGGCGGCCGTCCGCCAGGCCTTCGTCTCGCCGGAGCCCTATGAGAGCGTGTTCGACTATGGCTATGACGCGGTGATGTCCTCGTACGAGGACAGCCGCAGGCGGCTGCGGCGCGAGCGGATCGACATCCTCTATGCGCACGATATCGGCAGCTTCGCTCATGGCGCCGACCATCCGCGCCGCTTCGCCGAGTTCCTCGACGGAGGCTATCGCGCGATGCGCGCGCTGCGCGATTCGGGGGCGGTCGGGGCGATCGGGCTGGGCGTCAACGAGATCGCCGTGTGCGAGGAGATGCTCGCGCATGGCGACCTGGACCTCCTCATGCTCGCCGGCCGCTACACGCTGCTCGAACAGGATCCGCTCGATCGCCTGCTGCCGCTGTGCGCCGAGCGCGGCGTCCGGCTGGTGATCGCCGGGCCGTTCAATTCGGGCATCCTCGCCAAGGGCGTGCGCGACGGCGGCCCGGTCCCCAACTTCAACTATGCGCCGGCGCCGCCCGGCATCGTCGCGAAGGTGGGCGCGATCGAGGATGTCTGCGCGCGTCACCGCGTGCCTCTCGCCGCGGCCGCGTTGCAATTCCCGCTCGCGCACCCGCAGGTGGCCTCGGTGGTCCCCGGCATGGGGTCGGTGGAGCAGGTGGACGATGCGCTCGCGCTGCTGCGGCATCCGATCCCCCTGGCGTTCTGGGCCGAGCTCAAGCAACAAGGACTGATCCGCGCCGATGCGCCGACACCGTAAGGAGCGTTGCATGTCCGTCCTCCACGCCGCGGCGCTGGCATTCGCGGCGCTGGGAGCGGCTCCGGCGCAGGCGCAGGTCCCGCCCGCCGAGGCGGCGGCCGGGCAGGCGGTCCTCACCCGCGAGTTCGTCTATACCGACGCGCCCTATCCCCAGTGCCACGCCTCGACGATCGTCGAAACCCGCGCCGGCACCATCGCCGCGGCCTGGTTCGGCGGCACGCGCGAGAGCGATCCCGACGTCAGCATCTGGTTCGCGCGGCGCGGGCCCGCGGGCTGGGAAAAGCCGGTGAAGCTGGCCGACGGCGTCCAGCCCGACGGCAGCCGCCAGCCGACCTGGAACCCGGTGCTGTTCCAGGACCCCACGGGCGATCTCCACCTCTTCTACAAGGTCGGCCCCAACCCGCGGAGCTGGTGGGGCATGGTGATCACCTCGCGCGACGATGGGCGGACCTGGAGCCGGCCGCGCCGCCTGCCCGACGGCATATTGGGCCCGATCAAGAACAAGCCCGTGGTCCTGCCCGACGGAAGCTGGCTCGCCCCTTCCAGCGAGGAGCGGGAAGGCGACCTCTGGACGCTGCACTTCGAGCGCAGCAGCGATCGCGGGAAGAGCTGGACCAGGACCGGTCCGGTCGCCTCGCCGATCCCGATGGCGGCGATCCAGCCCAGCATCCTGTTCCATCGGGACGGAGTGCTCGAGGCCGTCGCGCGGACGCGTTCCGGGGCGCTCGGCATGACCTGGTCGAAGGACATGGGCAGGAGCTGGTCGCCGATCGCGGCGATCGACCTGCCCAATCCCAATTCGGGGACCGACGCGGTCACGCTCCGGGACGGACGCCAGCTCATCGTCTACAACCATAGCGGCCACTATCCCGACCAGCCCGGCAAGGGGCCACGCTGGCCGCTCAACGTCGCGCTGTCCGACGACGGCGTCTCCTGGCGCAAGGTGCTGGCGCTGGAGAGCGAGCCGCTGCCGGCGGGCTATGCCTATCCCGCGGTGATCCAGTCGGCCGACGGGCTGGTGCACGT
>CBIFVW010000118.1:0-11308 GCA_966186155.1 uncultured Sphingomonas sp.
ATCCCGGACATCGCCTCGATCTCGCCGGCCTGAGCGGCGACTGGCGCATCGTTCCCGGTCTCGGCCGCAACGGCACTGCGATCGGCTCACGGACCGATCACCCGGTAACGGGCACGGGCAGCGTCACTCTGGCCGGAGGCCGCTGGAAGGTCGCGGTCGACCTCCTCCCCACTTACGCCGATGCGGACGGCGAGCCGCTGCGGCTGACGGTCCGGATCGACGGCAAGGCCCATGCGCTCGCCGCGCCGCGCGAAACCGGCGGCAAGGCCTGGAGCCAGGCGGTGCTCGACAACCGCATCACGCTCGAGCTGCCCGAGGTGATTCCGGGCGGCCCGCACCGCGTCGAGCTGGCGGCGGAGCGCGGCGGCGTGCTGGTCGAGGCGGTACGGTTCGAGCCGGCGCCCTGAGCCCGCCTATTTCGCCTTCGCCACTTCGACGGCGTAGACATGCGCGGCGCCCTCGAAATTGCCGCGGAACACGATCCATCTGCCGTCGGGCGTGAAGGTCATGTTGGGCTCCATCCGATAATCCTGCCTGCGCATGTCGACCAGCTTCTCGGTCGCGAAGGTGCCGGGCGCGGTCAGCTCCGCGGCATTGTCGGCATGGATGCCGGCGACGTCGGGCATCGCCTTGGGCGTGAACAGGTAGAGATATTTGGCGTCGGGCGCCCGCGCGACCATCTCGGCATCGGCGCCGTCGCCCGAGAAGCGCGTGCCATCGGGCGAGAGGTTGTAATGGACCGACCATTGGTCGCGTTCGAGATGGTACCAGCGCCGCTTGCCCGTCGCGAGCTCGTATCCGGCCACCCAGAAGACCTCGCCGCGCGGGGTCTGGAGATCGTACCAGATCCATTTTCCGTCGGGCGAGAAGAACTCGTGGCCGGCGATCTCCATGTTCATCGCGCGCTTGTGGACCAGCCGCTTGCCGCTGCCGTCGGCGCGGATCGTCCAGATGCGGTCGACCCGGTGCCAGGGGCCCTCGTGGCAGTACATGATCTGCTGCGGATCGGTGGGCGAGAACTGGACGTGGTTGAGCCAGTCGGTCGACGCGGTGACCACGCGCCGGGCGCCGGTCCGCGTGTCGATGGTGAAGATCTCCATCGGCACGCCGGCGTCGAGGCGGCGGTTCATATGGACTTCCTTGGCCTCGGCATAGGTCATCGGCCGCCCGTCCGGCCAGTTGGCGCGATAGTCGTTCATGCCGGGCGTGTTGGTCTCGCCGGTGCTCCGCGCGAGTGTGCCGTCGGGGCGGAGCGGCACCACCGCGGTCGCGACCTGGCCGAGCAGCAGCGTCTCGTCGGCGTTGATCGAGCCGATCCAGCCGCCCGGCACGGTCGCGATCCTGCGAACCCTGCCCGTATCGGCGTCCGCCGCGAACACGCCGAAGGCCTTGCCCGAATCGTCGCGGCCGCGATCGGCGAAATAGACGTTGCGGGTCTTTCGCCCCGTGAACAGCAGCACCGCGCCGGGCTGCGTCACCAGCAGCTTCTCGTCCCAGGTCCGAAGATCGACCAGGGCGATGCCCCTGGGCGTGGTGATCGCCATCTTGTCGCCCTGGGGCAGGTAGGAATTCTGGTGGAAATAGAGATTGACCGATCCCGGCTCGCGGCTCACGCGCACCACGCGGTGCCCGGTGAGCGGATCGATCCACTCGGCCGCGGGATCGGCATGCGCGGCTCCGGCCAGCGCCAGGACCCCAAGCGCGCACGCCCGCGCGAACCGCTGCCTCAGCCGCATCCCGTCTCTCCCGTTGCAACTTGATGTTGTCTCACATTGTATGATAGCAGCTCAGAATATGGCGTAAAGAACCGGTCGAGCCCGGCGCCACCAGAGAGGAAACCGAATGGCCAGCAGCGCTTCCATGCCGACCGTGCCCGCGCACCGTCAGCCCCGCTGGTACAATTACTGGGGCTGGGGCTCCGGCGACATGCTCGGCGCGGGCGCGCAGGCGGTCGTCACCGGCTGGCTGTTATACTTCTTCACCACCTTCTGTCATCTCTCCGCCGCGGAAGCGGGGCTGATCCTCGGCCTGCCGCGGCTGCTCGAGGCGATCACCTGTCCGCTGATCGGCTATGTGTCCGACAATCTGCGGCACACCTGGGTCGGCCGGCGCATCGGGCGGCGCAAGGTCTTCCTCATCGCCACCATTCCGCTGCTGCCCAGCTTCGCCCTGATCTTCGTCGCCGGGCACAGCTTCACTTATTATCTGCTGACGTTCATCTTCTTCGAGTTCGTCTACACGATGTTCCTCATCCCGTGGGAGACGCTCGCCGCGGAGATGACCAACGATTATCGGCAAAAGGCGAAGTTCGCGGGCGCGCGGATGCTCGTCGCGCAAAGCTCGGCGATCCTCGCCTCCTATCTGCCGACGCTGATCATCAACAGCCTCGGCGGCAAGGATTCGCCCAGCACCTTCCTGATCATGGCGGCGATATTCGGCGCGATATTCAGCCTGGTCGTGCTGCTGGTGGTGATCTTCACCTGGGAACGTCCCTATACCGAAGCCGAAAAGCAAGTGCAGCCAAGGCCGCTCGACCTGCGCGGCGCGGCGATGATTCCCGTCGTGATGTTCCGCGACCTCTTCTCGACCCTGCGCATCCGCGCCTTCCGCCAGCATCTCTCGATCTATCTCGGCGGCTATATCTCGCAGGACATCTTCAACACGGCCTTCCCGATCTTCGTCGTCACGGTGATGATGGGCGCGACGCTGATCATCTCGCAGTTGCTGACGATCATGTACGTGGCGCAGCTCATCTCGGTGCTGATCGCCATCAACATCGTCCTGCGCACCGGGCCGGTGGTCGCCTATCGCGTCGCGATCAGCTTCTTCGGCGCCGGGCTGCTGCTGTTCCTCGCCTTTTATTATCTGAGGCCGGCGGCATTCGCGGCGGACCTCGGCGCGCTCGACGGGAGCATCCTCTCGGCGCTCGACCCGGCCTCGCCGGCGTTCAGCCCGATACTGATCTTCTGGCTGTTCGTGCCGATCCTGCTGGCCGGGCTCGGCCGCGGCACGCTGAATTTCGTGCCCTGGTCGGTCTACAACTACCTGCCCGACGTGGACGAGGCAGTCACCGCCCGCCGCCGCGAGGGCATCTTCGCAGGCGTGATGACGCTGGTGCGCAAGCTCGCCCAATCCGGCGCCGTCATCCTCACCGGCTGGATCATCGACCTCGGCGGCTATGTCTCGCCAAAGGGAGTGCCCGGCGAAGCGGTGCACCAGACCCCGCAAGCCATCGCCACCATCACCTGGCTGCTCGTCCTCGGGCCGATCCTGGTCATGCTCGGCGGCCTGATCGCCTCGTGGCGCTTCCGCCTGAACGCGCGGACGCACGACGTGCTGATGGCCGAGATCGGCCGGCTCAAGGCCGGCGAAACAACCCCCTCCTCGCCCGAGGCGCAGCGGATCGTCGAGGATCTGTCGGGCTGGCGCTACGAGCAGCTCTGGGGGAACAATCCGGTCGCCGGCACGCGGCGCTAGGGACCGCGCTCAAGCTCAGGCGTCCGGCAGGCGCCACACGCGGAAATTCGCGACCCGCAAATGGCTGAAGGTCGTGCGCAGGCCGAAATGGCCGCGCGTATAGGGCTCCGCATCCTCGAGCTCGAACAGCGGCGCGCCGTCGCGCAGCAGCGCGATCCGGCTGCCGGCGGCGATCAGCCGGATGTGGATGCGGCGGTTCGGCTCGAGCAGGTTCGCCGGCCCCGACAGATCATGCCGGGGCAACAGCGGCCGGTTGTCGCGCTGACCGATATAGCGGCGGAAGCGCGTGGTCGTGTTCCGGTTGCCGCCGATCCCGGCATAATAGGTCCGAAGCTCGTCATATTCGGCGAAGGCGCCGCTGCGCGGTCGCGCGAGCACGTCGCCTCCGGGCGCGCGCGGGTCGGTCGCCATCCAGAAGCAATTGACGTCGCTGACGGCGTCGTTGGCGCCGCCCTCCGCGACAGGGGTGACGTCATAGTCGATCGCCACCGGCCCGGCGAGCGCCGGGCGGAACCAGACCGTCACGCCCGCCGGCACGTCGATGTCGAGCACGCCGCCGGCCGCGGCGACGCGGCCCGGCCGCTCGGCCTCGACGCGCCAGTTGCCGAGCCCATCGCGAAAATCGTCGCGATAGAGCAGCCGCTCCCCCGCGGGGCGCGGCATCGCGCAGCCCGCGAGAAGGCCGAGGCTTCCGCCGATCGCGGCGCGGCGGGTCAGGCCGCTCACATGAACACGTCCAGTCATCGGCCGACCATGGAGCCGCGACCGGCCCTTGGCTAGGGGCCGCCCTCAGAAGCGGAAGCGCACCCCCGCGCCGAAGGTCCGGTCATATTGGCGCGTGTCGCGCGGCGTGATCGCATAGCCACCGAACGAATCGTGATAGGTCTCGTTGAGCAGGTTGGTCGCATCCACCGAGATGGTGATCTGCGGCGTGATGTCGTAGCTCGCCGAGAAATCGAGGAACGCCACCGGCGCCACTTCGATCAGCCCGCCCGGGACGTTGCCCGCGTAGGAGTCGACATATTTGCTGCGCCAATTATAGGCGAGCCGCGCCGACAGCCCGTATTTCTCGTACATCGCGATCAGGTTGTACGAATATTTCGACACCTGCGTGATCCGCTGCATCGCAGTCGGCAGACCCGCCGCCGGCGGCGCCTCGACCTCGCCATCGGCATAAGTGAAGTTCGCCTGCACGCCGAACCCGCTCAGCGGCCCCGGCAGGAAGTCGAAGAAATGCTGATAGGCGACTTCGACGCCCTTCAGCGACCCGTCGTCGGTGTTGCGCGGACGCGTGACCTGATAGGTCTGCAGCGCGCCGCCGGGCCCCGTCGGGAACAGCTCGACCTCGGAATAGGACTGAATATAGCCATCGAGCTTGCGGTAGAAGGCGGAGAGCGTCAGCGATCCCGTCTTGCTGAAATACCATTCGATCGTGCCGTCGAGATTCTTGGTCTTGATCGACCGCAGATTGGGATTGCCGCCGGTGCCCGCGCCATAGGTCGACGAATTGCCGGTCGCGCCGAGCGGGGCGATGTTGGTCGCGGGGTTGAGCTGGGAGAATTCGGGCGCGGTGATCGATTCCCCCGCGACGACGCGCAGGACCAGATCGTCGGCGGCGCGGAATTTGAGGGTCGCGCTCGGCAATATGTCGAGCTCGTTGCGGTGTCCGCTCACCGGCGTCACCACGCCGTTGCTCACCAGCGTCGCGTCGAGGCTGGTGTCGTTGTTGACGATACGCGCGCCGACCAGCAGCTCGAGCGGCAGCCCGGCTTCGGTGAAATCGAACTGGGTCTGGCCGTAGAAGGCGTAGTTATCCTCGACCAGGTCGAAGTGGAGCGTCGGCGCGAAGGCCGGCGCGCCGGCGGGGCGGCCGGCGATCGATCGCAGCTGGTCGATGTTCGCGCGGATCCAGTCGGTGCTCGGCAGCGCGAAGCCGTCGACGCCGACGCGGCCGCCGAGGATATCGGTCGGCCCGACCACGCCGAAGCCCGGATAGGAAGTCGCCGCGCCGCTCAGCCCGAACCGGTTCTCGCCGGTGCCGTCCGACGTGCCGGTGCGGTGCGCGGTGCGGAAGCCGATCTTGAAGTTCTTGAGCACGCCGCGATCGAAGTCGTAGCCGAGATCGGCGCGCCAGGCGACTTGCTTGCTCACCGCGAGGTTGTTCTGGTCGAACAGCGCGAACAGGTTGAGGTTGGAGGTGTTGCCGAGGTCGTACGCCGATCCCGACGCCGTGAACGCCTGGATGTTCGGCGTCCCGTCCGCGTCGAAATCATATTGGATCCGCGGCACGACGAAGTTCGAATCGACGATGTACGACGTGCTGGCGACGCGGCTGTCGTTATAGGTGAACTCGGTGCTGAGCGTCGCCGGTCCCGGCGTCCATTTGATCCCCGCGGCACCCTGATAGCCATCGGTCTTCTGCTTGAACGCCTGTTTGCTGGTGATGGTGAAATTGTCGAGCGTCGTCACGCCCCGCGCGACGCGGCTCGTCCCGTTGACGGTGCCGTCCTGGAGCGAGACCGCGGTGATGTTGCCGGCCTTGGGCAGGCCGACGAAGAAATTGACCGAATAGTCGTTGCGATAGCCGGTGAAGAGACCGTCGGCATATAGCTCGAGGTCGGGCGCCGGCTTCCACTGGACCGACGCGTTCACCGCCGGGCGGGTGCGATCGCCGTCGGTGACCAGCGCGCCGACCGTGTCCGGGATCAGCACGCTCGCCCCGCCGGTCGCGGCGTTGCTGAACGGGTTGAAGCCGAAGTTGAACGCGGTCTGGTCGCGGTAGCGGCGCTTGTTGTACGAAGCGCCGAGCAGCACGCCGAACTCCTGCCCGCCCGCGGTCTCCCAATGGCCGCTCACCAGCGCGCTGCCGACATAGCTCCACTTCTCGCGCTTGTCGCTGTAGAGCGCCCGTGCGCTGCCCGCGACGGTGATGCCCTTGTCGAAGTCGAACGGCCGCCGCAGCCTGATGTCGATCCGCCCGGCGACGCCGCCCTCGATCAGCTCGGGCGTCGCGGTCTTGTACACGTCGACGCCCGCGACCAGTTCGGCGGGAATGTCCTGTAGCGCTACACCGCGCTGGGTACCCGTGAAGATCTCGCGGCCGTTGATGTAGGACGTCACGTTCGGCAGCCCGCGGATCAGCACGGTGCCGGCCTCGCCCGCGCCGCGCTGCACCTGGATGCCGGTCACGCGCTGGAGCGCGTCGGAGACGGTGTTGTCGGGGAATTTGCCGATGTCCTCGGCGACGATCGAGTCGACGACGGCGCTCGCGGCCTGCTTGCGCGCCTGGGCGCTGCTCAGGCTGGCGCGAATGCCGGTGACGACGATCTCCTGCTCCTGCTCGGTCGTGGCGGCGGCGTCCTGCGCCGCGGCGGGCAAGGCCGTGCCGACCAGGACCAGCAGCGACGCGGAGCACAGGATGGCGCGTTTGACGGACATCGGATCTCTCCCCTCATCATTTTGCACCCGTCGATGGGTCGACCGACTCTCGAGGGGTTTGATTAGTCCGACTAAAATACGTAGCCAAAGAACGGACGCAAGCGCTTTGTTGGCACGTTCCCCAGCTATGCCGCCAAATCGGTGGAGGATTGCCTCGCACGCACGGCTATAATATGTCCGACTAAAGATCAGGACCGGAGCGACGCCCGGCCGCTCAGGGAGAGGGCTCGATGCTTTCCTTTCAACCGCTCGCCGCCATGCTCGCGCTTGCGTTGGGAAGCGCCGCGCCGCTCCCGCAGGACGCCGCGGCCAGGCTCAACGATCGGCTGGAAGGCGAGCTCACCCCGACCCACGATCCGGTGATCGCGCGCGAGGGCGACACCTATCATGTCTTCAGCACCGGCAATGACGGCAGCTACATCCGCACCCGCAGCTCGAAGGACCTGGTCCATTGGACCGCCGGCGCGCCGCTGTTCGACCGGATCCCGGACTGGGCCCTGAAGGCGGTGCCCGGCACCAAGGGCATGTGGGCGCCCGACATATCCTTCGTGAACGGCCGCTACCGGCTCTATTATTCGGTCTCGACCTTCGGCTCGAATCGCTCGGCGATCGGCCTCGCCACCAGCCCGACGCTCGATCCCCGGGCGCCCGGCTATGGCTGGCACGACGAGGGGCTGGTGGTGATGTCGACCGAGAAGGACGATTTCAACGCGATCGACCCCAATTTCGTGATCGACCGGGAGGGCAGGCACTGGCTGGCGCTCGGCAGCTTCTGGACCGGCATCAAGCTGTTCCGCCTCGATCCGAGGACCGGAAAGCCGCTCGACCCCGGCGCCAGGCCCCATTCGATCGCCCGGCGCCCCGCGCCCGCCGGCGGGCCCGCCCCCGTCGAGGCGCCGTTCATCGTGCCCCATGGCGGCTATTATTACCTGCTCGTCTCGTACGACTATTGCTGCAAGGGCGTGAACAGCACCTATTACACGGTGATCGGCCGTTCGAAGGCGATCACCGGCCCCTATCTCGGCAAGGACGGCAGCGCGCTGATGCAGGGCGGCGGGACGATCTTCCTGCGCGCCGATCTCGAGGAGAAGCAACGTTTCCGCGGCCCCGGCCATGCCGGCTGGCTGCATGACCGCGACGGGCGCGATTATGTCGTCTACCACGCCTATGACCGCGAGAACCGCGGCGTGCCGACGCTGCGGATCGCGCCGGTCCGCTGGGGCGCGGACGGCTGGCCCGTCGCCCTGCAGTGATTTCCTCTCGTCGAACCAGGGAGCCCGACATGCCGCATCTCGATCGTCGTCTATTCCTCGCCGGCGCCGCCGGCAGCGTCGCGGCCGCCCGCGCCGCCGCCGCAGTCGGGTTCGCCGCGCCCCAGCGAGCGCCCGTGCCGGCGAACCCGCTCGTCCGCCAGCGCGCCGACGCCCAGGTCTTCCGCCATGCCGACGGCTGGTACTACATGACCGGCTCGGTCCCCGAATATGACCGGCTGGTGCTGCGCCGCGCGCGCACGCTCGCGGGCCTCGCGACGGCGGAGGAGCGCGTGCTGTGGCGCCATCTCGCCAAGGGCCCCTTGTCGGGCTTCATCTGGGCCCCCGAGCTGCACCGGATCGGCGGCCGCTGGATCATGTATTTCGCCGCGGGCCCCAGCGGCGGCGGCGAGGACGTGTTCCGCATCCGCACCTATGCCATCGCCTGTAGCGGCAAGGACCCGATGACCGGCACATGGTCGGTGCTCGGCCAGTTCCAGGCGCCCTGGGACAGCTTCAACCTCGATTCGACCAGCTTCGTCCATCGCGGCACCCGCTATTTCCTCTGGGCGCAGCGCGAGCCGGGGATCGAGACCAATTCCAACCTCTATCTCGCGCCGCTCGCGACGCCGCTCACGCTGGCGCGCAAGCCGGCGCTGCTTTCGGTGCCGACGCTCGACTGGGAGATCCAGGGCTTCAAGGTCAACGAGGCGCCCGCGGTGCTCGCACGGGGCGGCCGGCTGTTCCTCACTTATTCGGCGAGCGCGACCGACGCGCGCTACTGCCTCGGCATGCTCACCGCCGCCGACGACGCCGACCTCATGGACCCGGCGAGCTGGAGCAAGTCGCCGGTGCCGGTGTTCACGACCTCGAAGCTGACCAACGTCTACGGCCCCGGCCATAACAGCTTCACCGTCGACGAGCAGGGGCGCGACGTGCTCGTCTATCACGGCCGCGACTATGAGAAGATCGAAGGCGATCCGCTGTTCGATCCCAATCGCCACACCCGGGTGCAGCGCATCTATTATCGCGACGACGGCACGCCCGATTTCGGCATCCCGGTCGGCAACGGCCCGGTCCCCGACCGGTTCAGCCCGGTCGACATGCCGGCGGGCTTCGTCCGGCACGAGGGCGATGCGCTGCTGGTCGGCAAGGGGCCGATCGCGCCGAGCCAGTTCCGCGAGCTGCCGAGCCCGCTCGGACGTGGCGCAGTGTCGCTGGCGCCGATCGACGCACCGGCCAAGCGAGTCGCCGCATTCCCGGACGGGCGCGTGGCGCTGGTCGAGGCGAGCGCCTCCCCCGATGTCGCCCGCGCCACGGCGCTGGTCCGGCACACGCTGGGCAAGGACCGGGTCCGCTTCGCGCTGGCGCAGAGCCCGGACCTCTGTCTCCGCCACGTCAGCGGCACGCTCCGCGCCGAACGCGGCACCGGCACAGTCTTCGCGGTCAGCTGAAACGTCGCTGGAAATCGCGGCCGGATGATGCTCACATGACCCGGACAGCCCCGTTCGCGAGGCGGGGAGTCCGATAGGGAGGGGTCATGTTCCAGCGTCCGACGCGGCGGCAATTCGTGGGCGGAGCGATGGCGGCCGGAGGGCTGGCGGGCTGGCCGGGCAGCGCGGGAGCGCGGGCCGAGCATCCGACCCTGTTCCGCGAGGTCCTGCTCGTCGACGGCACCGGCGCCTCGCCGCGGCTCGCCGACCTGCTCGTCGCGGGAGACCGGATCGCCCGGATCCTGCCGCCGGGGCAAGGCTCCGCACCGTCCGCGCGGATCGTTTCGGGCGAGGGGCGCGTCCTCGCGCCGGGCTTCATCGACCTGCACAGCCATGGCGACCCGCTGGAGGATTCGTACGAATCCTTCCTCGCGATGGGCGTCACCACGATCACGCTCGGGCAGGACGGCAGCGGACCCCGGATCGGGAAGGACCTCGACCCGCACGGCTGGATGCGCGCCGTGGATCGCGCGCCGCTCGACGTCAACGTGGCGCTGCTGTCGAGCCACGGCACGCTCCGGCGCGCCGCCGGGGTGCCGGATTCGGTGCGCCGCCCCGATGCGGCGGGGCTCGCGCGCATGGCGGCGCAGCTCGAGGCCGAGCTCCGCGCCGGCGCGTTCGGCCTCTCCTATGGCCTGGAATATGTGCCCGGCATCTATTCCGAGACCGCCGAGCTCGCCAATCTCGGCCGCGTGGTCAGCCGCCATGGCGGCGTCGTCATGAGCCATATGCGCTCGGAGAATGACGAGGAGATCGAGCGCTCGATCGACGAGCTGATCGCCTCGTCGCTGCCCGCCCGTCCGCACATCTCGCATCTGAAGGTCGTGTTCGGCAAAGGCGAGCGGCGGGCGCGGGAGCTGCTCGCGTTCCTGGCCGCGAAACGCCGCCAGGGGATCGACCTGACCGCCGACCAATATCCCTATGAGGCCGGCTATACCGGCATCGCGATCCTCTTTCCCGAATGGGCGCTCCCGCCCACCGACTATGCGAAGGTCGTGGCCGAGCGGCGGCAGGAGCTGCGCGATCATCTGGTGCGGCGCATGACTCGGCGCGGCGGGCCCGAGGCGCTGCTGATCGGCACCGCGCCCCATGCCGGCAAGACGCTCGCCCAGGCGGCGCGGGAAGCGGGGCTCGATTACGCCGATTTCCTGATCCGGATCGGGCCGCAGGGCGGATCGGGCGCGCATTTCACGCAGGACAAGGCGCTGCAGGACGTGCTGCTCGTCGATCCGCACGTCGCCTTCTCCACCGATGGCGGCCCGGGCATGCGCCATCCGCGCGCGACCGGCACCTATGCCAAGCTGGTCGAGGAATATGTCGTGCGCGACCGGAAGCTCGCCATCGAGGAGATGGTCCGCAAGGGCACGGGCTTCCCCGCCCGGATCCTGGGCCTGGCCGATCGCGGCGTGATCCGCGAAGGGGCAAAGGCGGACCTGATCCTGTTCGATCCAGCGAAGGTCAAGGCGCGCTCCACCTATGTCGACCCCTTCGCCAGGGCCGAGGGCTTCGACCTGGTGATGGTGAACGGCCGGCCTGCCTTCGAGGACGGCAAGCGGATCGGCACGCCGGGACGTCTGCTGCGGGCCGGCTAGGACCGATCAACCTTCGGACATTCAGGAAGCGGCTCATTTCATTCCTCCCCCGGAGGGG
>CBIFVW010000119.1:0-11148 GCA_966186155.1 uncultured Sphingomonas sp.
GTCGCGCGGCGGTCGCGCATCCGCATCCAATGGTCGCCGATATCGCCGCGCCGCCCCCAGCCGGTGCGGTCCCAGCCGGCGAGCGCGATCCCAGTCATCCAGCGCGCCTTCTGCCGCACCGCAGCCTCGAGCGTGTCGGGGAAATAGGCGCGGACGGCCACCAGGGGGCCACCCGGCGCCTCGGGCACGCGGGCGAGCAGCGTCGTGCCACCCATCGCGGCGATGGTGAGGCCGAGCTCGTAATCCTCGGTCAGGCTGCCGGCGTCGAACGGAGCGCCGCCGCGCAGATCCGCCAGCCGCCCGATCATGTCGCGCCGGATCGCGCAGCCCACGCCCGCGAAGGGCATCGCCGCGCCCAGCGCCTGACGCACTACCAGGACTCGGCCATGCGCCTCGGCGAACTCGTCGATATAATGGCCCGAGACGATGCGCGACCGGGGATGCGGCAGCGGCAGCACCGGCAACTGGACCGCTTCATGGTCCTCGAGGCAATGCGCGAACACCCTGAGCTCGAGCGGATGCACCACGTCCTCGGCGTCGTGGAGCACGATCGCGCGGACCGGAACGCCCTCGTCGGCCTCGTCGCGGAGCAGCGCGCGCCACAGCGCGTTGAGGCACCCCGCCTTGGTCGTCGGCCCCGGCTCGTCGCCGATCACCAGCCGGACGCGCGCGTCGCGCTCCGCCACGCGCGCCACCGCGACGATCGTCTCGGGATCGTTGGGATAGGTGCCGACATAGAGCCGGTAATCGGGATGATCGAAGCGCGCGAGCGCGGCGCGGAGCATCCCGCCGATCACCGCCGATTCGTCCCATGCCGCGACGAACACCGCGATCCGCCCCTGGGGGAGCGGCCCCGCGAGCAGCGGCAGCGTCGTCCGCGCCCCGCGCAGCCTGCGCGCCAGATAGATGAGGTCGATCAGCAAGTCGTCGATCCCGCCGACGACGAACCATAAGGCGGCGAACAAGGTCGCTTCGCGCGCGACCATGTCGACCGCGGCGATCAGGATCCCCCCTTCCTGCACGCGATATCTCCGATTCGGACCGCATCTTATCCCGTATCGTTCTCGCAACGATCAAGTATCTTGCTCGCGATTACTCCGGAACGGATGGAATTGGCGCGGGCGGTACGCCTTGTCCCTCCGCATTACTGCGGCACCTACCGCCGCGACCGCTTCTCGATTCGCCGCTGGACTCATTGCATGGCCGGGCTATCGTGCGCCGCTGCCTGTGGGGGAGAGGTGCCATGAAGCTCGTTGCCCGGCTCGGCGTTCTGGCGTTGATCGCCGCGCCCTTGGGAGCCATCGCCGCCCTGGGCAGCAACAATCCGCAAGTCGAGATGGCCACGCCCGGCGTCGGCAACGGCGCGATCGAGCGCTTCACGGCGCGGTTCAACATGCCGATGGTGCCGCTCGGCGACCCGCGCGCCGCATCGCCCTTCACGGTCGATTGTCCGGTCGGCGGCGAGGGGCGCTGGGTCGACCAGCAGACCTTCGTCCACGAATTCGCCACCCCGCTCCCCGGCGGCGTCACCTGCAAGTTCACGCTGCGCGACGGCCTCAAGAGCCTGTCGGGCTACGAAGTGCAGGGCCAGCGCGCCTTCACGGTCGATTCGGGCGGCCCGATCGCGCGCAGCGTGCTGCCGAGCCGCTACGGCAGCGAGATCGAGGAGGACCAGGTCTTCCTCGTCGCCGCGAACCTCGCGCCCGATCGCGCCTCGGTCGCCGCGAACGCCTATTGCTCGGTCGACGGCATCGGCGAGAAGATCCCGGTCGACGTGCTGCCGGCGGACGTCGCTCCCAAGCTCGTCGCCGATCTCGGCACCGATCGCTGGGAGATGCAGAGCTTCCTCTCCGAGGCCGGTCTGCCCCAGGCGCTGCCCGCCAAGGCGGAGGACCGCGCCCAGGCGCTCGCCAGCGTCGTCGCGCTGAAGTGCCGACGCCCGCTGCCGCCCGGCCGCGACATGGCGCTGGTCTGGAGCAAGGACATCAAGAGCGCCTCGGGCCGCGCCGCGGGCACCGACCAGCGCTTCGACTTCAGCGTCCGCAAGCCTTTCGCCGCGCGCTTCGAATGCTCGCGGGTCAATCCGCAGGCGGGATGCAACCCGGTGCAGGACGCCTGGGTGCGCTTCTCGGCGCCGATTCCCAAGGCGCAGGCCGAAGCGGTGCGGATCAAGCTCCCCGACGGCAAGGAGCTGACGCCGGTCTTCAGCGACGACGACAAGAAGAAGGCCGCGGTCGCCGACTTGAAGTTCAAGGCACCCCTGCCTTCGGCGACGACGGCCAAGCTGGTGCTCCCCGCCGACGTGGCCGACGAGAGCGGCCGCAAGCTCTCCAATGCCGAGCGCTTCCCGCTCGACGTCAAGTTCGACGCGCCGCCGCCGCTGGTGAAGTTCGCGGCCAATTTCGGCATCCTGGAAGCGAAGGAGGGCGGCGTCCTCCCCGTCTCGGTGCGCAATGTCGAGGCCCAGCTCGACGGCAGCCAGATGGCGGTGGGCGGCCAGAGCCTCAGGGTCCAGGGCGGCGACGGCGAGGTCGCCAAATGGCTGCGCGCGATCGACGATGCGGCCGAGACCAAGTCCGAGAGCGTGAAGCGCGGCGCCGAGACGGTTTCGATCAACACGACCGGCGCCCAGCCGCTGCTCACGCCCGCGACGGGGAAGCCGTTCAAGGTCAACCTGCCGGGCGGCGGCAAGGAATTCGAAGTGGTCGGCATCCCGCTGACCAAGCCCGGCTTCTACGTGGTCGAGCTCGCCAGCCCGCGCCTCGGCGAGGCGCTGCTCGGCCGCAAGTCGCCGCGCTACGTCGCCGCGGGTGCGCTCGTCACTAACATGAGCGTGCACTTCAAATGGGGCCGCGACACCTCGCTGGTCTGGGTGACGTCGCTCGACACCGGCCAGGGCGTCGACAAGGCCGAGGTGCGGATCACCGACAGCTGCACCGGGCAATTGCTCGCCCGCGGCACCACCGATGCTTCGGGCCGGCTCGGCGTCCCCGCCGGACTCCCCGAACCCGAGACCTATGGCAATTGCGACAATGGCGATTCGCCGCTGATGGTCTCGGCGCGCAAGGCCGACGACTTCAGCTTCACGCTGACGGGCTGGGGCGAGGGCATCCGGCCGTTCGACTTCGATCTGCCCTATGGCTGGCAGAAGCAGGAGCAGATCTTCCACACCGTCTTCGACCGCGCGCTCGTCCGCCAGGGCGAGACGATCCACATGAAGCACATCGTGCGGCAGCCGATCGCGAGCGGCTTCGGCACCTCGCCCGCCTTCACCGGGACGCTCAGGCTCCAGCACCGCGGATCGGACACGCAGTACGACCTGCCGCTCTCGATCGACGCCAACGGCATCGGCGAGAGCGAATGGACCGCGCCGCAGGGCGCCAAGATGGGCGACTATGACCTCCGCGTGATCGTCAAGGAGGGCAATGACGAGCGCGAGATCTATACCGGCCAGTCGTTCAAGGTCGACGAGTACAAGCTGCCGACGATGAAGGCCTCGGTGGCGGGGCCCAAGGACGCGGCGATCCGCCCGTCGACGCTGCCGCTCGACTTGTTCGTCGGCTATCTCTCGGGCGGCGGCGCGGCGAACCTGCCGGTGGAGACGCGGATCGGCTATTTCGGCGACTTCCCGACGCCCGACGGCTATGATGGCTACAGCTTCGGCGGCCGCGCGATGGCCGAAGGCGTCAAGCCGATGGACGGGGAGGGCGAGGACGAGCAGGTCCAGCTGCCGCCGACCCAGACGCTTCCCGCGACCCTGGGCGCCGACGGCACCCAGCGGATCAACGCCGAAGTGCCGCAGACGCTCGACCAGAACACGACGATGCTCGTCGAGATGGACTATCAGGACGCCAACGGCCAGATCCTGACCTCGTCCAAGCGCATCCCGATCTTCACCTCGGGCGTCCAGCTCGGGATCAAGACCGATGGCTGGCTGATGAAGCAGGACGACCTCAGGCTCCGCTTCGTCGCGCTCGACACCTCGGGCAAGCCGCTCGCCAACCAGGCGATCTCGGTCGAGCTCTACAGCCGCGAGATCCTCACCGCGCGGCGCCGGCTGATCGGCGGCTTCTACGCCTATGACAACCAGATGAAGACCACCAAGCTGGGCGCGACCTGCTCGGCGACCACCGACGCGCAGGGGCTGGCGAGCTGCCAGCTCGCCCCTGGCGTCTCGGGCGAGGTCTATGCCGTCGCGACCACCAAGGACGGCGCCGGCAATGTCGCGCGCGCGACGCGCTCGGTCTGGCTGGTCGGCGACGACGACTGGTGGTTCGGCGGCGACAATGGCGACCGGATGGACGTCATCCCGGAGAAGCTCGAGTACAAGGCGGGCGAGACCGCCAAGTTCCAGGTCCGCATGCCCTTCCGCGACGCGACCGCGCTCGTCACCGTCGAGCGCGAAGGCGTGCTGTCGAGCTTCGTCGTCGGCCTCACCGGCAAGGACCCGGTGATCGAAGTGCCGATGCCCGGCGACTATGCGCCCGACGTCTACGTCTCGGTGATGGCGGTCCGCGGCCGCGTCACCGGCTGGGCGAATTGGCGCTCTAACATGGCGCGCGAATGGGGCATGCCCTGGTCGAAGGACGGCGGCGAGCCGACCGCGCTCGTCGACCTCGCCAAGCCCGCCTATCGCCTCGGCATCGCCAAGGTGAAGGTCGGCTGGGAAGGCCACAAGCTCGACGTGGCGGTGAAGGCCGACAAGGAACGCTACGCCGCGCGCGACACCGCCAATGTCGATGTCGAGGTGAAGGCTCCCGACGGCAAGCCCGCCGCCTCGGCCGACCTCGCCTTCGTCGCGGTCGACGAGGCGCTGCTCCAGCTCGCGCCCAACGACAGCTGGAACCTGCTCGACGCGATGATGGGCGACCGGCCGCTCTCGGTGCTCACCTCGACCGCGCAAACCCAGGTCGTCGGCAAGCGCCATTACGGCAAGAAGGCCGTCGAGGCGGGCGGCGGCGGAGGCGGCGGCGATCTCTCGGGTCTCAACCGCGAGAATTTCCAGCCGGTGCTGCTGTGGAAGGGCCGCGTGGCGCTCGACGCCAATGGCCGCGCCCGGGTCCAGGTGCCGCTCAACGACGCGCTGACCTCGTTCAAGCTCGTCGCGATCGCAACCTCGGGCCCGCAGCTCTTCGGCACCGGAATGGCGAGCATCCGATCGGCGCAGGACCTCACCATCTATCCGGGCGTGCCGCAGCTGGTGCGGACCGGCGACACGTTCGGCGCGATGTTCACGCTCCGGAACGGATCGAGCAAGCCGATGAAGGTCACCGCGACCGTCGCGCTCAGCCCCGCGGTCGCGACCGGCAAGCCCTTGACCGTCGAGATTCCCGCGGGCGGCGCCGCGCCGGTGGTGTGGAACCTCACCGCGCCGCCGCGCGACGGCAAGCTCAACTGGACCGTCTCGGCCAAGTCGGCCGACGGCAAGGCGGCGGACAAGGTCACTATCGTCCAATCGGTGATCCCCGCCGTGCCGGTCGAGACCTGGGCGGCGACGCTCACGCGGGTCGGCACCGGCACCACGTTGCCCATCGCCCCGCCCGCCGGCGCGCTTCCCGGGTTCGGCGCGGTCGAGGTGAGCCTCACCGACACGCTCGCGCCGCCGCTTTCCGGCGTGCGCGAATATATGAGCTTCTATCCCTATAACTGCCTCGAGCAGCGCACCTCGCGCGCGATCGCGCTGGGGGATGCGGGGATGTGGAATCTCATTGCGAGCGACATTCCGGCCTATCAGGACAATGACGGGCTGCTCCGCTACTGGCCGGGCGACTGGCCGGGCTCGGAGGCGCTCACCGCCTATGTCCTCTCGGTCTCCGCCGAAGCCGGCCTGCCGCTCCCCGAGGGGCCGCGCGCCAAGATGCTCGACGCGATGAAGGCAGTGCTCGACGGGCGCCTGCGCCACGAGGACTATGGCGATGTCCGCCTCCAGCGCGTCGCCGCCTTCACCGCGCTGGCGCGGCAGGGCGCGGCGACCGGTGCCATGCTCGGCCAGGTCGGCATGACCCCGGCCGAGATGCCGACCTCGAGCCTCGCCGATTACGCCGTGGCGCTGGGCAAGGTGCAGGGCCTCGCCAACGGCACGCAGCTCCGCGCCGATGCCGAGAAGACGCTCCGCACGCGCCTGGTCTACGAAGGCACGCGCGTCGACCTCTCGGACAAGGGCAACATGCCCTGGTGGCTGATGTCGTCCGACGACGAGGCCGCGATCAAGGCGCTGCTCGCGACGCTCGGCCGGCCGGGCTGGGAGAATGACGCGGCCAAGATGATGGTCGGCATCGCCGCCCGCCAGCAGCGCGGCCATTGGGACAACACCACCGCCAATGCCTGGGGCACGATCCTCGCACGGCGCTTCATGGGCCTCTACCCGGCCCAGGCGATCGCGGGCGTCACCAGCGCCTCGTTCGGCGCTTCGCGGCTCAGCCTCAGCTGGCCGCTCGCCGAGCCGCAGCGGCTGTTCACGCTGCCGCTCCCCGCGCAGCAGACCCCGCTGGTCCTCGGCCAGTCGGGCGGCTCCGGGCCCTGGGCCTTCGTCCGGGTCAAGGCCGCGGTGCCGCTCACCCAGCCGCTGATGGCCGGGTACAGGATGACTAAGAAGGTCGAGCCAGTGAAGCAGGCGACGCCCAATGCCTGGACGCGCGGCGACGTGGTCAAGGTGACGATCAGCGTCGAGGCCTCGGCCGAGCGCAACTGGGTGGTGATCAACGATCCGGTGCCCGCGGGCGCGACGATCGTCGGCAATCTCGGCGGCCAGTCCGAGATGCTCGCCAATCAGGCCGGCACCAGCGAAGGGGTCTCGCCGAGCTATGTCGAGCGCGGCTTCGACAGCTGGCGCGCCTTTTACGGCTGGGTGCCGCGCGGCAGCTTCACCGTGTCGTACGTGATGCGGCTCGACGCGGCGGGCAGGTTCAACCTGCCGGCGACGCGGGTCGAGGCGATGTACGCGCCCGAGATCCGCGCGCAGGTGCCGAACGCCGTGATGACCGTGGCGCAGCGGTGACCGCGAAGGAGGCAGCTTCCCGCTTCCTCGCCTTCGCCCGCCGCTGGACGAAGCGGATCGACGACGCCCCCGAGGCGCTCCACGCCTGGCTGGGCCGCCAGCGCGCGGCTTGGCGCGAGAGTGGGTGGCGCGGCGTCGTCACGCCGCAGCGCATTGTCGGTGCCGCCTTCGCGCTGCTGCTCGGCGGCTTCGCGACGCTCTGGTGGGCGACATTGCCGCCGCCGATCCCCGATTATGCCGCCGTCCGCGCCGCCTGGCACCCGTCCGAGGCCTGGCTCTACGACCGGCACGGCGCGCTGATCGATTCGAGCCGCGTCGACTATCGAGCGCGCCGCCTCGCCTGGACGCGGCTCCAGGACGTCTCCCCGATCGCGCGCGACATCCTTGTCGCCGCCGAGGACCGGCGCTTCCGGAGCCATGGCGGCGTCGACTGGATCGCCCTCGCCGGCGCGGCGCGCGACCGCATCGAAGGCAAGCGCGGCCGCGGCGCCTCGACTCTGTCGATGCAGGCCGCCGCCTATCTCGCGCCCGATCTCGCCGCGCCGGGCAGCCGCGGCCTGCGCGATAAGCTCCGCCAGATGCGCGCCGGCTGGGCCATCGAATCGCGCTGGAGCAAGGACCAGATCCTCGAGGCCTATTTGAACCTCGCGGGCTTTCGCGGCGAGGCGCAGGGGATCGGCGCCGCGGCGCTCGGCCTGTTCGGCAAGACCCCGGCGACGCTCACCCGCGACGACGCATTGCTGCTCGCGGCACTGCTTCCCGATCCCCAGGCCGGCGCCGCCCAGGTCGCCCGCCGCGCCTGCGCGCTGAGCCGCGAGCGCGACTGCGCCCGCTTCGCCGCCGCCGCCGCCTCGATGCTCGGTCCGGCACGCAGTCTCGCGCTCGATCCAGGGCTCGCTCCGCATCTCGCCGCCGAACTGCTCACCAAGCCGGGCGCCCGGATCACGACGACGCTCGATGCGAACATCCAGCGCGTCGCGATCACGGCATTGAAGCGTCAGCTCCAGGGGCTCGGCGGCACTCGCGCGCGCGACGGCGCGGTGGTGGTGGTCGACAATGCCAGCGGCGACGTGCTCGCCTATGTCGGCGGGATCGGCGGCGAGAGCACCGCCCCCGCGGTCGACGGTGCAGCCGCCTATCGCCAGGCGGGATCGACCTTGAAGCCCTTTCTCTACGCCCTGGGTATCGAGAAGGGCTATCTCACCGCCGCTTCGATCCTCGACGATTCGCCGGTCCAGCTCGACACGGCGTCGGGCCTCTACGTCCCCCAGAATTACGACCGCGCCTTCAAGGGCCCCGTCTCGGCACGGATCGCGCTGGCGGGGTCGCTCAACGTGCCGGCGGTGCGCACGCTGCTGCTCACGGGCGTCGATGCGTTCCGCGACCGGCTCTGGGACACCGGCTATCACGGCCTTGTCGAGGACGGGCAATATTATGGCTATTCGCTTGCCTTGGGATCGGCCGAGGTGACGCTGGTCGAGCAGGTCGCCGCCTATCGCAGCCTGGCGCTCGCGGGACGCTGGGCGCCGCTCCACCTGCTGCTCGGAGAGAAGGCCGAGCCGCTCCGCCGCACCACCACGCCCGCGGCGGCCTGGATCGTCGCCGACATGCTCGCCGACCCCAATGCCCGGGCCGGCACCTTCGGCGTCGATTCGGCGCTGCGCCTGCCCTTCTGGGCGGCGGTGAAGACCGGCACCTCCAAGGCGATGCGCGACAATTGGTGCGTGGGCTTCACCGATCGCTTCACCGTCGGGGTGTGGGTCGGCAATCTCGAGGGCGATCCGATGCGCGCGGTATCGGGCACCAGCGGCGCGGCGCCGGTGTGGCGCGACGTGATGCTCGCGCTGCACCAGGGCCTGCCGAGCCGCGCCCCGCCGCGTCCGGCCGGGATCGAGGAACGAGCGATCCGCTTCGACGGCGGCATCGAGCAGCCGCGCCGCGAATATTTCCTGAAGGGCACGGGGTTCGACCGCGTCGCCGCCGCGCCCGCTGCGGCGCGCCGGCCGCGCATCGTCAATCCGGTCGCGGGCAGCGTCTATGCGCTCGATCCCGACATCCCGGCGGACAACCAGAAGCTCGCCATAGCCGTGACGGGAGAAGTGACCGGCCACCGCCTGTTCCTCGACAAGCGCGACCTCGGCACCGCGACGTCGAAGCCGCTGATCCTCGCGCCGCCGGGGCAGCATCGGCTGCGCCTCGTCGATCTCAGCGGGCGCGTCGTCGATCAGGTGCTTTTCACGGTTCGTTGAGGGACCGAAATACTCGGCCGGGCGTTAATCGCTCGGTCCCCTCCCCCTTTCGGGGACCATATCCATCGGTACCGGCCGCGTCGTCCCCACAAGGACGGCGCGGCCGGCTTTCATCCTACCAGTAGAAGCCGCGGATCACGCGGAGCACCACGCCCCGGCGGGTGTCGACCAGCAGCAGGTCGTCATAATGGCGCACCCAGGTCTGGAACCGGCCCGCGCGCGGCAGATGATAGCGCCACGGATCGGCGATCACGTAGCGGGTGCCGTAATAAGGCGCGCCGATCCGCGCGCCGACGCGGAAGCTGGTGTAGCGGAACGGCGCCCGCCACGTGCCGCGCGAATAGAGATGGCGGTTGCGGTCGCGATTGTAACGCCAGTCATTATCGCCCCAGCGGCGCTCGCGGTCGCGCAGGTCCTCGCGATACTCCTGCCGCGCCTCGCGCACGTCGCGGCGCTCGTCGCGGATGTCGCGGCGGTCGCCGCGGCGATAGGCGTCGCGCAGCTCGCGCCGCTCCTCGCGGATGTCCTGCCGGTCGCGGCGCAGCTCGGCGCGCGACTGGGCATTGGCCGCGCTCGGCAGCGCGACCGCCGGCATGGCGACGGCGGCGAGCAGGGCGGCGGTGACGATCTTCCTCATGTCATTCCTCCAGAACACAGACCGGCCTTCACGCCGGTAGGGGCCCTATCTGGAGGATGCGCGCTGAACGGCGCGGGAACGCGTGCTTAAGCTGCCAGAAAGCAAGCCCGGGGCGATCAGGGGCCGGTGTTGCCGCCGCCGCCACCCGCGCCGGCGCCCGGTGCGCCGACCGTGCCGATATTGCCGAACAGGTCCTCGAAGAAGCCGCGCTTGCGACCCAGGGTCGGCGTGGTCTTGCCATAGGGGTCGACCGAGGCGATCAGATCCTTCCCCATCCGGTCGATCGACGCGACATTGCCCTTGGCGTCGAAGCGGATGCGCAGCGTCGTCTGGTCCTTGGGCTTCAGCCCCTGGAAGCCGAGATTCGAGCTCTGGCGCGAGATATAATACCACTCGCCTTCGTTGAACTGGCTGGTCAGCGTCGGGCGGCCGAGCGTCTGGATCACCGATTCGCGCGTGTCGATGCCGGGCTGGATCGAATCGACCAGTTCCTTGTCGACGATATAGCCCTGGTGCGTGCGGACCGGCACGCAGGCGGTGGTGCCAAGCGCGGCTGCCAGCAAGACGGCGCCAAGCGCGCGGGCGGGAATCGGCATTCTGGTCTCCAGGCAAACGCATACCGGCACCCGACGCGCTGCATCGCATTGCATCGCGGGCCGTTCGCCTCAATATGCGGCAAAATGCGGCCAAACAAGGTCGCGCCCTTCTTTGCAGGACCGAACCGGCACATGCGACTGCTCCAGCGGCTCTTCGGCGCACCCGATCGCGGCACGGCGCCCCTTCTCTACGCCGCGATCGTCGCGCGCGCCCGCGAACCGCACTGGTACGAGGCCGGCGCGGTGCCCGACACGATCGACGGCCGCTTCGACATGATCGCCGCGGTGCTCAGCCTCGTGCTGCTCCGTCTCGAACAGGCGCCCGAGGGCGTGCCGCCGAGCACCCAGCTCGCCGAGGTGTTCATCGACGACATGGACGGGCAGCTGCGCGAGATCGGGATCGGCGACATCGTCGTCGGCAAGCATGTCGGCAAGATGATGGGGATGCTCGGCGGCCGGCTCGGCGCCTATCGGGCGGGGCTGGCCGACGGATCGCTCCGCGACGCGCTGGTCCGCAATCTGTGGCGCGGCCATGCGCCGGACGACGCGGCGATCGCACATGTCGAGGCCGAGCTGCTCGCGCTGCGCGGCCGACTCGCGGCCGCCCCGATCCGGGCGATCGTCGCGGGGGAGCTGCCGTGACCGCGCCCGAATTCCCGCGCCCCCACC
>CBIFVW010000120.1:0-11066 GCA_966186155.1 uncultured Sphingomonas sp.
GGGAGGGGGACCGCCAGCGCAGCTGGTGGTGGAGGGGTAGTTTCGGCAAGCGGTACCGCAGGTGGAGAAAACCCCTCCACCAGCCTGCGGCTGGTCCCCTTCCTCCTCCGGGGGAGGAATTGGGCGTTCGCCATCTATTTCCCGCCGCACCTTTGCTCTTCCTCCTCGCTGCCGCATCCCCGGCCCCGCCCATCCACCTCAACCAGCTCGGCTTCGAGCCCGGCGATCCCAAGACCGCGATCGTCCAGGCCGGCCCGGCGCCGCTCGACTGGACGCTGACCGACTCGCGCGGAAAGGTCCTCGCCCGCGGCAAGACCCAGCCCTATGGCGATGATCCCGCCTCGGGCGCCGAGGTCCAGCGTGTCGACTTCTCCGCCTTCCGCACCCCGGGCGAGGGCTATCGCCTCGTTATCGGCGGCCAGGCGAGCGATCCCTTCGCCATCCGCTCCCGCCTCTACGCTCCGCTCGCGAAGGACGCCGCCGCCTTCTTCTACCACCAGCGCGCCGGCATCCCGATCGATGGGCGCTTCGTCGGCGCGGCCTGGGCACGGCCCGCCGGTCACGCCAAGGAAGTCGCGACATGCTTCGCCGGCAAGGACGAGCGCGGCGCCGTCTGGCCCGGCTGCGGCTACGGCCTCGACGTCACCGGCGGCTGGTACGACGCGGGCGACCACGGCAAGTACGTCGTCAATGGCGGCATCGCGCTCTGGACGCTGCTCAACGCCTATGAGCGCAACCCCGCCGCCTTCCCCGATCGCAGCCTCCGCATCCCCGAGGCGGGCAACGGCGTCAGCGACCTGCTCGACGAGGCGCGCTGGGAGATGGAGTTCCTGCTCCGCATGCAGGTGCCCGCGGGCACGCGGATGCGGCTTCCCGCCGGCGGCGCCGAGATCGACGCCTCGGGCATGGCGCACCAGAAGGTCGCCGACCGCCGCTGGACCAAGCTGCCGATGCCGCCCCAGGACGATCCCGAGGAGCGGCTGCTCTATCCGCCGACCACCGCCGCGACGCTCAACCTCGCGGCGACCGCGGCGCAATGCGCGCGGCTGTGGCGCGGCGTCGACGACGCGTTCGCGGCGCGCTGCCTCGCGGCCGCCGAGCGCGCCTGGGCGGCGGCGGAGCGCAATCCGAAGATCTACGCCACCAGCAGCTTCACCGGCAGCGGCGGCTATGGCGACGGCGACGTCTCGGACGAATTCTACTGGGCGGCGGCCGAGCTCTACGCCACCACCGGCAAGGCCGCCTATCGCGCCGCGGTCGAGGGCTCGCCCCACTTCGCTGCGCCGGCCAGCGAGCCCGGCTGGCCGCGCACCGCGACGCTCGGCACGATCACGCTCGCGACGGTGCGGAGCGGCCTGCCCGAAGCCGAGCGCAAGCGCCTGCGCGCCGCGCTGGTCGCCGCGGCGGACGGCTTCCTCGCGCTCGAGAAGGGCAATGGCTATCGCATCCCCTATCCGGCGGCCAATTATCCCTGGGGCTCGAACTCGAACCTGCTCAACCGCGCCATGCTGCTCGGGCTGGCGTACGACTTCACCAGGGCGGCGAAGTACCGCGCGGGCGTGGTCGACGCGATCGACTATGTCCTCGGCCGCAACCCGCTCGGAATCTCCTATGTCAGCGGTTATGGCGCGCGGCCGATGCGCAATCCGCACCATCGCTTCTGGGCGCATTCGCTCGACCCGAAGCTGCCCGGCCCGCCGCCGGGCGTGCTCTCGGGCGGCCCCAACTCGACCGCGATGAGCGACGAGGTCGCCGCGAAGCTCAAGGGCAAATGCGCGCCCCAGGCCTGCTGGGCCGACGACATCCGCGCCTATGCGCTCAACGAAGTCGCCATCAACTGGAACGCGCCGCTCTTCTGGGTGGCGGCGTGGCTTTCGGAATGAAACAAAAAGCCCTCCCCCTTGATGGGGGAGGTTTGGGTGGGGGCGACCTTTCCTCCTGGCGACATCGCTGGCGGAAAGCTCACCCTCATCCTCCCACTCGGCTTCGCCGAGCGGGCCCCTCCTTCTCCATCAAGGGAGAAGGGAAATGATGGGAGGATCCTAAGTCACCGCACGGTGAGTACCGTGCTCTTCAAGTCCACCGAGTTGGGCCCGGCCGAGATGGTGAAGGTCCCCGGCTCGACCACGCGCTTCATCTCGACGTTCCACAGCGAGAGGTCGCGCGGGGTGAGTTCGAAGGTCACCGTCTTCTTCTCGCCCGGCTGCAGCGTCACCCGCTCGAACCGCTTCAGCTCGATCAGCGGCCGCGTGACCGAGGCCTCGTCGTCGCGGACATAGAGCTGGACCACTTCGTCGCCGGCGCGCTTGCCGGTGTTGGTCACGTCGACGTTCACCTTGACCTTGTCGGCGACGCCGATCGTGGCCGAACCCAGCACCGGCGCTCCGATCTCGAAGCTCGTGTAGGAAAGGCCGTAGCCGAACGGGTAGAGCGGGCTGGTGTCGCCGAACAGATAGCCGCGCCGCGCGGTCGGCTTGCGGTTGTAGTAGATCGGCAGCTGACCGACATTGCGCGCGATCGACACCGGCAGCTTGCCGCCCGGATTGTATCGGCCGAACAGCACGTCCGCGAGCGCGTTGCCGGTCTGCTCGCCGAGGTACCAGCCCTCGATCAGCGCCGGCGCCTTCTCGGCGAGATAGTTGACGGCATAGGGCCGGCCGTTGAGCAGGATCACCACCACCGGCTTGCCGAGCGCGAAGATCTCCTTGGCGAGCTGGTCCTGCGGCCCGGGCAGGTCGAGCGTCTCGCTGTCGCCGAGATGGTTGTCGGCCCAGGCCTCGCGGCTCAGCGCCTCGTTGCCGCCGAGCACCATCACCACGACATCGGCGTTCTTCGCCGCCGCGACGGCATCGGCGCGCAGCCTGTCGTTGGTCGCGGCGTCGGTCAGCTTGACCTCGTCCTTCGCCCAGACATGGCCCTCGGTGATCCGGATGCCTTCCGAATAATCGACTTCGAACTTGCCCTTGCCCTCGGCCTGCATCGCCTCGAGCAGGCTCACCACGTGATTGGGCACGTCCGAATAGCCGCCGATCGGCGTGTCCCTGGCGTGCGTCCCGATCACCGCCATCCGCTTGATCCCGGCGGCGTCGAGCGGCAGCAGGCCACCGCTGTTCTTGAGCAGCACCACCGATTCGCGTGCCGCCTGGCGGGCCAGCGCGATCGCTTCGGGCGTGTTGGTCTTCTTCGCCGCCGTCCTGGCGTCGGCATAGGGATTCTCGAACAGCCCGCCCTCGAACTTCATCGCGAGCACGCGGCGCACGGCGTTGTCGATCTGGCCTTGGCTCACCTTGCCCTCGCGGACCAGCGCGATCAGATGGTCGTAGCCCTCGCCGTCGGGCGTCTCGACATCGACTCCGGCATCGATCGCCCGTGCCGCTGCGTCCTTGACGTTCTTGTACATCTTGTGGCGCGTCACGAGCTCGCGGATCGCGAAATAGTCGCTCACCACCGCGCCCTCGAAGCCCCATTCGCCGCGCAGCACGCCGTCGAGCAGCCATTTGTTGGCGTGGCTCGGAATGCCGTCGATCTCGTTGTAGCTCGCCATCACCGACCGGACCGGCAGCTCGGTCACCGCGCGCTCGAAGGGCGGGAAGAAGTCCTCGCGCAACGTCCGCTCGCCGAGCGAGGCGGGGCCGACATTGGTGCCGTTCTCGGGCTGGCCGTGCCCGGTCATGTGTTTCAGCGTGACGAACACCTTGTCCTTGGCCAGCGGCAGCGTCGTTCCCTGGAAGCCGCGGATCGCCGCGAGGCCCATCTCGGAGACGAGATAGGGGTCCTCGCCATAGGTCTCCTCGATCCGTCCCCAGCGCGGATCGCGCGCCACGTCGACCACCGGCGCCAGCACCAGGTTCGCACCCCGCGCCCGCGCCTCGGCGGCGGCGACCGAGAAGATTTTCTCGAGCAGCCCCGGATCCCAGGTCGAGGCGAGCGCGATCGATTGCGGGAAGCTCGTCGCTCCCGGCGCGACGAGGCCGTGCAGCGCCTCCTCGTGCATGATCATCGGGATGCCGAGCCGGGTCTTCTCGACCGCCCATTTCTGCGCGGCGTTGATATAGGCGGCGGTCTCCGCGGGATTGCGGTTGGAGACGCCCGCGGCGGCGCCGGCGCTGCCCGGGGCGGGGGCAGTGACGCCGCGCCGGTCCGAGGGGCGCGAGATCATGCCCAGGCCGTTGGGGAAGGCCTGGCTCGCCTTGGCGGCATCGAAGTCACCGGACGGTGACTGGATGCGGTCCTTGTGCTCCCAGATCGCGACCAGCTGCGCGACCTTCTCCTCCAGCGTCATGCGCCGGAGCAAATCCTCGACGCGCGCGGAGACCGGCTGGCTCGCATCCTTGTAGAGCGGCTTCTCGGCGCGGCCGGCCTGGGCTTGCGCCACGGGAGCGGCGACGGGCGTCAGTGCCGTGGCGGCAATGGCGAGCGCGGCGATGCGATGGAAACTGCGCACGATCCTCTCCTCCGTTCGTGGCGCTGTCGCGCCATCTTGTGTGAGTATTTCTATGGTAGCGCTATCACTATCAATGCGGGGCCGTTACGGTCAACCGGTGATATGGGGAGCATGCCGATTGCATTTGCGACAAGCGCGACCTAATCACCGCATGAAGAGAGTGGGATGAGCAGACCCAGCCGCCGAAGTCGAGGCACAATAACCGTACAGGATGTCGCACGCGCCGCCGGCGTGTCCGCGATGACCGTGTCGCGGGTCGTCAACGGCGGCTCCAACGTCCGCGAGAGCACGCGCCAGGCGGTGCTCGAGGCGATCGAGAAGCTCAACTATTCGCCCAACAGCGCCGCGCGCAGCCTCGCCGCGGGCGAGGCGACGCAGATCGGCCTGCTCTATTCGAACCCGTCGGCCGCCTATCTCTCGCAATTCCTGATCGGTGCGCTCGCCGCCGCCCGCCGCGCCGGCTGCCACCTCGTGCTCGAAGCGTGCGAGAGCGAGCGCGCCGAGGAGCAGGCCGAGGCGACGCGCCAGTTCGCCTCGACCAGCGTCGAGGGCGTGATCCTGCCGCCGCCGCTATCCGAAGCCGCCCCGGTCCGTGCCGAGCTCGAGGCGGGGGGCATCCCCTGGGTGTCGGTCGCGATGGGCCTGCCGCCCGAGCGCAGCCTCAACGTCCGTATCGACGATGCCGCGGCGGCCGCGGCGATGACCAGGCACCTGATCGACCTCGGTCATCGCAGCATCGGCTTCATCCGCGGCAATCCCAACCAGACCTCGTCGGCGGAGCGCTATCGCGGCTTCATCGCCGCGCTCGAGGAGGCGGGGCTCGACGTCAAGGCGATGCCGGTCGAGCAGGGCTATTTCACCTTCCGCTCGGGGATCGTCGCCGCCGAGCGGCTGCTCGACCGCGCCAATCCGCCCACCGCGATCTTCGCCTCGAACGACGACATGGCGGCCGCCGCGGTGGGCGTGGCGCACCGGCGCGGGCTCCATGTGCCGCAGGATCTGAGCGTGGTCGGCTTCGACGACACCTCGCTCGCGACGACGATGTGGCCCGAGCTCACCACCGTCCGCCAGCCGATCGCGGCGATGGCCGAGAGCGCGCTCAACCTGCTGCTCGCCCGGCTGCGCGCGCATCGCACCGCCGATGCCGACAAGCTCGACGAGCAGGTGCTCGATCATGAGCTGATCCTGCGCGAGTCTTCGGGGCCTCCTCCGGGGGGCGAGCCCGCCCGCCCGCCGGCCGCCCCGAGCGCGCGGAGCGCCGCAGCGGTCACGGCGGGGCGGCGCTGACGCAGCGGCTTGCTTTTCCCTCCGGATCGGGCCACCGTTACCGCTAACAGTCCCGCAATCACGGGCGCAGGAGAGGGGAACCAAGGGATGAATGCAACGGCGGAGCGGGCCAATATCGGCCTGATCGGCGCCATCGTCGCGGTCGCGACGATCGGCGGCCTGCTTTTCGGCTATGACAGCGGCGCGGTGAACGGCACGCAGGACGGCCTCAAGGCCGCGTTCGGGCTCGACGAGGCGTCGCTGGGCTTCACGGTCGGCTCGCTGCTGATCGGCTGCTTCATCGGCGCCTTCTTCGCCGGCACGCTGGCGGACAGCATGGGCCGTCGCAACGTGATGCGGCTGGCGGCGGTGCTGTTCCTCGGCGGCGCGCTCGTCCAGGGCTTCGCGCACGACCACAACATCTTCGTCATCGCCCGGATCATCGGCGGCATGGCGGTGGGCGCGGCCTCCGTGCTCTCGCCCGCCTACATCTCCGAAGTCGCCCCCGCGAACATCCGCGGCCGGATGACCACGGTCCAGCAGATCATGATCATCTCCGGCCTCACCGCCGCGTTCGTGGTCAATTACTATCTCGCCGCCGCTGCGGGCGTTTCGACCAACAAGTTCTGGGCCGATATCGAGGCGTGGCGCTGGATGTACCTCATGCAGGCGATCCCGGCCGCGGTGTTCCTTGTCGCGCTATTCTTCATTCCCGAGAGCCCGCGCTACCTCGTCGCCAAGGGCCGCGAGGCCGAAGCCACCGCCGTGCTCACCAGCTTGTTCGGCGAAACCGCGGCCACTGCCAAGCTCGCCGAGATCCGCGCGAGCTTCTCGACCGACCATCGCCCGCGCCTCGCCGATGTGCTGACCCCGGCCGGCGGCCGCGGCTTCCTCGGCGTCCGCGCGATCGTGTGGGCGGGCCTGCTGCTCGCGGTGTTCCAGCAGCTCGTCGGCATCAACGTCATCTTCTATTACGGCGCGACCCTGTGGCAGCTCGCCGGCTTCACCGAGAATGACGCGCTGCTGATCAACATCGTCTCGGGCGCGGTCTCGATCGCGGCCTGTTTCGTCACCATCGCGGTGATCGACCGTATCGGCCGCAAGCCGCTGCTGCTGATCGGCTCGGCGGGCATGGCGCTCACCCTGTTCGTGATGGTCTATGCGTTCAGCCAGGGCTCGCTCGACGCGAACCACAAGCTGGTGCTGTCGCAGCAGATGGGCGTGGTCGCGGTGATCGCCGCCAATCTCTACGTGATCTTCTTCAACGTCAGCTGGGGCCCGGTGATGTGGGTGATGCTCGGCGAGATGTTCCCGAACCAGATCCGCGGCTCGGCGCTGGCGGTGTGCGGCTTCGCCCAGTGGTTCGCCAACTACCTCATCGCGCAGAGCTTCCCGCTGATGGCCGCCGGCCTCGGCCTCGCGGTCAGCTACACCTTCTACGGCATCTGCGCGGTGATCAGCTTCTTCCTCGTCCAGCGGTTCATCCAGGAGACCAAGGGCAAGGAACTCGAGGCGATGGAGGGGTAACGCTCCTCCACCGTCGAAAATGTAACCGTCATCCCGGCGGAGGCCGGGATCCACAGCCAAGGGCGACGTCCCTCGCTTCCCTGGGTCCCGGCTTTCGCCGGGATGACGATTTTGGAGTGGCCAAGACGCGATGACCCGCACCCCCGCCCGCCCGTTCCGCTCGCGCGAATGGTTCGCCGCGCCCGGCCGCGCCGACATGGCGGCGCTCTATCTCGAGCGCTTCATGAACTACGGCATCACGCCGGCGGAGCTGACCTCGGGCAAGCCGATCATCGGCATCGCCCAGTCGGGCAGCGACATCGCGCCGTGCAATCGCATCCATCTCGAGACGGTGAAGCGCGCCCGCGAGGGCATCCTGGCGGCGGGCGGGGTTCCGATGGAGTTCCCGCTCCATCCGATCTTCGAGAATTGCCGCCGCCCCACCGCGGCGCTCGACCGCAACCTCGCCTATCTCGGGCTGGTCGAGATCCTCAACGGCTATCCGATCGACGCGGTGATCCTCACCACCGGCTGCGACAAGACCACGCCCTCGTCGCTGATGGCGGCGTCGACCGTCGACATCCCCGCGATCGTGCTCTCGGGCGGGCCGATGCTCGACGGCTGGCACGAGGGCGAGCTGGTCGGTTCGGGCACCGTCATCTGGCGCAGCCGCCGCAAGATGGCCGCGGGCGAGATCGACGAGGCCGAGTTCCTCCGCCGCGCGATGGAAAGCGCGCCCTCGCCCGGCCATTGCAACACCATGGGCACCGCCTCGACGATGAACTCGATCGCCGAGGGGCTGGGCATGAGCCTGCCCGGCTGCGCGATGATCCCGGCGCCGTACCGCGAGCGCGGCCAGATCGCCTATGAGACCGGCAGGCGCATCGTCGAGATGGCCTATGAGGACCTGCGCCCTTCCAGGATACTCACCAAGGCGAGCTTCCTCAACGCGATCAAGCTGCTCACCGCGATCGGCGGCTCGACCAACGCCCAGCCGCACCTCGTCGCCATGGCGCGGCATGCCGGCTTCGAGATCACCCCCGACGACTGGCGCCAAGGCTATGACCTGCCGCTGATCGTCAACATGCAGCCCGCCGGCCAATATCTGTCCGAGCGCTTCCACCGCGCCGGCGGCA
This sequence comes from uncultured Sphingomonas sp., assembly GCA_966186155.1. Classification (GTDB taxonomy): domain Bacteria; phylum Pseudomonadota; class Alphaproteobacteria; order Sphingomonadales; family Sphingomonadaceae; genus Sphingomonas. The sequence goes on from CBIFVW010000120.1 coordinate 8,353, forward strand.
TCCCCGCGGTGCTTGCCGAGATGCTCGCCAACGGCGCGCTCGACGGCAGCGTGATGACCTGCACCGGCCGCACGCTCGCCGAGAATGTCGCGGGACGCGCCGTGAGCGACCGCGACGTGATCCTGCCCTGGGACAAGCCGCTCAAGGAGAAGGCGGGCTTCCTCGTGCTGGCGGGCAACCTCTTCGACATCGCGATCATGAAGACCAGCGTGATCTCGGACGAATTCCGCGAGCGCTACCTCTCCCGCCCGGGCGCCGAGGGCGTGTTCGAGGGCCGGGCGATCGTGTTCGACGGATCGGACGACTATCACCACCGGATCAACGATCCGGCGCTCGGCATCGACGAGAATTGCATCCTCGTCATCCGCGGTTCGGGCCCGATCGGCTGGCCGGGATCGGCCGAGGTGGTCAACATGCAGCCGCCCGACCATCTGATCCAGAAGGGCATCATGAGCCTGCCGACGCTCGGCGACGGCCGCCAGTCGGGCACGTCGGACAGCCCCTCTATCCTCAACGCCTCGCCCGAGAGTGCGGCGGGGGGCGGCCTCGCCTGGCTGCGGACCGGCGACGTGATCCGGATCGATCTCAACGCGGGCAGCTGCGACGCGCTGGTCGACGCGGACGAGATCTCCCGCCGCAAGGCCGAGCCCGCGCCGCCGATCCCGGAGAGCGCCACGCCGTGGGAGGAGCTCTATCGCGAGAAGACGGGCCAGCTGGGCGAAGGCGGCGCGCTCGAGTTCGCGCTCAAATACCGGCGCACCAGCGAGAAGGTGCCGCGGCACAATCACTAGCCTGTTCCTTCCTTGGAGGGGGAGGAATGGAGTAAGCCGTTCCCATGTCCCACCCCCTCGACAACCCCGCCTGGACGGCGCTGCGCACCACGCAGGCATATCTGGCGCGCGGCGAGGGCAGGGCGCTGCGCTATGACGGCGAGCACGCGATCTTCGCCGCCGCCCAGGATCACGGTGCGGAATCGCTCGCGGCGCTCGGCGCGCTGGTCGCGGCCACCGGCCCGGCGATCGTGCTCGAGAAGGACCCGCTCCGGCCCGTGCCCGGCGCGAGGGTCGAGAAGCATCGCATGGGCGTCCAGATGATCGCCGAACGCCCCGCTTCGCCCGATCCCGACTTCGCCTTTCTCGAGCTCGGCGACGCCGATGCCGCCGAGATGCTGGCTCTTGCAACGCTCACCGAGCCCGGTCCGTTCTTCGTCCGCACCCATCGGCTCGGCGCTTTCATCGGAATCCGCCAGCAGGGCCGGCTGGTCGCGATGGCGGGCGAGCGGATGAAGCCCGCCGGCTTCACCGAAGTGAGCGGCGTCTGCACCCATCCCGATGTCCGCGGACGGGGCTATGCGGGCAAGCTGATGCGTGTGGTCGCGCAACGCATCGCGGCCCGCGGCGAGACTCCGTTCCTCCATGCCTATGCCGACAATGCCGGCGCGATAGCGCTCTACGAAAATCTCGGCTATCGCTGGCGCTGCGACGTCAACGTCACGGTGCTCGCGCCGGCCTGACCGCCTCCCTCGGTATTTGTCACCAGTCAGTGATAATGTGGGTCACTTATCAGTGACATTCGTCATCGACTTGTCACCGGCAGGTGACTAAGGTCCTCTCGGATCGTGCGGACGAGTGAGCGAGATGGCGGACCAAGGCAAGAAGCGGGATCGCGACCGGACCCGGCAAGCGATCCTCGCCGCGGCGCGCGAGCTGCTGGCCGAAAAGGGTTTCGGCGGCTGGGGCGTCAACGCCGTCGCGCGGGCGGCGGGATGCGACAAGCAGCTGATCTATCGCTATTTCGGCGGGCTCGAGGGCCTGGCGGAAGCGATCGGCGCGGAGATGGTGACGTGGCTGGAGGAGGCGCTGGCGGCGCGGCCCGGCGCACCGCCGACGAGCTATGCCGAACTGATGGCGCGTCTCGCGGTGACGCTGCTCGACGCGCTGCGCGGCAACCGGCTCGCCCAGCGGATTCTCGCCTGGGAATTGACCGAGCCGTCGCCGCTGGCCACCAGCTTCGCCGAAGCGAGAGGCAAGGCGCTGGCGGCATGGGTCGCGCGCGAGCGCGGCGCGCTGCAGCGCCCCGCGGGCGTCGACGCGCCCGTGCTGAACGCGCTGCTGGTGGCGGGCGTGCAGCAGCTGGTGCTCTCGGGCGCGGCCGGCGGACGCTTCATGGGCATCGTGCTCGACGATGCCGGATGGGAGCGCGTCCGCAACGGCGTCGCGGCGATGACACGGGCGATGTACGCGGGGGAATGAGCCGCCCCGCGACGCGCCGATGGGGAGGCGAATCCCCGGCTATCGCTCCAGTGCATTTACCCGGATTGGGTACGGAAAGTCTCTAAAGTCACTATAGCCATAGTGCGCGCGGCCGAATCCGTTCGGCCGAGAAAATTACCCATTCTGGGAATCTTCATAGGCGTAGTGCTATTCGCAATGAGAAAGAGCTCCCGATGCATGGCAGGCGAAATCCTACATTGGAAGTGCCTTTTCCGGCCTCTGCGCAGCCGTCGCTGGCCCGGGGCGGTATCGGGTGCAGCAGGGGTGGAGGGTAATCTCCACAAGCGACGGCGCCCGCGGCGAGCTACCCCTCCGTCAGCCCTTCGGGCTGCCACCTCCCCCTCCGGGGGAGGATCGTTGTCTGGGGTTCCAGTTCCTCCCCCGGAGGGGGAGGATCGTTGTCTGGGGTTCCAGTTCCTCCCCCGGAGGGGGAGGATCGTT
>CBIFVW010000121.1:0-10949 GCA_966186155.1 uncultured Sphingomonas sp.
GGCACCACCGGCGACCCCGTCGACGTGATGCGCCGCGCCGATCTCGCGCTCAACGACGCCAAGCATCAAGGCCGCGGCGTGGTCCGCGTGTTCGACGAGGCGATGGACGAATCGATCCGCTTCCGCCGCCAGATCGAAGGCGGGCTGTCCGAAGCGATCGCCAAGGGCGAGCTCAAGCTCGTCTTCCAGCCGATCGTCGCGCGCGATCGGCTCGAGATCACCGGCTTCGAGGCGCTGATCCGCTGGTGCAGCCCCGAATATGGCATGGTGCCGCCGGGCCTGTTCATTCCGATCGCCGAGGAATCGAACCTGATCCACGAGCTGGGCGACTGGGTGATCGACCGCGCGGTCGAGACGCTCAAGACCTGGCCGGGCCAATATGTCTCGGTCAATTTCTCGCCGCGCCAGTTCCGCCGCCCGAACTTCGTCGCGCATGTGATGGAGCGCGTCGCCCATGCCGGCGCCGCGCCGGGCCGCTTCCAGATCGAGATCACCGAGACCGCGATCTTCGACGACGTCGATCGCGCCGCCGAGACCTTGTTCAAGCTCCGCCAGATGGGCTTCCGCATCGCTCTGGACGATTTCGGCACCGGCTATTCGAGCCTCTACAACATCCGCCGCTTCGCGCTCGACTGTCTCAAGATCGACCGCAGCTTCGTCGATGGCATGGGCCGCGAGCGCGAGAGCGCCGCGATCGTCCATTCGATCATCCATCTCGGCCGCGCGCTGGGCATGGAAGTCGTCGCCGAGGGTGTCGAGACCGAGGCGCAGCTCCAGGCGCTCCGCGTCGCCGGCTGCAGCCATATGCAGGGCTATCACATCTCGCGGCCGATCGACGCCGAGGACGCGCTGGAGCTCGCCCATCGCCGCTTCATGGAAGCCGAGGAGGAACCGATCGCGAGCAACGGGACGCACGGCTGATGCCGCTTCCCTGGCGCCTCAAGGCGCCGGCCTCGCTCGGCGCCAAGCTGGTCCTGATCCTGACCGGCGTCGGCGTCGTCGGCGCCGCCGCGCTCACCTTGTTCCTCGCCACCGTGATCATGCCGAGCTTCCGCCAGCTCGAGCGCGACGCGGTCGATGCGCATGTCGCGCGCACCCGGGCGATCGTCCACGACGTCTCCGCCAAGGTCGAGAACGCGGTGCGCGACTATGGCGACTGGAACTCGTCCTGGGACTATATGGCCAATCCCAGCCGCGCCTTCGAGGAGGAGAGCTTCTCGACGCTCGCGATGGTCAATCTCGACGTCAACGGCATGGCCTATGTCCGGCCCGACCGCTCGATCGTGATCGCACGGTGGCTCGATCTCGAGAGGGAGGCGGACGTCCCCGCGATGCGCGAGCGGCTCGCCCGCGCGATCGCCGGGCTCGACGTACAGCGCGCGCTCCATGGGCAGAGCTCGGCGGGCTTCTTCCTCCGCCTCGGCGACACGCTCGCCGCGGTCGGCGTCGCGCAGGTCCGCAGGAGCGACGGCAGCGGGAACCCGCGCGGCTATGTCCTGATGGCGCGCGCCGTCACTGCGGAGCAGCTCAGCACCTTGCTCCAGCTCGAGGCGGCGCTCGTCCTGAACCATCCCGCCGGCGAAGTGACGATCACGCCCGGTTCGGAGCGCACCCGCATCGCGGTGCCCATTCCCGGACCGGACGGCCGCGCGGTCGCCACCGCCGCCTACACCGTGCCGCGCGACCTCTCGACGCTCGGCACCCGGATGCTCGTGCTCGCGGTGATCGGCTCGTCGCTGCTGCTGGCCGTAGTCCTCTGGGTGCTCCGCCGGATGATCGCGCGGCTGGTGCTGGGGCCGCTGAAGCGCGTCGAGCGGCACATGGGGGTGGTCCGCGCATCGGGCACGCTCGGACTGCTCACCGACAAGCCCCGCGACGACGAGATCGGCAGCCTCGTCACCAGCTTCAATTCGATGCTCAAGCAGCTGAAGGACCTGCGCGAGCAGCTCGAGGTGCAGAGCTTCACGCTCGGCCGCAGCGAGAGCGCGGTCGCGGTGATGCACAATGTCCGCAACGCGCTCAATCCGATCAGCACCGTGCTGAGCCAGGGCCTCGGCACCGGTGCGCCGCTCGACAAGTCGCTGCTCGACAAGGCGCTGTCCGAGCTGACGAGCGAGGATATCCCGGCCGCGCGGCGCCAGAAGCTGATCGCCTTCCTCGCCGCGGCGATCGAGGCGGTCGAGCAGGAGCGCGCGGACCGCCGCCAGCAGATCGCGATCGGCCGGGAGGCGCTGCACCATGTCCTCGAGATCATCGGCAAGCAGCAGGAGGCCGCGCACGAGCGCCCGCCGCTCGAGGCGTGCGACATCACCGACATCGTCGCCCAGAACGCCACGATCGCGCGCTATTCGGGCGAGAACTCGATCGCGTTCAGCTTCCCCTCGGCATCGCACTGGGTGATGGCGAATCGCGTGATCCTGAGCCAGGTGGTGGGCAATCTCTTCGCCAACGCCGCCGAGGCGATCGCCGCCACCGGCCGGGGCGGCGGCTCGATCGCGGTCACCATCCAGGAGAAGGGCGAGAAGACCGAGATTCACATCCGCGACGACGGCGAGGGCTTCGATCCGGCCGTGGCGCCGACGCTGTTCCAGCGGGGCTTCTCGACCCGCGCGCACAAGTCGGGCGGGCTGGGACTGCATTGGTGCGCCAATTCGATGCTCGCGATGGAAGGGGCGCTCGAGCTCAGGAGCGACGGCAAGGGCACCGGCGCGCGCGCGGTGCTGACGCTGGGCGCTGCACGGATCACCCGGGCGGACGAGGGCATCGCGGCCTGAACTCCCGCTCCCCTGAAGGGGAGAGGGAGAAGCTAGTCATTCCGGGGGAAGGGAGCGACAAGGAAGGCTCTCCGAATTGGATGCGTTTCAGCGCCGCCCTACCACGCGCTCCGGCCGGCTCTTCGCCACATCGTCCCTCCGCCTGAGATATGGCGCCACGAGGTTGCGCGCGCGGAACCACTCCTGCCGGTCCGGATCGAGCGAATCGAAGTTGCCGATCACCCGGCGGCAGCCCGCGGCGCGGCACTGGCAGATCATATGCCAGTTGGATTGGGCGAGCGTCGTCGAATAGTCCCAGGCGATCTCCTCGCCGGGCTGGATCGCGCGCACCGCGACGAGGAACACGCCGTCCTCGGTGAAGCGCAGCCCGGCATTGGGATTGCAGCTGTGGTTGACCAGATCGTCGATCCGCCCGCTCGGACCCATATAGTGATCGGGCGTCACCTGGACGAAACGATCGCCCCGGCCGCGCATCAGGCTCGGTACCTGATCGACGCGGAAGCGGCGTCCGGTGAACTTGATCAGCACGTCGCCTTCCGCGAACGCAGCTGCCGCGAAGACGGCCTTGCCAAGATGGTTCTCGCCGACCTTGAAGAGATTGTTCGAGGGCTTGTAGCGATCGAGCCACAACAGCCCCCCGCGGCGTACGCCCAGCGATCGTAGCGGATTGATCGTCGCGAGACCGATCAGGAACCAGACGCTCGCGTGGCAGAGGAACTCGACGATCACATAGGCGAGCTCGGCCACGCCCGGCTCGGCGCCGCGCGCGGCGATGAGCAGCGTCGCGAGGTCGCCGAAGGTCCACAGGCCCCAGGCCGGCGAGCGCTCGCGGTTGCGATCGGCCCACACGCTTGCCCAGGTCGGCCAGAAGCTCACCGGCACGGCGGCGACGACCAGCATGTGCGCCCAGAAGGCCTCCCGGAACACCAGCCAGAGCACGAGCGCGCTGAGGCAGGAGGCGATGCAGAAGGTCTCGGTGGAGGAGGGTGGCGCCCAGGAGGATCGCCGCCAGATGCCGAGCGTCACCGCGATGCATGCGATCGCCGATACCGCGAACACCCAGCCCTGCGGCGCTCCCGGGTTCACCGCGGCGTAGGTCAATGCCTCCAGCGTCGTCGCCGCGCTCCAGATCAGCCACGACGCGCGGTTCGGCTGCACCAGCTCGCGGCGCAACCCGACCAGATAGATCGCATAGCCGGCGAAGCTGAACCCGATCGCCAGCAGGAACCAGATATCGATGGCCAAAACGCCCCTCCCCAAACGAGGCGTTTACCATCTTCGGGATTCGCCGTCTACGCGCGACTCGTGGTGAATCCACGAGTCGCGGCAAATTAGGATGCGCAGTCGGCCACTGCCTCCAGCACGATCGGCGCCCATTCCCGACGGCAGATCAGAAGGTCGGGAATGCTCGTTCCGGGCTGGTTGTAGACAATGGGGGAGCCGTCGATCCGCGAGGCGTGGAGGCCCGCGGCGAGCGCCACCGCCACCGGCGCGCAATTGTCCCATTGATGCTGGCCGCCCGAGTGGAGATAGATCTCGGCCTCGCCGCGCACCACCGCCATCGCCTTGGCCCCGGCCGAACCCATGCCGATATGCACCGCGCCGATCCGCGCGCCGACACCGGCGCAGAGCGCGCTGGGCCGGGTGCGGCTCACCAGCATGCGTGGCGGGATCTGCCCCTCCGCGAGCGGCGGCGGAGCGTCGCTCGACAGCGTGCAGCCGAGCCGCGGCAGCGCCACCGCGCCCACCGCGGCCATGCCGTCGATCGCCAGCGCCACATGCACCGCCCAGTCCTGGCGCCGTTCGACGAACTCGCGGGTGCCGTCGAGCGGGTCGACGATCCAGACCCGGCCGGCCGAGAGCCGCGCGGGATCGTCCGCCGACTCCTCGGAGAGGATCGCGTCTCCGGGCCGCGCGGCGCGCAGCCGCTCGAGGATCAGCGCATTGGCCTCACGGTCGCCGCGATCGCCGGTCGCGCAATCCTCCTGGATGCGCAGCAGCAGCGCGCCTGCCTCGCCGGCGATGCTTCGAGCGAGTTCGGCATCGGTCAAATCACCGGGCTCCACGTGCCCATGATCGTCTCGACGATCCGTTCGGCCGCGGCCTCGGGCGATTCCTTCGTGGTGTCGACGCGGATCTCGGGATTGGCCGGCTTCTCATAGGGGCTGGAGATGCCGGTGAAATTGGCGATCTCGCCCGCGCGCGCCTTGCGGTAGAGGCCCTTCACGTCGCGCGCCTCCGCGATCTCGAGCGGGGTGTCGACGAAGATCTCGAAGAACTCGCCTTCGGGCAGCATGCCGCGCACCATCTCGCGCTCGGCGCGGAAGGGCGAGATGAAGGCGGTGAGCACGATCAGCCCGGCATCGGTCATCAGCTTGGCGACTTCGCCCACGCGGCGGATATTCTCGATCCGGTCGGCATCGGTGAAGCCCAGGTCGCGGTTCAACCCGTGACGGATATTGTCGCCGTCGAGCAGGAAGCTGTGCTTGCCGAGCGCGTGCAGCCGCTTCTCGACCAGGTTCGCGATGGTCGACTTGCCCGAGCCCGAAAGCCCGGTGAACCAGAGCAGCCGCGGCGCCTGGTGCTTCTGCCGGGCATGCGCCTCGCGATTGATCTCGACCGCTTGCCAATGGACGTTCTGCGCGCGCCGCAGCGAGAAGTTGAGCATCCCGGCGGCGACGGTGGCGTTGGTCGCCTTGTCGATCAGGATGAAGCCGCCCAGGTCCCTGTTCTCGGCATAAGGCTCGAAGACGATGCCGCGGTCGGTATAGACCTCCGCGACGCCGATGTCGTTGAGGCCGAGCGTCTTCACGCTGAGCTCGGCCATGGTGTTGACGCAGATGGCGTGGCGCGGCGGCTGGACGGTGGCGCTCACCATCTGGGTGCCGAGCTTGAGCCAATAGGCCCGTCCGGGAAGCAGCTCGGCCTGGTCCATCCAGACGAGCGTCGCCTGGAACTGGTCGGCGACCTGGGGCGGCGCGTCCGCCGCGGCGATCACGTCGCCGCGCGAGCAGTCGATCTCGTCGGCGAGCGTCAGCGTCACGCTCTCGCCCGCCACCGCCTCGGCCTTGTCGCCGCCGAACGCGACGATCCGGGCGACTTCGGTGGTGCGGCCGGAGGGCAGGACGCGCACCTTGTCGCCCGGCTTCACCGTCCCCGCCGCGACCATCCCGGCAAAGCCGCGGAAGTCGAGATTGGGGCGGTTCACCCATTGCACCGGCAGGCGGAAGGGCAGGGCGGCCGCGGCATCGGCGTCGATCTCGACCGTCTCGAGATGCTCGAGCAGTGCCGGGCCCGCGAACCACGGCGTGTTCTCGCTCGGTCCCGTGATGTTGTCGCCCTTGAATCCGGAGATCGGAATGGCGGTGAGCGTGCCGATCCCGATCGACGCCGCGAAGGCGCGATAGTCGGCGACGATCGCGTCATAGGCGCCCTGATCATAGCCGATCAGGTCCATCTTGTTCACCGCGAGCACGATGTGCCGGATGCCGAGCAGGTGGCAGAGATAGGAGTGCCGCCGCGTCTGGGTAAGCACGCCCTTGCGCGCGTCGACCAGGATCACGGCGAGGTCGGCAGTCGATGCGCCGGTCACCATGTTGCGGGTGTACTGCTCGTGTCCCGGCGTGTCGGCGACGATGAACTTGCGCTTCTCGGTCGCGAAGAAGCGATAGGCGACGTCGATCGTGATGCCCTGCTCGCGCTCGGCGGCGAGGCCGTCGACGAGCAGCGCGAAGTCGATCTCCTGACCCTGCGTGCCCACGCGCTTGCTGTCTGCCTCGAGGCTCGCCAGCTGGTCCTCGAAGATCATCTTCGAATCGTAGAGCAGCCGCCCGATCAGCGTCGACTTGCCGTCATCGACGCTGCCGCAGGTGATGAAGCGCAGCAGCGACTTGTTCTGGTGCAGCGCGAGATAGGCGGAGATGTCGGACGCGATGAGGGCGTCGGGACGGTAGGAGGTCACTAGAAATAGCCCTCCTGCTTCTTCTTCTCCATCGATGCCGCCTGGTCGTGGTCGATCGCGCGGCCCTGGCGCTCGCTCGTCGTGGTCAGCAGCATCTCCTGGATCACCGCCTCGAGCGTATCCGCCTCGCTCTCCACCGCGCCGGTGAGCGGGTAGCAGCCCAGGGTACGGAAGCGGATCGAACGTTCGACCGGGACTTCGCCCGGGCGCAGCCGGAAGCGCGCGTCGTCTACCATCAGGATCAGCCCGTCGCGCTCCACCGTCGGGCGGGGGGCGGCGAAATAGAGCGGCACGATCTCGATCCCCTCGGCGAGGATATATTGCCAGATGTCGAGCTCGGTCCAGTTGGAGAGCGGGAAGACGCGGATGCTCTCGCCCTTGTGCTTGCGGGCATTGTAGAGCCGCCACAGCTCGGGACGCTGGTTCTTGGGATCCCAGCGATGCGTGGCGGTGCGGAAGCTGAACACGCGTTCCTTCGCGCGGCTCTTCTCCTCGTCGCGCCGCGCGCCGCCGAAGGCGGCGTCGAAGCCGTAATGGTCGAGCGCCTGCTTCAATCCCTCCGTCTTCCACATGTCGGTGTGACGGCCGCCATGGTCGAACGGATTGATCCCCAGCGCTTCGGCCTCGGGGTTCTTGTGGACGATGAGCTCCATTCCCGCGTCGCGCGCGGCCTTGTCGCGCAGATCGTACATCGCGCGGAACTTCCAGGTCGTGTCGACATGGAGGAGCGGGAAGGGCGGGGGCGCCGGAAAGAAGGCCTTGCGCGCGAGGTGCAGCATCACCGCGCTGTCCTTGCCGATCGAATAGAGCATCACCGGCCGCTCGGCCTCCGCGGCGACTTCGCGCAGGATGTGGATGCTCTCGGCCTCGAGCCGCTGGAGGTGCGTCAGGCGCGCGGGCGGGTTCCTTTCCGAGGCGCCGATGCTCGCCTGTCTCTCCGCCATGGTTCCGGAATGCAGCATGGCGGGCGATTTAGGAAGCCGCGCGGAGAGCCGCGATCTAGTTTATGTTTAGGGCGGCATACCGCGCCGCCGGATGGCGGCCCCAGAGGGGCTCCCAAATGGTTGATAAATCGGCTAGCTTTCGGGCTCAGAACCGAGTCGGAGAGACCGAAATGCGCGAAGAGGGGAACGAAGCGCCGCGCGGCGATGCCGCGCCGAAGGCCTTTGCGTTCGACGGTTGGTCGATGGTGCCGATCGAGAGCTCCCCGCGACAGCCCGTTGCCAAGCCTCTTCCCGCCGAGCCCGCGCCCCAGCCGCTTCCCGCCTAGGTTAGCAGTTCTTGAACCAATTGCGGCGCACAAGATCGCGCGCGCCGCGCTCCCCTCCCGCACGTCAGCGGGACCGCGCCACGGCGCCGGGGAGGGAAATTGGTCGCATCAACCACAACAGCCGCGGCGTCCAACCGGCCGGTGAAGGGGATCATCCTCGCGGGCGGCGCCGGCACGCGCCTCTATCCCGCGACGCTGTCGATCTCGAAGCAGCTGCTGCCCGTGTTCGACAAGCCGATGATCTATTATCCGCTGTCGGTGCTGATGCTCGCCGGCATCCGCGACATATTGATCATCTCCTCGCCCCGCGACCTGCCGATGTTCCGGCTGCTGCTCGGCGACGGATCGGCGTTCGGGATCAACTTCAGCTATGCCGAGCAGCCGAGCCCCGACGGGCTCGCCCAGGCCTTCCTGATCGGTGAGGAATTCCTTGACGGCGGCCCCGCCGCGCTGATCCTCGGCGACAACATCTTCCATGGCGACGGCCTGGGCGGAAAGGGACGCACTGCGGCGACCTCCGCGGCGGAAGGCGGCGCGACCGTGTTCGCCTATCAGGTCGAGGATCCCGAACGCTACGGCGTGGTGAGTTTCGACGAGACCGGCCGCGCGACCGACATCGTGGAGAAGCCCGCGGCGCCCAAGTCCAACTGGGCGGTCACCGGCCTTTACTTCTTCGATCACCAGGTCACCGACATCGCGCGCAGCCTGAAGCCGAGCCCGCGCGGCGAGCTCGAGATCACCGATGTCGTCTCGGCCTATCTCGACCAGGGCAATCTCCAGGTGAACCGGCTCGGCCGCGGCTATGCCTGGCTCGACACGGGCACCCATGACAGCCTGCACGACGCGGCGAGCTTCGTGCGGACGATCGAGAACCGGCAGGGCATCAAGATCGCCTGCCCCGAGGAGATCGCCTTCGACCTCGGCTATCTCGACGCCGACGCGCTGCTCGCCCGCGCCGCGACGCTCGGCAAGACCGATTATGCCCGGTATCTCCGCCGCTGCGTCGAGGCGGCCGCATGAGCTTCCTCGATCGGATCGGCGCTCCCGCGCACATCCGCCGCGTGCTCGTCACCGGCGGTGCGGGCTTCATCGGCTCGGCGGTGTGCCGGCTCCTGGTGGCCAAGCGCTACCATGTCGTCTGCGTCGACAAGCTCACTTATGCCGGCAACCGCGCCTCGCTGCGCGACGTCGACGGCAAGCCCAATTTCCGCTTCGTCGAGGCCGATATCGCCGACGCCGCGACGCTGCTCGCCGTGCTGCACGAGGAGAAGATCGACGGCGTGATGCACCTCGCGGCCGAGACGCACGTCGATCGTTCGATCGACAGCCCCGCGGCGTTCGTCGAGACCAATGTCGTCGGCACCGTCCGCCTGCTCGATGCCGCGCTCGAATATTGGCGCGGCCTGCCCGACGAGGCCCGGCGCCATTTCCGCTTCCACCATATCTCGACCGACGAAGTGTTCGGCGACCTGCCGTTCGACAGCGGCGTCTTCACCGAAACGACGCCCTATGCGCCGTCCTCGCCCTATTCGGCTTCCAAGGCGGCCTCGGACCATTTCGTCCGCGCCTGGCACGAGACCTATGGCCTGCCGGTCGTGCTCTCGAACTGCTCGAACAACTACGGGCCCTATCACTTTCCCGAGAAGCTGATCCCGCTCACCATCCTCAATGCGATCGAGGGCAAGCCGCTCCCGGTCTACGGCAAGGGCGCGAATGTCCGCGACTGGCTCCATGTCGAGGATCATGCCGAGGCGCTCGAGCGCGTGCTGACCCGTGGCGGAGCGGGCGAGACCTATCTGATCGGCGGCCGCCAGGAGCGCACCAATCTGCAGGTGGTCGAGGCGATCTGCGGCCTTATCGACGATCGCCTGCCTGCCGATGCGCCGCATCGCGCGCTGATCCGCTTCGTCGCCGATCGGCCGGGGCACGACCGCCGCTATGCGATCGATCCGTGCAAGGCCGAGGCCGAGCTCGGCTGGCGGCCGCGCGAAACCTTCGAGACGGGCCTCGCCCGCACCGTGGACTGGTATCTCGCCAACCGCGACTGGTGGGAGCCGATCCGTACCGGCGCCTATCGAGGCGAACGGCTCGGGGTGCTCTAGCCCTTTCCTCCGATCCAGCTCCGCCGCACCGCGAGCGCCTGGTCCAGCAATACCATATCGGCCTGATAGCCGGGGGCGATCCGGCCCAGCCGGTCCGCCAGCCCGAGAAACGCAGCCGGCGTTGCCGAGGCCATGCGTACCGCCGTTTCGAGCGATACCCGGCCCTGCTCCATCATGCCCCGGACGGCGCCGGCCATGGTCAGCGTGGATCCGGCGAGCGTGCCGGCCGCGCCGACCAGCCGGTCGCCCATCCGGCGGATCTCGCGGCCGTGGATCAGGAAATGGTCCGCCTCGCTGCCGACGCTCGGCATCGCGTCGGTGACGAGCATCAGCCGCTCGGGTCCCTTGGCCCTGAGCGCCACGCGCAGGCTGGCGGGGTGGAGGTGATAGCCGTCGGCGATGATGCCCGCGAAGGTCCGATCGTCCTCCAGCGCCGCGCCGACCATGCCCGGCGCGCGGCCGGTGAGCTGCGACATCGCGTTGAAGATGTGCGTGAAGCCGGTCAGGCCGTGCTCGATCGCGGCGCGCACCGTCTCATAGGGCGCATCCGAATGCCCCGCCGCGACGATCACGCCGGCCGCAGTGAGCCGCGCGACTTGCGCCGGCGTCGCGCATTCGGGGGCGAGCGTCACCAATGTCCTGCCGCGCCGCGCCGATTCGAGCAGCGCCAGATACGCGTCGCTGAGCGGCCGGAGCTTGTCCTGCGAATGGATGCCGTGGCGCGCGGGGCTGAGGAAGGGACCTTCGATATGGATGCCGAGCACGCCCGGCACGCCTGCCTCGATCGCGGCATCGACCGCGCGGATCGCCGCCTCGATCACCGGCAGGTCGTCGCTGATCAG
>CBIFVW010000122.1:0-10946 GCA_966186155.1 uncultured Sphingomonas sp.
AGCAAGGGGAACGAGGATGCCGGCGGCGCCGCCGGCATCCTCGTTCCCCTTGCTGGAGGACGACTGATGGGCGGCAGCCTCGAGCTGCTCGCGCGGAGCTTCCCCGACTCGCGCTTCCGGCTCGATCCGATCGGCCGCCTGTTCGGCGAAAGCGACTTCGGGCCGTTCAGCCAGATCGTGACCGGTGGGCTGGAGGGAGCGTTGTTCGGCGGCTGCCTGGTCGGCGCGCTGCTCCTCGCGCGCCGCAGCCTCGACATGGGCGGCTAGGGCCTAGGTCGTGTTGACACTCGGGAAGCGGCTCATTTCATTCCTCCCCCGGGAGGGGGAGGATCTGCCGCATGTCAACGGAGCTTAAACCCCCGGCGGCTCCATGCCGCCGGGGGCGGCCCTTTCAGCGCAGGCCGCCGCTGGCGGTGATCTTCTCACCGGTCAGCCAGCGCGCATCGTCGGAAGCAAGGAACACCGCCACACCGGCGATGTCGCCCGGCTGGCCGGTGCGGCCCAGCGGGGTCTGGGCCACCGCCCCGCTTTCGAACTCCGATCCGATGAAGCCGGCCGCGTGCGTGCCCTCGGTCTCGACGATCCCCGGATTGATCGCGTTGACGCGGATCCTGCGCGGGCCGAGCTCTTTGGCGAGGACGCCGGTGATCGCGTCCACCGCGCCCTTGGTCCCGGTATAGACGGCCGAATGCGGCGGAAGCAGGCTGGTCACTGCCGAGGAGATGTTGATCACGCTGCCGCCTTCACCCAGATGCTTCGCGGCCGCCTGGGTGGTCAGCAGCACGCCGAGCACGTTGATGTCGAATATCCGGCGATACTGGTCCTCGGTGACCTCCTCGATCGGCGCGAACTCGTAGATGCCCGAATTATTCACCAGCACGTCCAGGCGACCGAACGTCTTGACGGCGGCATCGATCAGGACCTGGGCCTGGTCCGCCTTCGAGACATCGGCCTGCACCGCGACTGCCTTGCCGCCCGCACCGGTGATCTCCGCCACCAGCGCTTCGGCGCCGGCCTTGCTCGACGCATAGTTGACCACCACGGCCGCGCCTTCCGCCGCGAGCGCCCGGGCGATGCCCGCGCCGATGCCCTTGGATGCCCCGGTGACCACTGCGACCTTGCCTGCGAGTTTCGACATGACTTGTTTCCCTATGGGCCGACCGCCGGAATGGCGCCCTTGTTCCCATAGTTCTGGAAATTGGAACTATTGAACCAGGCATCAAGTCCCCCTAGGTAAAAATCATGCGGCCCCTGTTTCACCCTTCGATGGACGACGTGCGGCTGGAGACGGTCCTCCACGCCCTGTCCGATCCGGTGCGGGTCGCGATCTTCGCCCAGATCGCCGGAGCGGGCTGCATCCGGGGGTGCACGGCCTTCGCCACCATGGGCGACCGGCTCATTCCGAAATCGTCCCTGTCCCAGCATTTCAAGGTGCTGCGCGAAGCTGGGCTGATCCGCTCCGAGCGCCAGGGCGTGGAGATGCGCAACAGCTCGCGCTGCGCCGAGGTGGAGGAGCGCTTTCCCGGGCTGCTCTCCGCGATCCTGAAAGCCTATGCCCGCGACGTCGGAAGGAATCCCTAGAGCAGTCCCTGCTGCCGATACCAGGCCGCGGTGGCGGCCAGCCCCGCCTCGGTCTCGACCTGCGGGGTCCAGAGATTGGCGGGCGGTCGCTTCGCCGGATCGATCACCCAATCCTGGTGGCAGAAATAGGCGACTCGATCGGGCGTGAGCTTGGCGCCCTTGCCGCGCACCAGCCGATCGAGATGCGCGCCCGCCATCAGCAGCGGGCGCGGCAGGGCGAAGGCGGCGACGCGCTTGCCGACCGCGGTGCCGATCGCCTGGGCGAACTCCCGGTGGCTCCAGCCGCCGTCCACGCCGTCATCGGCGTCGAGCACCTGCCGGCGCGCGCCGGTGAGCGCGAGCGCGAGCAGCAGCCGGCCGAGATCGCCCACTTCGATCACCGAAAGGCGGCCGCCGGGCGGCAGCAGCGCGAGCCCGCGCTTGGCGAGCTTGAACAGCTCGAGCATCTCCATGTCGCCGGGACCATAGATCGCCGGCGGGCGCACGATCGTCCAGTCGAGCGTGGAAGCCTGGACGAGCGCGTCGCCCTCGGCCTTGGACCAGCCATAGGCCGACATGCCGGGCTCGCGCGCCGCGAGCGAGGAGACATGGACGAAGCGCCTCGCACCCGCCTCCTCCGCCGCGGCGAGCATGTTGCGCGTGCCCTCGATATTGCCGCGCGCGAAACCCGCGCGATCGGGCGCGTTGACTACGCCTGCGACATGGATGACCGCATCGGCGCCTTCGCACAAGGTAGCGAGCGCGGCAGTGTCCGAAAGGTCGCCCGGCACCCAGGCGATGTGCTCGCGCTCGGCCTGCTGGCGGCGCGTGAGGGCGCGAACGCGATGCCCGGCCTCGACGGCAAGCGCGATCAGGCGCGATCCGACGAAGCCGGTGCCCCCGGTGAGGGCGATGGTGCTCATAGCAGCGCCATATGGCTGCGATGGACCAAGGTCGAGCGCGGCGCGTAGCCGAGCAGCGCCGCCTGCTCCTCGTTGCGGCGACCGAGGATGCGCGCAGCATCTTCGCTCGGATATTCGGCGAGGCCGCGGGCGAGCGGCTTGCCGTCGGGACCGGCGATCACGACCAGGTCGCCGCGCCCGAACGCCCCCTCGACGCGAGTGGCGCCCGCCGCGAGCAGGCTCCTCCCCTCGCTGAGCGCCCGGACGGCGCCGGCATCGACATGGATCGTGCCGCGCGCGGTGAGTCCGCCTGCCAGCCAGGCCTTGCGCGCCGGGGCGGCCTTTTCGGCGGCGAACAGCGTGTGCTTGGCCTGGCTCGACAGCGGATGCTCAACTCGGCCGGAGGCGATCGCCAGATGCGCGCCCGCGGCATTGGCGATGCGCGCCGCGGCGATCTTCGAGACCATGCCACCGGAGCCCATGCCCGATCCCGAGCCGCCATCGGCCATGGCCTCGATCGCGGCGTCGATCCGCTCGACCCGCGCGACATGGCTCGCCCCGGGAAGCGCCGGGTTGCGGTCGTAGAGCCCGTCGACGTCGGAGAGCAGCACCACCCCCTGCGCCACCGCCGCCTGCGCGACGCGCGCGGCGAGCCGGTCGTTGTCGCCGAAGCGGATCTCCTCGGTGGCGACGCTGTCATTCTCGTTGAGCACCGGCACCACGCCGAGGCCGAGCAGACGGTCTAGCGTCGCGGCGGCGTTCAGATAGCGACGCCGGTCCTCGAGGTCGTCGAGCGTCACCAGCATCTGCGCCGCGGTGAGGCCTTGCTGCCCCAGCGTCTCCGCCCATACCTGGCTCAGTGCGATCTGGCCGGTCGCGGCGGCCGCCTGTGCATCCTCGAGGCTGGCGCGACCGCCCTTGGGCAGCCCGAGACGCCGCGCCCCGAGCGCGATCGCGCCCGAGGAGACCACCGCCACCTGCTGCCCAGCCCGCACGCGCTCGGCGATGTCCGCCGCGATCCCTTCGAGCCAACCGCGCCGCACGCCCCCGTCGGGATCGACGAGCAGCGCCGAGCCGATCTTGACGACCAGGCGCGGGCAGGAAGCGGGCGGAAAGAGCTGCGCGGACGCCATGCTCAGATCGGCGACCACTCGATCGCGTCCTCGCCCTCGTCGTCCTCGCCGACCTTGTCATGATCGGTGCCGATCGCCTCGAGCAGCTGGTCGAGCGCCCAGTCGACGCCGACGCCGCTCGCGCCCGAGAGCGGGATCACCGCGTGCCCGCCGCTCGCTTCCTCGAGCTCGGCGGAGAGCGCGGCGATCAGCTCGTCGTCGAGGGTGTCGATCTTGTTGAGCGCGAGGACATAGGGCTTGTCCGCCAGCCCCGCGCCATAGGCCTCGAGCTCCTCGCGGACGACGCGGAAGCTCTCGGCGACGTCCGCGTCATTGGCATCGACGAGGTGGAGCAGCACCCGGCAGCGCTCGATATGGCCGAGGAAGCGGTCGCCGATCCCCGCGCCCTCCGCCGCGCCTTCGATCAGCCCGGGGATGTCGGCGACGACGAACTCCTGCTGCTTGTGGCGCACCACGCCGAGCTGGGGACGCGTCGTGGTGAAGGCATAGGCGCCGACCTTGGCCTGGGCGTTGGTCACCTGGTTGATGAAGGTCGACTTGCCGGCATTGGGCAGGCCGACCAGCCCGGCGTCCGCGAGCAGCTTGAGCCGCAGCCACACCCAGGCTTCCTCGCCCGGCCAGCCGGTGCCGTGCTGGCGGGGTGCGCGGTTGGTCGAGGTCTTGTAGCTCGCATTGCCGCGCCCGCCGTCGCCGCCGCGCAGGAAGACGACGCGTTCGCCTTCCTTGGTCAGGTCGAGGAGCAGCGACCGCTCCTCGTCGTCGGCGAGGATCTGGGTGCCCACCGGCACCTGGATGACGAGATCCTTGCCCCCCGCCCCGGTGCGGTTCGAGCCGGAGCCGCCGGTGCCGCGCGGCGCGCGGAAATGCTGGGTGTAGCGGAAGTCGATCAGCGTGTTGAGGCCGGGCACCGCCTCGAACACGATGTCGCCGCCCTTGCCGCCGTCGCCGCCGTCGGGGCCGCCATATTCGATGAACTTCTCGCGCCGGAAGCTCACCGCGCCGGGGCCGCCGGCGCCGGAGCGGACGAAGATCTTGGCCTGATCGAGGAAATGCATGGAGCAGCCATATAGAGGCTGTCGCAAATCCGTCACCCCCGGGTAGGAATCCGTTTACGGCCCCGGTGCGACAATTCGCCTCGATCGACACGGAGACGGGGCATGATCCGCAGCTTGGTTTTGGGCGCCGCGGTGCTGGGCGGCGGGGGTTACTATGTCAGCACCAACTATATGAGCGCCGATGTGGTGCGCACGGTCAACGCGACGCCGCACGACACGTGGAAGGGCTTCGACGTGCTGTTCCGCGACTATTCGGGCGGTCTCGCCGAGCTCGGCACCGGCGAAGAGCCCGGCGGCTGGGGCAAGCCGCCGAGCAAGGTCAAGTCGAGCTACACGAGCACCGACTCGAAGGAAGTCGACTTCCGCGTCACAAAGGAAGGCGCCGAGGCGATCCGCATCCATGTGCGCTTCGAGCCGCTCGACGGCGGCCGCAAGACGCGGATGCTGCTCGACACCGATGTCTCGAACCTGGTGCTCCCCGATGGTGCAAGGCCAGGCCTGGTTTCGAGCGTGATGTTCCGCACTGCGGTGGGCAAGCTCGCCGACGAGCTCGTGAAGCAGATCGAATCGGGCAAGCTCGTCCGCATGTCCGAGGCGTTCGCCGAGATGCGCCGCCAGGCCGCCGCCGATCCGCGCGCCGGCGAGTACAAGCTGCGCGCGGAGGAATATCGCCGGCGCGAGGCCCAGGCGGCTGCCTCGAAGCCGATGGTCGATCCGGACCGCGCCAAGCTCGATCCGCGCGGCGCCAATCCCAACCCGGTTTACTAACGCCGCAACTTTCTTGCTGGCAGCGCCGGGAACCCCGGCTATAGGCTTGTGCTTCGGAAGAACGGCGCCATGTACGCGCCGGCGAAGAACAAGGCTGCCCGCGCGCGCACATGAATTCGATCGATCGCTACATGGCGCGGCTGATCGCGGTGCCCCTGATCTCGACATTGCTGATCTCGGCGATGCTGCTCGTGCTCGACCGCATGCTGCGGCTGTTCGAGTTCGTCGCGACCGAGGGAGGGCCGGTCAGCGTGGTGTGGCGGATGCTCGCCAACCTGCTGCCCGAATATCTCGGCCTCGGCATTCCGATCGGGCTGATGCTCGGCTGCCTCCTCGCCTTCCGCCGCCTCGCCACTTCGTCCGAGCTCGACGTGCTTCGCGCGGTCGGCCTCAGCTACACGCGCCTGCTCAAGGTGCCCTACATGTACGCGATCGCGCTCGCGCTGCTCAATCTCGCGATCGTCGGCTTCGTCCAGCCCTGGGCGCGCTACAATTACGAGCAGCTGCGCTTCGAGCTCCGCTCCGGCGCGCTCGGCGCCTCGATCAAGGTGGGCGAGTTCACCAGTTTCGGCGCGCGGATGACGCTGCGCATCGAGGAGAGCCAGAAGGAGGGCCGCGAGCTCTCGGGCATCTTCGTCCAGATGATGACCAAGGACGGCACGCCCGTAGCGGTCACCGCCGAGAAGGGCCAGTTCCTGCGCTCCGACGACCCCGACGTGATCATCTTCAAGCTCAGCAACGGCACGCTGGTCCATCAGGACAAGGGCTCGCCGGTGCCGCGCGTGCTGACCTTCACCACGCACAACCTGCCGATCCCCCTGCCCAAATACGAGCAGTTCCGCGTCCGGGGCGGGCGCAACCTCGAGCTGACCCTGCCCGAGCTCGCGCGGATCGGCGGCAATCCGCAATCGGCGCCCGAGCAGCGCGACACCAGCCGATCGGCCTTCCACTTCCGCCTCGCCGAAGTCGCCTCGATGTTCCTGCTGCCGCTGCTCGCGGTGGCGCTCGGCGTGCCGCCCAAGAGATCGACCTCGGCGCTGGGCGTGTTCCTGTCGATCGTGATGATCGTCACCTATCACAAGATCAACGAATATGGGCAGTCGATCGGCAGCCTCGGCCGGATCGACCCGCTGATCGCGCTATGGGGGCCGTTCGCGCTGTTCGCGGCGCTGGTCTTCTGGATGTACTACCAGATCGCCTATGTGCCCGGCGGCCAGCCGATCGGCGGGCTCGAGCGCGTCTTCGCCAAGGCCATGGCGGCGATCCTCCGTCGCATTCCGGGCCGGCGGCGCAAGAAGGAAGCGACTGCGTGAACTGGGCCAATTTCTTCCCGTCCAGGACCATGACCGTCTACATGGCGAAGATGTTCCTGGTGCGCACCTTCGCCATCCTCGGCGCCCTGGTGCTCGTCCTCCAGTCGCTCGACCTGTTGACCGAATCGGGCCGTATCCTCGCCTATGCCGGCAATGGCGACGCCGAGATCTGGCGCTACGTCAGCCTGCGCACCCCGCAGATCATCGCGACCTTCCTGCCCTATTCGGTGCTGCTCGGGTCGATCCTGACGCTCTCCCAGCTCAACCAGAACAGCGAAGTGATCGCGATGAAGGCCTCGGGCCTCTCCGCGCACCAGGTGCTCGCGCCGCTGCTGGTGACCGGTCTCGTCGTCGCGGCGATCTCCTTCGCGTTCAACGACCGCATCGTCAGCCGCGCCTCGGCCCGGCTCGATCAGTGGAAGAAGGTCGAGTACGGCCCGTTGCCGGTCGACCGGGGCGATCGGGCGAACGTCTGGGTCAAGGGCGACCAGAGCCTGATCCAGGTCAAGCAGATCAAGGGCAAGGGCGACGCCGCCCAGCTCTACGGCATCACCGTCTACGAGCGCGACGGCCAGTCGCTGCGCTCGATCCTGACCGCCGGCCACGGCGTGCGCGCGGGCAATGGCTGGCGCGTCGAGGGCGCACAGCGCTTCGACGTCGCGGCGGGCACGATGACGCCGGTGGGGACGACCGTGATCGGCACCAATGTCCGGCCCGACCAGTTCACGCTCGCCCATGTCGACGCCGACAGCCTTTCGTTCGGCGCGCTCAACGAGGCGGTGCACGACCTGACCCTCGCCGGACGCCCGACCAAGGCGCTCGAAGGGTCGCTGTGGCACAAGCTGTCGGGGCCGTTGTCGTCGATCCTAATGCCGCTATTGGGCGCGGTCGCAGCCTTCGGCATCGCGCGATCGGGCAAGCTCTTCGTCCGCGCCGTGATCGGCATGGCGCTGGGCTTCCTCTATTTCGTTGCGGACAATTTCGCGCTGGCGATGGGCAATCTCGGCGCCTACCCGCCCTTCCTCGCCGCCTGGGCGCCGTTCCTGCTGTTCCTGATGATCGGCGAGGCGGTGCTGCTCAGGACGGAGGAGTAAGGTCCAAGTTCCTCCCCCCTCCCGGGGGAGGATGAAATGAAAAGGCCGGACGTCTCCGCCCGGCCTTCGCTTTTCCCGCTCCGGAAATCCCTAGCCCCGCACCGCCATCGTGCTGCGCACCAGCCGGTCCAGCAGACCTGGCAGGCCCTTGTAATTGCCCTTGTGATAGGGCGAGTCCTCGCCCAGCGCGGCGGTGATGCGGCGGTGCGCCTCGCCCAGATTGTGGTAGGGCACGCCCGGCAGCAGATGGTGCAGCGCGTGGTAGCGCAGCCCCACCGGCGCCCAGAGCGCGGGCAGCAGCGCCGGCGGCGGCACGTTGACCGAGTCGAGATATTGCGCGGTCACGCTCATCGGCTCGCCTTCATTCTCCCAGAGATGCGCGACCAGGGTGCGTACCTGGTTGATGACCGCGACACTCGACGCCACCGCGAGGAAGGTCAGGAAATGGCGGACGGGAATCACATCGGTCACCACCAGGGTCACCAAGGTGATCGCCCAGAGGCTGGTCAGCGTCTCCAGCACCAGCCACTGGGTGCGCGCGGCGCCTTCGGGCGCGCGGCGGCGGAAGGCCGGGTTGATCGCGAGGCTCGAATAGCGCTCGACGACGACGCGGCGCACCGAGGGGATCAGCGACAGCGGCGCGAACACCGCGAAGCGCACGATCAGCGCCACCGGCGCGATCAGCGAGAGCACCACGAACAGCGGCACCGACCAGGGCTTCATCAGCGCGAGCGGCAGATATTCGGGATCCTCGACCGTGCCGTAGCGGGTGCGGGCGTGGTGGAGATTGTGCACGCCTTCGTACATGAACGACGGCGCCATGGTCGGAATGCCGATGAGCGCGTTCCAGAACCAGCGGAAGCCCGGCACCGCCGAATGCTTGATGTGGCTGATCTCGTGGATGAAGCTGCCCGCGCGATAGAGCGCGAACACCGCGACCACGCCCGCGGCGATCGCCCAGCCCAGGGGCAGGAACATCGCCGCGAACAGCGCCGCATAGCCGAGCGCCGCCGACAGCGTCAGATCGGCGAAGTAGATCCAGGGCTTGGGCGCGTTGAGATCGCGCGTGAGATCGGCGGCGGCGCGCAGCATCGCCTTGTCGTCGGCGATGCGCGTGGCGCCCGTCCTGAGCGGCAGCGACCCAGTGTCGGCTTCGCGCCGATCGATGGCAATTGTACTGTTCATGGCTCGGCCCATGCCCTGAGATAGTGGCTAGATGGTGGCAGCAACAGGGGCGGGAAACTACGGATCGCCTCCTCCTCGCCCCAGTCCGGCTTGACAGCGCGCTCCGCAAGCGGGACTTCACGCCGCCACGCCATTGCAAGGATCCTCCCTTGGCCCTTTCGGTTCGTCCCGTCGCGAGCAAGCGCGACACCAAGGCATTCATCGAGCTCGCCTACCGCCTCAACGGGGACGATCCTAATTGGGTCGCGCCGCTGCGGGAGGAAGTCGCCGCGACGATCAGCCCCAGGAAGAATGGCTGGTTCAGCCATGCCGAGGCGCAGCTGTTCCTCGCCGAGCGCGACGGCAAGCCGGTGGGCCGCATCTCGGCGCATATCGACTTCCTCGCGCTCGAGCAGCCGCCCGAGCAGGGCTTCGGCCCCGGCACCGGCTTCTGGGGCCTGTTCGAGGCCGAGGACGAGAATGCCGCGAGCGCGCTGCTCAACGCCGCCGAGGACTGGCTGCGCAGCAAGGGGATGACGCGCGCCCTGGGCCCGGTGAGCCTGTCGATCTGGGAGGAGCCGGGGCTGCTGGTGAAGGGCCACGATCACGCGCCCACCGTGCTGATGGGGCACCATCCCGCGCATTATCAGGCCTGGATCGAGAAGCGGGGCTATGCGCCCGCCAAGAAGCTGCTCACCTATGATCTCGACGTGAGCAAGCAATTCCCCCAGATCGTGCAGCGCATCGTCGCGAATGGCGAGAAGAACCCGCGGATCCGCATCCGCCAGGTCGACAAGTCCAGGTTCGCCGAGGAAGCCGCCGTCATCCTGGCGATCCTCAACGACGCCTGGTCGGACAATTGGGGCTTCGTGCCGCTGACCCAGCCCGAGATCGACGACGTCGGCAAGAAGCTGAAGCCACTGGTCTTCGAGGACCTGATCCGCATCGCCGAGCTCGACGGCGAGCCCGTGGCGTTCATGGTCACGCTGCCCGACCTCAACGAGGCGCTGAAGCCACTCAAGGGCTCGCTGCTTCCCTTTGGCTGGGCGAAGCTGCTGCTGTGGCTGCGCAGGCCGAAGGCGAATACGATGCGCGTGCCGCTGATGGGGGTCGTCAAGCGGCTGCAGAGCTCGCGCATGGCGAGCCAGCTCGCCTTCATGATGATCGAATATATCCGCCGAGCGGCGGTCGCCAACTATGGCGCGACACGGGGCGAGATCGGCTGGATCCTCGACGACAACCAGGGAATGGTCGCGATCGCCGACGCGATCGATTCGAAGGTCAATCGCGAGTACATGATCTACCAGAAGGCGCTCTGACCTTCCGGAGAGGCGCGAAAGCAGCCCGCGGCGGGAACGCTCACAAACCGCCGCGGGCTGCCCTCCCGTACCTCAGTTCTTCTTGAGCGGGTCGAAACCCTCCTTCGCGATCCACTCGGCGCGCGTGTGACAGATGCGCTTGGGCATGATCGTGCCGGTGGTCGGGCCCTGGATGCAGTAGCGCTTCTGCATGTCCTTGGCCTCCTTGTCCTCCTGCGTCGTCTTGGGCGGATCGTTCGGCTTGGCGGCGGCCGGGGCGACGGTGCCGGCGACGAGCGCGGCGGTGGCGAACAGGGCCGTGGCGGCCGACAGGATACGCGTGCTGTTCATTTCCTCAACTCCTTGATACAAAAGGATATACTTGGTCAGCGAGCCTCGGCCGGATCGACGCCGGTGAGCGCGATCCATGCGCTGCGCGTGCGGCAGGCGCGCTTGGGGATGCGCGAGCCGACGATCGTTTCCTCGACGCAGTAGCGCCGCTTGTCCTCCTTGGCGGTGGGCGTCGCGGGGGGCTCGGATTTGGTTTGGGCAGCCGGCTTGGCAGGGTCGCTGGCCGCGGCGGCCGGCGCGATGGTTCCGGCGGTCAGGGCAGCGGCCGCAGCCAGAGCCAGAGCGGCCGACGAGATGCGCATGTTCAT
>CBIFVW010000123.1:0-10849 GCA_966186155.1 uncultured Sphingomonas sp.
CGCTCCTCGGCCATGATCGTCTCGGCCGAGATGCGTCCCGCCACCACTTCGAACCGATCGCCCGAGACGAGCACCTCGGGCACGAGCGCGCGGCTGTTGTAGGTGCTCGCCATCGTCGCGCCATAGGCGCCGGCGCTGAGCAGCACCGCGAGGTCGCCGCCCTGCACCTGGTCGATCTCGCGGTTCTTGAGGAACACGTCGCTGCTCTCGCAGACCGGGCCCGCGACATTGGCGGTCATCGTTCCGCCCTTGGGCGCGACGGCGGCGAAGCCGTGATAGGCGTCGTAGAGCGCCACGCGGGCGAGGTCGTTCATCGCGGCGTCGACCACCACCCAGGGGTTGGTCACGCCCGGCTTCACCCACAGCACTTCGGTGAGCAGCACGCCGGCATTGGCGGAGATCACGCGGCCCGGCTCGAACATCAGCTCGACGTCCCAGTCCTTGGTCACGCGCGCGACCATCGCGCCGAACGCCTCCGCGGTGGGAGGCGTGTCGCCGGGCTTATAGGCGACACCCAGCCCGCCGCCGAGGTCGACATGGGTGACGGCATGGCCCGCGGCGCGCAGCTCGGCGACGAGCTGGCCGACACGTGCGAATGCCGCTTCGAGCGGGGCGAGGCCGAGCAGCTGGCTGCCGATGTGCACCGCCACGCCGCGCAGATTGATCCCTTCGAGCTTCGCGAGGCGGTCGAAGATCGCCGGCGCCTGGTCGATCGGCAGGCCGAACTTGTTCTCGGCCTTGCCGGTCGAGATCTTCTCGTGCGTGCCGGCGTCGACGTCGGGATTGACGCGCAGCGCCGCCGGGGCGGTCATGCCCTTGGATCGTGCGATCTCGGCGAGGACGATGCCCTCCTCCTCGAGCTCGAGGTTGAACTGGCCGATCCCGGCGTCGAGCGCCTGGTGCATCTCCCGGCGGGTCTTGCCGACACCCGAGAAGACGATGTCGCCCGCCGGGATCCCCGCCGCCAGCGCGCGCGACAGCTCGCCGCCCGAGACGACGTCCGCGCCGAAGCCTTCATTGGCGAGCAGCCGCAGCACCGCGAGGTTGGGATTGGCCTTTACCGCGAAGGCGACATGGTGGCGCCCGACCGGCTTCAGCCCTTCGCGGAAGGCGCGGGCGAAATCGCGGAACGCCTCGGTCGAATAGACATAGACCGGGGTGCCGACGGCTTCGGCGATGCGGGCGAGCGGAACATCTTCGGCGTGCAGCTGGCCGCCGATCACTTCGAAATGGTTCACGAAAAATCCTGTAGGTTCAGCTGGGCGGCAGGTCGAAGTGATCGCTGCGGCGTTTGTCCGAGCTTTCGATCAGATCGTCGCTGCGCGCCGGGCGCGTCTGGACGGGCGGCTGGAGCAGGTCGGTCGGGCTCGGCGTCGCGGTCGCGCCATAGGGCGCGGGCGGCAGCGCGGCGCCCGTGGCCGGTTTGAGCTCCTCGCGCGCGCCGCAGCCCGCCAGCGCGAGCCCTGCCGTCAGCACCACCAGTCGCTTCATCGCCCTTCCTCCTCGCGGCCGATCCTCGCCGCCGCGATCGCCTCGCGCACCCGCGCCGGGGCCGTGCCGCCGAAGCTCGTGCGGCTCGACACCGAAGCGTCGACGCTGAGAACGCCGTATACGCGATCGTCGATCCTGTCGTCGATTTCCTTGAGTTGCGTGAGCGATAACTGATCGAGCCGGACGCCCGCGCTCTCCGCCGCCGCGACTGCGCGCCCGGTGATGTGGTGCGCCTCGCGGAACGGCACGCCTGCTTCGCGCACCAGCCAGTCGGCGAGGTCGGTCGCGGTCGAGAAGCCAGCCTCCGCCGCGGCGCGCATCCGGTCGAGCCGGAAGCTCGCGCTCTCGACCATCCCGGTCATGGCCGCAATGCTGAGCCCGAGCAGGTCGTGCGCCTCGAACACCGGCGGCTTGTCGTCCTGCATGTCCTTCGAATAGGCGAGCGGCAGCCCCTTCATCGTGATCATCAGGCTGACGAGCGCGCCGGCGACCCGGCCGCTGTGCCCGCGCACCAGCTCGGCGGCGTCGGGGTTGCGCTTCTGCGGCATGATCGAGCTGCCGGTCGACCATTGGTCGGAAAGGCTCACGAAGCCGAAGGGCTGACTCGCCCAGATCACGAATTCCTCCGCGAGGCGCGAGAGGTGCAGGCTGCACTGCGTCGCGGCGGTCAGATACTCGATCGCGAAGTCGCGGTCGGAGACCGAATCGAGCGAGTTGCGCGTCGGTCCGTCGAAGCCGAGCGCACTGGCGGTCGCCTCGCGGTCGAGGTCGAAGCCGGTGCCGGCGAGCGCCGCCGAACCCAGGGGGCAGAGGTTGAGCCGCGCGCGCGCATCGCGGAGCCGCCCGCGATCGCGTCCGAACATCTCGAAATAGGCCATCAGGTGATGGCCGAGCGTCACCGGCTGCGCGACCTGGAGGTGCGTGAAGCCCGGCATCACGCTCGCGGCATGTTCCTCGGCGCGGGCGAGCAGCGCGTCCTGCAGCGCGGCGAGCGCGGCGTCGGCCTGGTCGATCGCGTCGCGCACCCAGAGGCGGAAGTCGGTCGCGACCTGGTCGTTGCGCGAGCGCGCGGTGTGGAGACGACCCGCCGCCGGCCCGATCTTCGCCGCCAGCCGCGATTCGGCGAGCATGTGGATGTCCTCGAGCGTCAGGTCCTCGGGCACACCCTCGGCCTCGAACTCGGCCGCGACCTGGTCGAGCCCCGCGCCGATCGCCGCCGCGTCCTGGGCCGAGACGATGCCTTGCGCGCCCAGCATCGCGGCGTGCGCCTTCGATCCGCGCAGGTCCTGGCGCCACATTCGCTTGTCGAACGGAATCGACGCGTTTATCTCGCGCATCACCGCGGACGGGCCTTCGGCGAAGCGCCCGCCCCACATGGCATTGGAGCTATGCTTGCGCTCGGCTATCGGTCTTCTCCTTCTGGCCACGCTGGCGATCGCGGGGTGCGATAAGCGCTCCACGCCCGCGCAGCAAGCGAACGAAAGCTTGCCTGCGGCCAACGCCGCCGATGCCGTCGCCGACAAGGGCGCGGTGGACCGCAGCCACAAGGGCGAGCCCGCGCCCGCCTTCGCCCTCACCGATCCCCGGGGCAGGAAGACCAGCCTGGCCGCCTTCCGGGGCAAGCCGGTGCTGCTCAACCTCTGGGCCACCTGGTGCATCCCCTGCCGCAAGGAAATGCCGACGCTCGACGCGCTCGCCGGCCAGAAAAGCGGGCAACTTCAAGTCATTGCGCTCAGTCAGGACATGAAGGGCCGCGCCGATGTCGATCCCTATTTCGCCAAGGCCGGCTTCAGGAATCTCGAGCCCTGGACCGATCCGGAGACGGCCTTCAGCCTGAACATGATGCTCAACCTGCCCACCACGATCCTCTACGATTCGGCCGGCAAGGAGGTCTGGCGCGTCTCGGGCGAGATGGACTGGGCCGGCGCCAAGGCGGCCGCGCTGCTAGCCGAAGCCGGCTAGGCTTGCGCCGGGGTTCCTTCTCGGGAACACTCGCGCAAATGACCGGCGAAACCCCCAACCAGCCCGGCGTGGGCCGCGACCTTCAGGGCCCGCGCATCGTGACGCTCCCCGCGCGGCCCGAACCGATCCGAGTCAACGCCGACGAGACCGCGATCGTCGTGATCGACATGCAGAACGCCTATGCCTCGCCCGGCGGCTATGTCGACCTGGCGGGGTTCGACATCTCGGGCGCGGCGGGGACGATCGGCAAGATCGCCAACGTCCTCGACACCGCGCGCGCCGCCGGAGTGACGGTGGTCTATCTCCAGAACGGCTGGGACCCCGACTATGCCGAGGCGGGCGGGCCGGGCTCGCCCAATTGGCACAAGTCCAACGCGCTCAGGACGATGCGCGCCCGGCCCGAGCTCCAGGGACGGCTGCTCGCGCGCGGCGGCTGGGACTATGAACTGGTCGATGCGCTCGCGCCCAAGCCCGGCGACATCCGTCTCCACAAGACCCGCTACAGCGCCTTTTTCAACTCGCAGCTCGATTCGACGCTGCGCAGCCGCGGCATCCGCAACATCGTCTTCGTCGGCATCGCCACCAATGTCTGCGTCGAATCGACGCTGCGCGACGGCTTCCACCTCGAATATTTCGGCGTGATGCTCGAGGACGCGACGCATCACCTCGGCCCGCCGATGATGCAGCAGGCCACGGTCTACAATGTCGAGAAGTTCTTCGGCTGGGTCTCGACCACCGCCGATTTCTGCGGCAGCTTCGGCCAATTGCCCAAGGAGGCCTAGCCAGATGCCCTTCGAGCCGATCAATCCGCCGCAATTCCCCACGCCGATAGCACCCTATTCGGCCGGGGCGAAGGCGGGGAACACCGTCTATGTCTCGGGCGTGCTGGCGCTCGGCGAGGGCGGCGTGGTGCTCCATCCAGGCGACGCCGCCGCGCAGACCCGGCACGTGCTCGAAGTGATCAGGACGACGCTCGAGGCCGCCGGCGCGCGGCTCGAGGACGTGGCGATGAACCACATCTTCCTCAAGGACTTCGCCGACTATCCGGTCTTCAACCAAGTCTATGCCGAATATTTCCCCGGCGCCAAGCCGGCGCGCTACTGCATCAAGGCCGAGCTGGTGAAGCCCGATTGCCTGGTCGAGATCGCCTCGGTGGCGCATATCGGCTGATGCCCGAGGCGGTGGGGCTCTATTATGAGGAACATGGCGACGGCAGCCCGCTGATCCTGTCGTCCGGGATGGGCGGATCCGCAGGCTATTGGCGCCCGAACATCGCCGCGCTCGCCGAACATTTCCGCGTGATCGCCTATGACCATCGCGGCACCGGCCGGTCCGACCGCATGGTCACCCCGCGCATCGAGAGCATCGGCGACGACATCCGGACGCTGATGGACGCGCTCGGCATTGCCCGGGCGGCGATCCTCGGCCACGCGATCGGCGGCATGGGCGCCCTCGGCATGGCGCTCGACACGCCGGACCGGGTCGAGCGGCTCGTGATCGTCAATGGCTGGGGCCGGCTCGATCCCTATACCGCGCGCTGCTTCGAGATGCGGCTTGCGCTGCTCCGCGCGCTGGGCCCGCGCGCCTATGTCGATGCGCAGCCGATCTTCCTGTTCCCGCCGCAATGGATCTCGGACCACCATGCCGCGCTCGAAGCGGAGGCCGAACACCATCTCGCGGCCTTTCCGGCCGCGATGATCGAGGCGCGCATTGTCGAGGCCTGCCGTTTCGACGTGATGGACCGGCTGGCCGAAGGGCTCGACCTGCCCGTGCTGCTGCTCGCCAGCGACGACGACGCGCTCGTCCCGCCCGCCTGCTCGACGCGGCTTGCGCAAGCCATTCCGCAGGCGCAACTTGTCCGGATGGCTTGGGGAGGGCACGCCTGCAACGTGACCGATCCGGCGGGCTTCGCGGCCCGCATTCTCGCATTTCTGGGGAGCTGACACATGGAAGTCGGGGTTTTCGTTCCCATCAACAACAATGGCTGGCTGATCAGCGAGAACGCGCCGCAATACATGCCGTCGTTCGATCTCAACAAGGAGATCGCGCTCCGCGCCGAGAAGCACGGGCTCGATTTCCTGCTCTCGATGATCAAGCTCCGCGGCTTCGGCGGCAAGACCGAGTTCTGGGAATATGGCCTCGAGAGCTTCACGCTGATGGCCGGCCTCGCCGCGGTCACCGAGAAGATCAAGATCTACGCGACCTGCCCGACTTTGGTGATCCCGCCCGCCTTCGCCGCGCGGATGTGCAACACGATCGATTCGATCAGCCATGGCCGCTTCGGCCTCAATCTGATCACCGGCTGGCAGCGGCCCGAATACAGCCAGATGGGCCTGTGGCCCGGCGACGAGCATTTCCGCAACCGCTACCAGATGCTCGATGAATATGCCCAGATCCTGCGCGAGCTCTGGGAGACCGGCCGCAGTGACCTGAAGGGCCAATATTATCAGATGGACGACTGCCTCGTCCGGCCCACGCCCCAGGGCGACATGAAGATCATCTGCGCGGGCTCGTCGGACGAGGGGCTCGCCTTCTCGGCCAAATGGGCGGACTATGCCTTCTGCCTCGGCAAGGGCGTCAACACGCCGACCGCCTTCGCCTTCAACAACGAGCGGCTGGCCGCGGCGACCGCGAAGACGGGCCGCGACGTCAAGGTCTTCGTGCTGGTGATGATCATCGCCGACGAGACCGACGAGGCGGCGATGGCCAAGTGGAAGTCGTACAATGCGGGCGTCGACGTCGACGCGATCCGCTGGCTGATGGACCAGGGAGCGGCCGACAAGAACAACCCCACCACCAATGTCCGCCAGCTCGCCGCTCCCGAAGGCGCGGTCAACATCAACATGGGCACCTTGGTCGGCAGCTATGCGAGCGTCGCGCGCATGCTCGACGAGATGGCGGAAGTGCCCAATACCGGCGGTGTGCTGCTGACCTTCGACGATTTCGTCGAAGGCGTGGAGAATTTCGGCACGCGCATCCAGCCGCTGATGAAGAGCCGGCGGGGGTAGAGCGGCGTTTCGGAGGAATCATGTTCAAGCGGCTATTTGGCGGGAAATCCGGCGGCGGCAGCGTGCCGGAGCCCGGTTCCGCTCCCAAGGGGGATTTCTCGGTCGCCCTTGCCGACATCAGTGGTCCGGAGCTCGACTTTCTCCTGATCCGCCCGTCGGACGAGGATATCGCCCGCGCTCTAGACGGTTGGCGC
The DNA here is from genome assembly GCA_966186155.1 of uncultured Sphingomonas sp. GTDB lineage: Bacteria > Pseudomonadota > Alphaproteobacteria > Sphingomonadales > Sphingomonadaceae > Sphingomonas. Next base: position 6,656 of record CBIFVW010000123.1, read on the forward strand.
TGGATCGGTCTTGCGGGCCTCACCGCGATGGCGGTGTCGGCGTTCGGCGAGGTCTTCTTCCAGCGGGAGGACGGAGCGATTCTTCATCTCGACACCTTGGACGGCGCGCTCGCCCCGGTCGCCGACAGTCTCTCCCAGTGGGTCGCGAACCTGAACGGGCCGGAGCATCGCGACCGCCTTCTCCTGGCCGGGCTGGTCATCGCGGCCCGAAGCCGCGGGATCGTGCTAGCCGCCGGCGAATGCTATGATTTCAAGCTTCCGCCCGCCCTGGGCGGCGCGACGGACGTTGAGCAAATGCACAAGCAATTGTTCGTCGTGAAGTCGAGCATCGCTGGACAATTGCACGAACAGATCAAGGACCTGCCGCCGGGGACGCCCATCGACAAGATCGAAATTTCCGGCTGAGGCCGCGGAGGACGCGAAGGCGGCTGGAGCCGTATCAATGGCGGGAAGCTGCTGGATGCCCCGCGAGGATTCGAACCTCGATTGACGGAGTCAGAGTCCGTAGTCTTACCTTTAGACGACGGGGCATCACGCTGGCAGGCGGCGCGCAATAGGGCGGCTGCCCGATGCTGTCAACGCCGTCCCGAGCCACCCGCCTTGCTCCCGGCTCCGGTCTCCGCTAGCCTCGCGTCCAAGCACCGGCGGCAAAAAGCCGTGACGGAACAGAACATAAGCGAGTGAAACCATGGGGGATGGCTCCGCCAACATGCCCCGCGGCCGCGGCTCCGGCAGGCCCCGGACCGCAGCGCCGCCGCCCGAACGGCCGCCATCCGAACGGCAGGCGCGCGGCCGCTGGTCCGAAGCGCGCCACTATGCCGCGCTCGATCTCGGCACCAACAATTGCCGTCTGCTGATCGCCCGGCCGCAGGGCTCGGGCTTCGCCGTGGTCGACGCCTTTTCACGGATCGTCCGGCTGGGCGAGGGGCTCGCCACCAGCGGCCGCCTCTCCGACGCGGCGATCGAGCGCACGCTCGCCGCGCTTCGGATCTGCGCCGAGAAACTGAAGCGCCGCAACGTCATCCTCGCCCGCTCGGTCGCGACCGAGGCGTGCCGCCAAGCCTCCAACGGCGCCGAGTTCATCGAGCGCGTCTATCGCGAGACCGGCATCGCGCTCGACATCATCACCGCCGAGGAGGAGGCGCGGCTCGCCGTGCTCGGCTGCCATGCCCTGCTCGAACCCGGCGACGGCCCGGCGCTGGTGTTCGACATCGGCGGCGGCTCGACCGAGCTGGTGCTGGTCGATTCGCGCCAGCCGGTGCCGCGCATCCTCGACTGGCACAGCGCGCCCTGGGGCGTGGTCTCGCTGACCGAGGCGTCGGGCTCGGCGGAAAGCGCCGAGGATCGCGCGACGCTCTATGCCGGCATGCGCGCGCGGGTGGCAGAGAGCTTCGCGCCTTTCGCTGGGCGGCTGCGGCCCCCGCGTGGCACGCCGCGGCTGCTCGGCACCTCGGGCACCGTGACCACGCTCGCCAGCGTCCATCTCGGCCTCGCGACCTATGATCGCTCGGTGGTCGACGGCCTGATCGTCCCTGCTCCGGCAATGCGCGAGGTGAGCCAGCGCATCTCCGCGATGAGCCTTGCCGAGCGTTCGCAGGTGCCGTGCATCGGCAGCGAGCGTGCCGATCTCGTCGTCGCAGGCTGCGCGATCCTCGAGACGATCCTCGACCTCTGGCCCGCCGAGCGGCTCGGAATCGCCGATCGCGGCATCCGCGAGGGAATCCTGCGCCGCCTGATCAACGGGAGAGTGCTATGAGCCGGGGCGGAGGGCGCGGCCATACCCGAGTGCTCACGGCCAAGCGGCGCAGCGCCCAATCGACGCGCTGGCTCGAGCGGCAACTGAACGATCCTTACGTCAAGCGTGCCAAGGCCGAGGGCTATCGCAGCCGCGCCGCCTACAAGCTGATCGAGCTCGACGAGAAGTTCGGCTTCCTCAAGGGCGCCAGGCGCGTCGTCGATCTCGGCATCGCGCCGGGCGGCTGGACTCAGGTGATCCGGCGCAAGCTGCCCAAGGCCGCCGTGGTCGGGATCGACTTGCTGCCAGTCGATCCGATCGAAGGCGCGACGATCCTCCAGATGGACTTCATGGACGATGCCGCGCCCGACCGGCTGATCGAGGCGCTGGGCGGCGCGCCCGACCTGATCGTCTCGGACATGGCGGCGAACACTGTCGGCCATGCGCAGACCGATGCGCTCAGGACCATGGGCCTGGTCGAGACCGCGCTCGACTTCGCCAAGCAGACGCTCGAGCCCGGCGGCACCTTCGTAGCCAAGGTCTTCGCCGGCGGCGCCGATTCGGGCCTCGTCGCCGATCTCAAGCGCAATTTCGCCACGGTGAAGCACGCCAAGCCGCCCGCGAGCCGCAAGGGTTCGGTGGAATGGTATGTCGTGGCGCAGGGGTTCAAGGGGCGGGCGGAATAGCAAAGGGGCCCCGGAATCGCTTCCGGAGCCCCTTTTTTTGATGTCAGTGATTCGCGAGGTTACCCGTCGTAGTCGCCGCCCAGATTCTGGTTGCGCGGCGGCGCGGCGGCGGTGAGGCGCAGTGCCTCGGCCGAAGCCGCGATCGAGCCGACCTCATCGGGCGCTTCCTCGTCGTCGATCTGGACGCGCTGCAGGCTTGAGACCACCGCTTCCTCGAGTTGGACCGGGCGGACGGTCTCCTCGGCGATCTCGCGGAGCGCCACGACCGGGTTCTTGTCGCGGTCGCGATCAATGGTCAGCTCGGCGCCGCCCGAGATCTGGCGGGCGCGCTGCGCCGCGAACAGCACGAGATCGAACCGGTTGGGAACCTTGTCGACGCAATCCTCGACAGTGACGCGCGCCATCTACGCTTCCTTGGAATAATGGTGTCCGGGAAAGGCGCGTGACCTAGGGATGCGGCGCCCGATTGTCAAGAAAATCGGCCCGGGCTTGTCCTTTGGATGCCGCCGCCCCACACACGCGGCCATGCAGCTGTCCCAGCCGAGCTTCACCGTCGACGGCAATCGGCTGACGCTGCTGCCCGACGGGCCCGAGCGGCTGGCGGCGCTGCTCGACCTGATCCGCGGCGCACGGCGGTCGCTCCGCGTGCTCTACTATATCTATGTCGACGACGAGACGGGCGCCGCGGTGCGCCAGGCGCTGATCGACGCGGCCGGGCGCGGCGTCGCAGTCGATCTGATCGTCGACGGGCTCGGCAGCGAGCACGCCCAGGCCCGCCGCTTCTTCGATCCGCTCCAGGCGGCGGGCGTCGATGTCTGCCGCTTCGTCCCGCGCCTCGGCCGGCGCTATCTGCTGCGCAACCACCAGAAGCTCGCGCTGGCCGACGAGGAGCGGGTGATCGTCGGCGGCTTCAACATCCAGGACAGCTATTTCGGCACGATCGCCGAGGCCGCGTGGCGCGACCTGGGTCTGCTCGTCGAGGGGCCGGCGGCGGGTCGGCTGGTCGGTTATTTCGACGCGCTGTCCAGCTGGGCCAAGCGCCCGCGCGCCTCGCTGCGCCGCCTCGCCCGAACCCTGCGCGACTGGAGCGAGCCCGAAGGCGCGACGCGCTGGCTGCTCGGCGGGCCGATGCGGCGGCTTTCCCCCTGGGCGCGCGTGGTGAAGCGCGACATGGAGCGCGCGCGGGCGATCGACATCATCACCTCCTATTTCGCGCCCAACCCCGCGATGCTGCGGCGGCTCGACAAGGCCGGACGGCGCGGGCGGGTGCGGCTGGTGCTGCCGTCGCGAGTCGATCACGGCGCCGCGCTCTGGGCGGCGCGCTTCACTTATGCCGGGCTGCTGCGCAAGGGCGTGCAGATCTACGAATATCGGCCGACCAAGCTCCACACCAAGCTCTACGTGATCGACGACGTCGCGCATGTCGGCTCGGCCAATTTCGACATCCGCTCGATGTTCCTCAACCTCGAGCTGATGCTGCGTGTCGAGGACCGCCCGTTTGCGGCGCATGTCCGCGCGTTCGTCGACGGCGAGGTCGCCGATTCGGAGCGGATCACGCCCGAGATCCATCGGGCGCGGACCGGCCCCTGGATGCGCCTCAAGCAGATGGCCGCCTATTTCGTCATGGCGGTGCTCGACTACAACGTGACGCGCCGGCTCAACTTCGGCCCGCGCCGCACGCCTTCCCGCCCGCGCGGTGAATCGCATCCGCCTGCAGGCTGAATCGGTTTGCAACTGCCGAGGCGGCTATTTGCAAAGCGTGCTCTCTATGAG
>CBIFVW010000124.1:0-10815 GCA_966186155.1 uncultured Sphingomonas sp.
GCGCCCTCATGGCCGAGATGGCTTTCGAACAGCAGGAAATGGTCGAGCGTGAAGGGCGCGCTCGCCAGGCCGGCATGCGTCTCGAGGAAGCGCTCGACGGCCTCGGCGGGGACGTTCATCCGGGCGAGAGTGACGTGCGGGAGATAGGCGCGGCGCTCGGGCGCGAGGCCGAGGCGGACCAGCGCCTGGTCGATCTTGCGGTGGAGCCCGGCGAGCGGCTCCCTGGGGCGGACGCCGGCCCAGAGCGCGTTGACCCGGCCGCGGCTGTCGAACGCCCCGACGCCTCCGATCGCCGCTTCGATCGGTGGCCAGCGGACCTGGCCGAGCGCCAGCGCGACATCCTCGGCGACCGGCCGATCGACCTCGCCGACGAAGCGCAGCGTGATGTGGAGCTGCCCGTCGTCTTGCCAGCGCGCACCGGGAACCCCGCCCATCAGCGCGAGGAGAGGGGCGCGAACCGCCGCGGGCGGGCGGAGACCGACGAACAGGCGGTGCATGGATCGGGGTTAGCCTCCCCGGTTTCGCTTGAAAACACCCCGTATGAGGGCGATATTGCACGCATCCGGCATGTGCCGGGCAAAGGAGTTCGAAATGGCTAACTGGTCGGATCCCCGGACGGGCGCGTCGCCCTATGTGACCGCCGGCGCGCGCGCAGAGACGCGCGACGCGGGGCTCAGGTCGTACATGCTGTCCGTCTACAACTACATGATGTCCGGCGTGCTGCTGACCGGCATCGTCGCGCTGTTCTTCGCCAAGAGCGGGGCGGTCGACATGCTGTTCCAGCTGCAGCAGACCTCGCGCGGCGTCGGCTATGCGCCGACCCTGCTCGGCTGGGTCGTGATGCTCGCCCCACTCGGCATCGTGATGGTGATGAGCTTCGGGCAGATGCGGCTGTCGACCCCGGCGATGCAGGCGCTGTTCTGGGTCTATGCGACGACGATGGGCCTGTCGCTGTCGACGATCTTCCTCGCCTATAGCGACATCTCGATCGCGCAGGTGTTCTTCGGCACCGCCGCCGGCTTCGGCGCGCTGAGCTTGTGGGGCTACACCACCAAGCGCGACCTTTCGGGCTGGGGCACGTTCCTGATCATGGGCGTGGTCGGCCTGATCGTCGCCTCGATCGTCAACCTGTTCGTGCAGTCGGGCCCGTTCGGTCTGGCGATCAGCGCGATCGGCGTGCTGCTGTTCGCGGGCCTCACCGCCTACGACACGCAGAAGATCAAGAGCATGTACGACTATGTCCGCGGGACGGACATGATGGGCAAGGTCGTGATCATGGGGGCGCTGAACCTCTATCTCGACTTCATCAACATGTTCCTGTTCCTGCTGCGCCTGTTCGGCAGCCAGCGGAACTAGGCTCGCTGAAACGAGTGGAAGACCGGGCCCGGCGGGGAGACTCGCCGGGCCCTTCTTTTGGTGCGTGGAACGCGACTCGAAGACCGGTCGTTACATCCCGGCAACGCTCATGGAGTGAAGTCATGGACGCGAACCCGATCGACCCGGTGATGGACGAGAAATCGGCGGCGCCGGGTCCCGAGGAGAATGGCCGCCCCGCGCCGGTGCATTCGGCCGATGCGGGCACCGACGAATCGATCACCCAGCGGCTGGAGCGCAACCCCGAGAGCAAGGACGCGCGGCTCGACCGGGCGCTCGACGAATCGATGGATGCGTCGGATCCGCCCGCGACCACCCAGCCGGTGCACAGCCATGGCGGCGACGAGCTGCCCGAAAGCTCGGGCTATGATGCCAAGGCCGAGGCCAAGCTGGCCGCTGGCCCCGCCGCCAGCAGGGGCGTGATCGGCAGGATCCTGTCGAAGCTCGGGCTCGGCTGAGGCCGGGCATGGGGGCCTCGCCCAAATCGGGCTGGCGCGCCAACATCGTCATCTACGCGGCGCTCCTCGCCAATCTGGGGATCGCCGTCGCCAAGTTCGTCGCGGCGGCGCTCACCGGCTCCTCGTCGATGCTGACCGAGGGCGTGCACAGCCTGGTCGACACGGGCAACCAGGGGCTGCTGCTCTACGGCCAGCACCGCGGCAAGCGCCCGCCCGATCCCGACCATCCCTTCGGCTATGGGCGCGAGCTTTATTTCTGGGCGTTCGTGGTGGCGATCCTGATCTTCGGGCTGGGCGCGGGGGTCTCGATCTACGAGGGCTGGAAGCACATCGCCGAGCCCGAGCCGCTGCGCGACCCGCTGGTCAATTATGTCGTGCTCGGCATCGCCTTCGCGCTCGAGGGGACGAGCTGGTGGATCGCCTGCCGCGAGTTCGCCGCCGCCAAGGGCGACACCGGCTGGTGGCAGGCGGTCAAGGATTCGAAGGACCCGGCGGGCTTCATCGTGCTGTTCGAGGATTCGGCGGCGCTCGCCGGGCTGATCGTCGCGGGGCTGGGCGTCTGGGCGAGCCATCATTGGGGCGATCCGCGGATCGACGGCTGGGCCTCGATCGCGATCGGCGTGATCCTGGCGGGCGTGGCGACGCTGCTCGCGCGCGAATCCAAGGGGCTGCTGATCGGCGAGCGCGCGGACCTCCGGATGGTCGCCGAGATCCGAGCGCTGCTCGAGGCCGAGCCGTGCATCACGCACGTCAACCATGTCCGCACGATCCACACCGCGCCCGACCGCGTGTTCGTCGCGGTGAGCGCGGACTTCGCGGACGCGCTGCCGATGGGCGAGGCGGAGGGGCTGATCGAGCGGCTCGAGCATGCGCTCAAGGCCGCGCTGCCCAAGCTCAGCTCGATCTACATCCGCCCCGAGAAGCGCGAGGACGCAGTGGACGCCGTGGCGATGGGGTGAGGGTCAGCCGCACCGGTTCGCCAGTTTCGGCCGCCTTCCCGCTTCGATGAGCTTGGCAGCCTTGATGATGTACACGTCCTCGTCGGGGCGAAGTACGAACACGAAATCGCGATCCTCCCGCATCTGGGCATGGGAGAGATACCGCACCTTGACGATGCGGTCCGCCGCACGGCCTCGCAGCACCTTGCGCAGCTTTATCCGCCCGGTGATCCATCCGTGGCCGAGTATGTCCCCCTCGATATCGACATGCGTGTAATCGAAGTTCCGCACTCGGCCGATCACGACGAGGTCGTTGCAGCCAAAGGCCAGTATATCGTCAGGCGCGAAGGAGCCCGCCGTGGCGGGAGCGGCTGCACTGCAGACCAGCACGATTGCGAGAGGGCAGGCGAAGGGTCGCACGCTCCGAACCTATCGGTCGCATGTCGTTTGTCCAGCCCAGCCGCTTCCGCGGGGATGACAGCTCGGGAGGATCGAATCTCGACCCTAGATCCGCCCGCAGTCGCTCGGCGCCTTCTGCCCGGCGAAACGCGCGTCGATCCAGTCGAGCGTGAGCGTGGCGGTACGGGCGTCGCGCGTGACGCTGGGATGATCGCCCCCGGCGACGGTGACGTAGCGCAGCGGCGCGCGGACGGCGGCAGCGCTGGCGGGCGAAGGCGAGCGTCACCGCGGGGGCGACGACGACGTCGGCGCTGCCCTGGACGACGAGCAGCGGTCCCGGCACCGCGCGCGGAGCGACGCTGTTGGCGCGCGCGATGCCCGCCCAGGGCTCGATCCGGCCGATGTCCTTGCTGCGCAGGGCATGGCGGACCGAGGCCACGCCGAGGATCGTGCCGAGCCGCGGCTTCCTGCCGAGCTCGATGCAGTTGTTGCGCGCGAGCCGCGTCACGACGCCCTGGTTGGCGCGGTTGAACAGGCTGGTGAGCGGATGGCCGAAATGCCGCGACCAGCTATAGGCGGCGAAGGCCGCGAGCATCGCGCGGACATTGGCATCGGGGCCCAGACGGAGATTGTCGGGAAGATCGGTGGGCGGCGCGGCGGCGACGGTGCCGACCAGACGGAGCTCGGGAGCATGGCGGTGCGCCTCGACCGCGGTCCACAAGGCGGCGTGGCCGCCCTGCGATTCGCCCCAGACCGCGAAATCGCCGCCGGCGCGGGCCTCGGGCAGCCGCCGCGCCGCCCGCACCGCGTCCAGCACCGATCGCGCGGTGTCGATGCCGAGCAGATAGGGATGCGGCATGCTCGATCCGAGCCCCGGATAGTCGGGCGCGACCACGACATAGCCGCGCCGGACCATGTCGGCGAGTGCGGGCGTGCCGTCCCAGAATTGGGGGCTCAGCGAGGGCGCGCATTTCTCGACCACGCCCCAGGTGCCGTGCGCCCAGGCGATCACCGGGCGCGGCGCAGCCGACGGCGGCCGGTCGCGTGGAGCGACGATCATGCCGGTGACTCGGATCGGCCGGCCGTGCGCGTCGGCCGTCCAATAGGCGATCTTCCAGGCCCGCATCCCGTCGGGCGCGTCGGCGACCGGATCGGCCGATACGAGCGCGCCCGCGGTCTGGGCGCGGCCGGTGGCCGGCGCGGCGAGGATCAGAAGAATGGCGGACAAGAGGATGCGAAGCATGGCGAACCTCCCTCGCCTCGTTTATCCCAGATCGCCGACGCCGCCTCAACCCACGCTGCGTTCACCATGAACGCCCTCAGGCGCTCTCCGCCATGATCCATTCGCGGAACGCCGCCATCGCCGGGCTCGGGGTGCGCGACTGGAGCCAGGTGAGCCAATAGCGGCCGGTGGCGACTTCGAGCGAGAAGGGCCGGACGAGCGCCTGGGCGTCGAGATGGCGGGCGAGCATCGCGGGCGGGGCGAGCGCGACGCCGAGGCCCTGCATCGCCGCCTCGGCCATCGCCAGCGAGCTGTCGAACACCGGCCCGCGCAAGGTGGGCGGCGCGATGCCGGCGGCGGCGAACCAGCGCGGCCATTCGTCGGCGCGATAGGAGCGGAGCAGCGGCAGGGCGAGCAGGTCGCCGGGCTCGCGCAGCGCGCGTGCGAGCGCGGGGGCGCAGAGCGGGGTGAGCGGGGTCTCGATCAGCGGCAGTGCCTCGGTGCCGTGCCAGGCGCCGCTGCCGAAGCGGATCGCATAGTCGAGCCCCTCGCCGGCGAGATCGACACGGTTGTTGTTGGTGAAGAGGCGGAGGTCGATGCGGGGATGCGCGGCGCGGAAGGCGGGAAGGCGGGGAAGCAGCCAGCCGGCCGCGAAGGTGCCGACCGCGGCGACCGAGAGCAATTGCGCGGCAGTGCCCTCGGCCAGCCCCTCGACCAGCTCGGCGATCCGGTCGAAGCTCTCGGCGAGCGCGGGGAGCAGCGCCTGCCCCTCGTCGGTGAGCGCGAGCCCGCGCGGCAGGCGGCGGAAGAGCTGGACGCCGAGCCGCGTCTCGAGCCCCTTCACCTGGTGGCTGATCGCAGCCTGGGTCACGCACAGCTCGATCGCCGCGCGCGTGAAGCTCAGATGCCGGGCCGAAGCCTCGAAGGCGCGGAGCGCGTTGAGCGGCAGATGCGGGCGGACCATCGCCGATCCATAAGATTATCTAGGGTCTCCCGCCAGCTTTGATCCTTTGCGGCGATGCGTTTCCGCGCCCTAATTACAGGTCCGCAATCGAAGGAGAGCGAAGCGATGACGATGGATCGGCGGACATTCGCGGGCACGCTGCTGCTCGGCGCAGGCGCGGCGATGGCAGGGTTTCCGGGCCCGGGCGAGGCGGCGCCGGCGGCCCGGCGAGTGCGCGCGACGGTGCTCGCCGATGCGGCGACGGGGCGGGTGGTCCACCGCTCGGGTGTGGCCGCGACGCGCTTCTCGCCTTGCTCGACCTTCAAGATTCCCTTGGCCTTGATGGGCTTCGACAGCGGCATCCTGACCGACGCGCACCATCCCGCCTGGGACTATGATCCCGCGCGGCACGGCGCCCGCCGCGCGGTCGAGAAGCAGCGAACCGACCCGACCTCCTGGGAAGCCAATTCGGTGGTCTGGTATTCGCAGGAGCTGACGCGCAAGCTCGGCATGGCGCGCTTCCAGGCCTATGTCGACCGCTTCGGCTATGGCAATCGCGATCTTGCCGGGAACCCGGGCCGGCAGGACGGGCTGACCCGCGCATGGCTCGGCACCTCGCTCGCGATCTCGGCGGACGAGCAAGTGGCGTTCCTGCGGCGGATGCTGGCGCGCCGGCTGGTCTCGGCGGGCGCGCACGCCAAGGCGGAGGCGATCATCCCCCGCTTCACCGGCGCGGGCGGCTGGGCGGTGCACGGCAAGACCGGAAGCGGGTCGCTGCCGAGCGGCGAGCATCTCGGCTGGTTCGTCGGCTGGGCCGACAAGGGCCGCCGCCGGCTGGTGTTCGCACGGGTCGGCGCGGGCGCGGACGTGCCCGAGGCGGGCGGCATGGCGATGCGCGACGCGCTGCTGCGCGAGATCGGCAGGCTGGCGGGATAGGGCGGCCGGCTATTTCCCCAATATGTCCAGCGCCGCCGCGGTCATCGCCTCCGTGGCGGTGCCGATCACCGCTTCGGCGTCGGGCGCCCAATAGGCGCTGTGGAGCGACGGCAGGCCGGTCTTGTTCTTCTGCGCCTCGTCCCACTTCGCCTGGGGCACGCCGCCCACCCAGAAGATCAGGCTCTGGATCGAATTGTCGGCGAGCCAGTAACGGCCGAAATCCTCGCCGCCCATCACCGCCTTGGTCTCGACCACCCGCTCCGCCCCGAAGCGCTGGGTCCACAGCGCCTTCATCCGGCCCGAGAGCGGCTGGGTGTTGAAGGTGGCGGGGGTGAAATTGTCGCGTATCCTGATCTCGGGCATGCGGTCGTCGGGCACGCCGGCGGCGATCGCCTCGCCGCGCGCGATCCGCGCGATGCCGTCGAGCAGCTGCTTGCGCACCTCGGGCTTGAAGCTGCGCACGGTGAGCAGCATCGTCACGTCGCTGCCGATGATGTTGTGCGTCGAGCCGCCCTTGATCATGCCGACCGTCACCACCGCCGGCTCCTGCGGATCGATTTCGCGGCTGACCAGGGTCTGGAGCGACGTGACGATCCGCGCGGCGAGCACGATCGGGTCCCGTGTGGTGTGCGGATAGGCGCCGTGCCCGCCCACGCCCTTCACCAATATGTCGACCGAATCGACGTTCGCCAGGGCATAGCCGGGCGTCACGCCGATCTGCCCGGCGGGCTGGCCGGCGCTGTCGTGGAAGGCGAGCGCATATTGCGGCTTGGGGAAGCGGGTGAACAGGCCGTCGTCGAGCATCGCCTTGGCGCCCATGCCGCGCTCCTCGGCCGGCTGGGCGATCATCACGAGCGTGCCGTGCCACTTCGCCTTCATCGCCGCGAGGTTGCGCAGCGTGCCGATCCAGCTCGCCATGTGCGTGTCGTGCCCGCAGGCGTGCATCACGCCGCTCTCGACGCCGTCGTCATTGGTGGTGCGGACCTTGGAGGCGAAGGGCAGGCCGGTCGCCTCGGTCACCGGCAGCCCGTCCATGTCCGCGCGGATCAGCAGCACGGGGCCGGCACCGTTCCTCAGCACCGCGACCACGCCGGTGCCGCCGACCTTCTCGGTGACTTCGAACCCGGCCTTGCGCGCCTCGGCGGCGAGCTTGGCGGCGGTGTTCACTTCGTGAAGGCTGAGCTCCGGATTGGCATGGAAGTCGCGATAGAAGCCCATCAGCTCGGGAAGCGCCTTCTGCGTGGCGTCGTGCACCGGGTCGGCGGCGGAAGGCATGGCGAACGTCATCGCAGTTGCGAGAAGGATGGTGCGGAGCATAAGGTTCCCTGCTGCATGGAGGCCGGAATGTCGCGTGGGGACGAGATGCTGTCAAACCTCTCCCGGCGGGCGCTGCTGGGCGGGATCGCGGCGCTGACCCTGCCACTGCCGGCATGGGGAGCCGCCGACTCCGGCTTCCGGATCGACTGGCAGGGCGGCGAGCGGACGCCGGCGGTCGCGGCATCGCTCGCGCGGCAGATCGAGATCGTCGAGAAGGTGCGCGTGTCGGACAGGGTGCGCGACTTCTTCGCGGCGCAGGTGATCACCGTCGACCGCGAAGCGGGCACCAAGACGCGCGCCGGGCCGCGCGGCATATTCTTCGCGCGCACGCCGGTGCCCGCCGACGAGCCGGTGCTGCTCCACGAGCTGATCCATCGCTGGCAGCTCGAACGGATGCCGGGCGGGCAGGCGAATGCGGACGTCCACCGCTTCTACGACCAGGCCAGGGCGAGCGGGCTCTATCCGGCCCAATCGTACATGCTGAGCAATGCCTTCGAATTCTTCGCAATGACCGCGAGCGCGGTGCTCTACGGCACATTGGCGCGCCCGCCCTTCCGCCGCGAGAATGTGCGGCGCAAGTCGCCCGAGCTCTATGCGTTCATCACCAGGGAGTTCGGCTTCGAGGCGTGAATCACGAGGCCGGCACCAGCTCGATGATGTCGAGCTTCGATTCGAAGCGGGGATAGGGGAGGACCAGCCGCCAGCGGGTGCCGCCGATGCGCTCGACATAGCCGATCATGTCGCGGCGGCCGTCCAGGCCGTAGCGGAGCGCCGCGGTCTCGTCGCCGAGGACCAGCGTGCCGATGAAGATCGCGCGCGCGTCGGTGTCGGGGTAGATGAGGCCGGTGGGGCGCTGCTCGGTGGCGGTCTTGGCGAAGGCGAGCGCCTCGCCCTGCACGGCGATCCGGCATTCGGACCAGGGATAGGCAGTGAAGTCGCGCGTCACCGGGTGCTGCGAGCCGAGCTTGAAGGTGCGGCAGCGATAGGTGCCGGGCGGGGGCGCCGCCTTGTCGAGCGCGCGGTCGGGATCGAAGAGCGGCTCGTCGGCCGCGATCGCCGCGGCGTCGGCCGCCTTGGCGGGCGGCAGCGCCTCGTCCCAGGCCTTGCGCCAGCGGCGCAGCCGGTCGCTGTCGCCGTCGGTGATCACCCGCCGCCAGCTGACGTCGGTCGGCGGGCCGGAGGAGGTCGCCTCGCGATAGACGCTGCAGCCCGAAAGGCCGAGCGCGATCAGCGCGGCGGCGGGGATCCATTTCATGCGCGGAATCCTAACCCTGTTCAGGCCGCAGTCCAGCCGCCGTCGATCGAATAATTGGCGCCGGTGATCTGCGCGGCCTCGTCGCGGCAGAGGAAAAGCGCGAGCGCGGCGACCTGTTCCGGCTGGACGAACTCCTTGGTCGGCTGCGCGTCGAGCAGCACGTCGTTGATCACCTGCTCGCGGGTGAGGCCGCGCGTCTTCATCGTGTCGGGGATCTGGTTCTCGACGAGCGGCGTCCAGACATAGCCCGGCGAGATGCAGTTGACCGTGATGCCGAAGGTCGCGGTCTCGAGCGCCGCGGTCTTGGTGAGGCCGGCGATGCCGTGCTTCGCGGCGACGTACGCGGCCTTGTTGGGGCTCGCGACCAGACTGTGCGCCGAGGCGGTGGTGATGATCCGGCCCCATTTGCGCGCCTTCATCCCCGGGATCGCCGCGCGCATCAGGTGGAAGGTCGAGGAGAGGTTGATCGCGATGATCGCGTCCCATTTCTCGACGGGGAAGTCCTCGATCGCCGAGACGTGCTGGATGCCGGCGTTGGAGATCAGGATGTCGACGCTGCCGAGCTCCTTCTCGGCGCGCGCGATCATCGCGGCGATCTGGTCGGGCTTGGTCATGTCGGCGGCGTCGTAGAGCGCCTTGGCCCCGCTCGCCGCCTCGAGCCCTGCGCGTTCCTTCTCGATCGCGGCGGCATCGCCGAAGCCGTTGATCATCACGCTCGCCCCCTCGCCGGCCAACGCCTTGGCATAGGCGAGCCCGATGCCCGAGGTGGAGCCGGTGACGACGGCGGACTTGCCCTTGAGGAACATGGGGTACTCCTAACGCTTGGTGAGATCGAAGGCGGCGGTGTTCCCGTCGAGGATGTTCTGCGCGACGAGCTGGGCGTTGGCCATGGTCTCGGCGACCGCGGCGCGGCCGGCCTGCCAATGCTCGTGCATCGAGCGCGCCGAGAATTCGAAGTCGCGCGCGCCGCCCTCCCAGGCATTGGCGCGGTAGATCAGGTGGACGAGGCTGACCGGATGCTCGGAGACGCGCGCCTTGAGCGCCTCGACCTCCGGATCGTCGGCAAGCTCGGGAGGGAGCTTGGCGAGCACGCGGCAGACCATCTGGCGCTCCTGGCGGAGGCGCATCCGCTCGTCGGAAACGGCGCGGGTGCGGCTCGAGAAGCGGATCTCCTTCTCGCGCGCGACGACGTCGGTGATCGTGCGCGGCAGCTCGTCGACGGCGGGGAAGAGATCGACCTGGAAGATCAGCGTCGCGGCGTCCTGCCGGTCGAGGACATGGGTGAGGGGGGTGTTCGAGACGAGCCCGCCGTCCCAATACCAGCGCCCGTCGATCTCGATCGGCGGCAGGCCGGGCGGCAGCGCACCCGAGGCCATGACGTGGCGCGCGTCGAGCCGCTCGTCGCGGGTGTCGAAATAGCGGAAATTGCCGTTTTGCACGTCGACCGCGCCGACCGAGAGGCGAACCGGGCCGGTGTTGAGCAGCTCCCAATCGACCAGCCTGTCGAGCGTGGCGCGCAGCGGCGAGGAATCGTAGAAGCTCAGCGCCTCGGGCGTGCCCGGCACCGCGAAGCCGGGTGGCACGATGCGGGGCGCGAAGAAGCCCGGCACGCCGCCCAGCATCACCATGCCGGCGGCCCATTCGTGGCTCAGCTCGCGCGCGGCGTCGTGCATCGGCAGCGAGAAGTCGGGGAGCGCGGCGGTGGCGTCGTCCCAGAAGGCCTTGATCGCGGCGAGGCGCTCCTCGGGCGGGTTGCCGGCGAAGAGCGCGGCGTTGATCGCGCCGATCGAGATGCCGGCGACCCAGTCGACTTCGATCTCGGCGGCGGCGAGCCCCTCGATCACCCCCGCCTGATAGGCGCCGAGCGCGCCGCCGCCCTGCAATACCAGCGCGACCGTATCCGGCAGCGGCAGGCCGGTGGCGCGGCGGCGCGCTCGGCGCCTATCAGGCGGGGGTGATCGAGGGGCTCGCCG
>CBIFVW010000125.1:0-10710 GCA_966186155.1 uncultured Sphingomonas sp.
CAGGCGCCGAGCGCGAAGGCCGGGGCCAGGCCCAGCGCGAAGAAATATCTGTTCATGCAGGCTTCCTCCTGTTTGCCGGCAAGAACGCCGGCACGGAGGCGCCGTTCCGCTTCGGCGGCCGGGTTGCGGCGAATCGCCGCCACGCGCGGCCTCAGCCCGCCCCGATCGCTGCCTCGTAGCTGTCGCCGACCGGCGGCAGCAGCAGCCGAGCGCCCAGGCTCGTGACAGCTACGAGAGCCAGCCCGGCCAGCGCGAACCGGGCCGCGCGCGGCGGGAGCGGAACGGTCGCGACCAGGATCACCGAAAGCCATGCCGCGATCATCGCCCAGAGATGATAGCGCCAGTCGCTCGATATGCTGACGACGAGGAAGCTCAGCTCGATCGCCGCGGCCGACAGCGCCAGCGCCACCGCGAGGCCTTGGACCGGACCGCGCTCGGGGCGCGCCAGCGCGAGCACGGCGAGCGCCGCGGCGAAGGCGAGGATCGGCGCGCCGAAGGGGCCGTTCGCGAGCCAGCCCGCAAAGCCGTCATAGGCCTCCACGCCGGGTGCCGGCGAGCGCAGTCCCAGATCGTTCGGCTCCGACCCCGCCAGCGGCGCCGCCAGCGGGAAGTGCCAGGGCACGAACCAGCGCATCGTCGCGTTCCAGTGCGCGATCCGGTGCGCGGCATAGGCGCCGGGATGCTCCCGGATGGCGCGGGTCCAGGCCGAGAAGATCGCCTCGCGCGGCAGGCCCACCAGATCGTCCTGGATGAAGCCGCAGCGCTGGCCGCTCGAGAAGATGTCCCACAGGATCGACGACGTGCAGCGCCGCGCCTCGACCGTCCGCCACGTCTCCGCGGGAAGCAGCGGTACCGCGCCGGGACCGGCGCGATGTGCGATCCCCGCCATGTCGAAGATGGGTTGCGTCGCCTCGACTCCGCTCGCCTCCGCGCCGAGCACGCCGTGATTGATCATCGGCGAGAGCGCGAGCACCGCCAGCGTAGCCGCCGCGATCGTGGCGAAGCGCACCGGCCATTCGCGCCACCGCCACGGCGCGAGCAGCCCGACGCCGAGCGGCGCGACCGCGAAGATCGCATTGGCGCGGACGAGCGCGGCATAGCCGAGCAGCAGGATCACCATCGCGACGACCAGCGGGCCGAGCGGCTCGCGCCGCAGCCGCTTCCACGCGACGAGTCCGGTCGCGGCGAGCAGCGCTCCGGCCATCTGCCCATCCTTGAGCACCGCCGCCTGCCATCCGAGAAAGGGCGGCCACAGCCCGAGCGCGATTACCGCACCTGCCGCGATCCTGCATCCGCTCCGCGCGAGCGCCGCGGCGAGCAGCCCCAGCCCCGCCCAATAGAGCAGGACCTGCAGCACGAACATCGGGGCCTGCCCGGTCCACCCGGCGGCATGGAACAGCGACCAGAGCCGCGCCATCGCGGGCGGGTGCCAGTCGTAATAGGAGCCGGAGACGACCTGCTGATATTGCGCCACGCCGTCGTAGGGCGCGACGCCGGGCCAGAAGAAGAGCAGCGCGACCGCGCAGAGCAGCGCCGCCGCAAGGCCGAACCACGCTTCCCCCGGGACCTGCCTCACACGATCTTGCGACCGAAGCCCGGGCGCGGCGGAGTCGGGCCGCCGTCGTGCGGCGGAAGCGGGGTGGGCGGCGCGTGCCCCTCGGCCGCGCGCTTCGCGAGATAGCGGGCGATCACCGCGTCGGGATCGAAATCGCTGGCCTCTTCCTGCTCGGGCGCAGCGGCGCCGCGCTTGGAAGGCGGCGCGCTGATCGCCCGGACGATCTTCCAGACGAGCGGAATGAAGAAGAGCAGGCCGATCAGGCCGAGGCCCAGCATCGTCGGGCCCAGGCCGCTCGTCACCGCATCCTGCACCGATCCGCCGACATTGGCGAAATAGAAGAACAGCGCGCCACAATAAGCGATCGGAACGAGCGCTCCGATCACGCCGAACACGTACTTCATCGATCGCATGCCGATCCTCCCGTCATCCGATGGGATGATGACGGGATTTCGGCAATAAAAGCTGAACGCGCTAGATATGGAGCACCCGGCCGAAGGCGGCGAGCACGCTCTCGTGCATCGTCTCGCTGATCGTCGGGTGCGGGAACACGGTCTCGATCAGCTCGGCCTCGGTGGTCTCGAGCGTCTTGCCGATCGTATAGCCCTGGATCATCTCGGTCACCTCGGCGCCGATCATGTGCGCGCCGAGCAGCTCGCCGGTCTTGGCGTCGAACACGGTCTTCACGAAGCCCTCGGGCTCGCCGAGCGCAATCGCCTTGCCGTTGCCGATGAACGGGAAGCTGCCGACCTTCACCTCGTAGCCGGCCTCCCTGGCCTTGGCCTCGGTGAGGCCGACCGACGCGATCTGCGGGTGGCAATAGGTGCAGCCGGGAATGTTGCGCGGATCCATCGCGTGCGGGTGCTTGCCGGCGATCGCCTCGGCGGCGATCACGCCTTCGTGGCTCGCCTTGTGCGCCAGCCAGGGCGGCGCGGTGACGTCGCCGATCGCATAGAGGCCGTCGACATTGGTGTTGCACGCGGCGCCGGTGACGATGTGGCCGCGCTCGGTCTTCACGCCCAGCGTCTCGAGGCCGATATTCTCGGTGTTCGGCACGATGCCGATCGCGACGATGACATGGCTGAACTCGGCGGTGGTGACCTTGCCGTCCTTGTCCTTGATCGACGCCTTCACGCCCGATGCACCGACCTCGAGCTTGTCGACGCCGGTCGCGGTCATGATCGTCATGCCCTGCTTCTTGAACGCCTTTTCGAGATGCGCGGAGACGTCCTCGTCCTCGACCGGCACGATCCGGTCGAGCATCTCGACGATCGTCACCTCGGCGCCCATGTCGTTGTAGAAGCTCGCGAACTCGACGCCGATCGCGCCCGAGCCGATGACGAGCAGCTTGGTCGGCATCTCGGGCGGCGTCATTGCGTGGCGATAGGTCCAGATCCGCTTGCCGTCGGCCTTGGCGAAGGGCAGGTCGCGCGCGCGCGCGCCGGTCGCGACGATGATGTTCTTTGCCTCGAGATCGGTCTTCTTGCCGTCCTCGGCGGTGACCGTCATCTTGCCCTTGGCGGTGAGCACGCCGGTGCCCATGTGCACGGCGATCTTGTTCTTCTTCATCAGGTGCGTGACGCCCTGGTTGAGCTGCTTCGCCACGCCGCGCGAGCGCTTCACGACGGCTTCCAGATCGGCACTGATCTTGTCGGCGACCAGGCCGTAATCCTTGGCGTGCTGCATATAGTGATAGATCTCGGCCGAGCGGAGCAGCGCCTTGGTAGGGATGCAGCCCCAGTTGAGGCAGATGCCGCCCAGGAGCTCGCGCTCGACGATCGCGGTCTTGAGGCCGAGCTGCGCGGCGCGGATCGCCGCCACATAGCCGCCGGGGCCCGAGCCGAGCACGATCACGTCATAGGATTCAGCCAAGGGGGAGTCCTTCCGCTAATGGTCTTGTGTCAGATAGGGTTCTCGGGCGCCGGTTCCACCGGCCGCGGGCGCCGCGCCTCGTCGATCGCGACGAAGGTGAAGCAGGCCTCGGTGACCTTCTCGTGCTCCTCGCCGTGCCGGCCCCGGCGCCAGGCCTGGACGTCGATCGTCATCGACGTGCGGCCGACCTTCCTCAGGTCCGCATAGACCGAGACCTCGTCGCCGACGAACACGGGCGCGTGGAACTGCATGCCGTCCATCGCGATCGTCACCGCCCGGCCCCGCGCGCGGCGCGCGGCGACGAGGCCGGCGGCCATGTCCATCTGGCTCATGATCCAGCCGCCGAAGATGTCGCCATAGGCGTTCGCGTCCGCCGGCATGGTGGTGACGCGGATCGCGGGCTGGCCGTCGGGCGGCGTTCCGTCAGCCATCGGCGCGCGGCTCGCGGAGCTTGGCCCTGTCGACCTCGTACGCCTTGCGGATCGGACCGATGCCCATCGCCACCACCGCGGCCATGACCACCCAGGTCACCAGCCAGATGTCGTCGGTCGCGCGCGGATAGGACCAGGCGGCCGCCGTCGCGATCAGTACCGCGGCGATCAGCCCGGCGACGATGTGGAGCACTTCGATCAGGACCCGCATGGCAGCCCTCCGGTCAGGCGATCATCCCCATCGGAGCCTCGACCAGCTCCTTGAAGATCTTCATCATCTCGGCGCCGTCGGCCCCGTCGATCGCGCGATGGTCGAAGCTGCCGGTGGCGCTCATCACCGTCGCGACGCCGAGCGCGTCGTCGACGATGTACGGGCGCTTCTCGCCCGCGCCGATCGCCATGATCATGCCCTGGGGCGGATTGATCACCGCCTCGAACTGCTTGATCCCGTACATGCCCATGTTCGAGAGCGAGGCGGTGCCGCCCTGATATTCCTGCGGCTGCAGCTTGCCTTCGCGCGCGCGGCCGGCAAGGTCCTTCATCTCGGTCGAGATCGCCGAGACGCTCTTGTTCGCGGCGTCGCGGACGATCGGCGTGATCAGGCCGGTGGGGGTCGACACGGCGACCGAGACGTCGGCGCGGTGGTACTTGACCAAAGTGTTGCCCGTGTAGGTGACGTTGCACTTGGGCGCCTGGACCAGCGCGACGCCGAGGGCCTTGATCAGCAGGTCGTTGACCGAGAGCTTCACCCCGCGCGGCTCGAGCGCCTTGTTGAGCTCCGCGCGCAGCTTGAGCAGCGCGTCGAGGCGGATGTCGACGGTCAGGTAGATGTGCGGGACCGTCTGCTTCGATTCGGTGAGGCGGCGCGCGATCGTCTTGCGGATGTTGGAGAGCTTCTCCTCCTCGTGCGGGATGCTCTCGTCCCACCAGACCGGCTTGTGCTCGCCCGCGGCGGCAGGGGCGGCCGAAGGTGCAGGCGCGGCGGCGGCGGCAGGCTGGGCGGCCGGCGCGGCGCCGGGCTTGGCGCCTTCGATATCCGCCTTGACGATGCGGCCGTTCGGGCCCGAGCCGGTCACGCCGCCAAGGTCGACGCCCTTCTCGGCGGCGATGCGGCGGGCGAGCGGGCTCGCCTTGACGCGGTCGCCCGAAGCCGCCGCAGGCTGGGCGGGAGCCGGAGCAGGGGCGGGCGCGGGAGCCGGCGCAGCTTCGGCCTTGGGTGCGGGCGCCGGAGCCGGAGCGGGCGCCGGGGCGGCGGTTGCGGCCGAGACGTCCTCGCCCTCGCCGGCCAGGACCGCGATCACGGTGCCGACCTTCACATTGTCGGTGCCTTCGGCGACCAGGATCTTGGCGATGGTCCCCTCGTCGACCGCCTCGAACTCCATCGTGGCCTTGTCGGTCTCGATCTCGGCCATGAGGTCGCCGGACTTGACCGTGTCGCCCTCCTTGACGAGCCACTTGGCGAGAGTGCCCTCTTCCATCGTGGGGGAAAGCGCCGGCATCTTGATTTCGATCGACATGAAGGTTCCCGTCGTTGGAGCCCTGAACAGGTTCGGCCCTCCTTTGCGCCGGGTTCGCGGCGGGTCAAGAGATGCGCTTGCAGGAAAGGCCGGACCGGGGCACCTAACGCACGAAAGAGGGGATGCATCCATGCGCACCTATCTGGTCGTGATCGACGAGAGCCCGGAGGCCGAGATCGCGCTGCGCTTCGCCGCGCGGCGCGCGGTGAAGACGGGCGGAAACGTCGAGATCCTCGCCCTGATCCCGCGCCCGGACTTCGTCCAATGGGGCGGCGTGATGGCGACGATCGAGGAGGAGGCGCGCCAGCGCGCCGAGGCGCTGGTCGCGCGCGCGGCGGGAACGCTCTTCGCCGAATCGGGGCTCCAGCCCTCGATCACGTTGCGCGAGGGCGAAGGGCCCAAGGTCGTGCGCGAGATGATCGCCGCCAATCGCGAGATCGCGGCGCTGGTGCTCGGCGCCGCCGCGAGCGGGCCGCCGGGACCGCTCGTCGCGCATTTCGCGGGCGCCGACGCGGGGACGCTGAGCGTGCCGCTGATGATCATCCCCGGCTCGCTCGACATGGCCGCGATCGACAGGCTGAGCTGATGCTGCTGCGCACCCTCCCCTTCCTGCTCCTCGCCGTGCCGGCCGTCGCGCAGGAAAGGCCCGATCCGGCCCGGCTCAAGGCCGATGTCGAGAAGCTGGTGAGCTTCGGCACGCGGCACACCCTTTCCGATCCCGACGATCCGGCGCGCGGCATCGGGGCCGCGCGCCGCTGGTTCGCAGGCGAGCTCGCCAGGATCGGCGACCAGTGCGGCTGCATCGAAGTCGCCAACATCGCGCGCGGCTTCACCGGCGAGCGGGCACCCAAGGGAGTGCAGGTGGTCGACGTGCTGGGCTTCCAGGCCGGGAGCGACCCGAAGCGCGTCGTGATCGTGATGGGGCATATCGACAGCCGCGTCACCGACGTGATGAACGCGACCGCCGACGCGCCGGGCGCCAACGACGACGGCTCGGGCGTCGCGCTGGTGCTCGAGGCTGCGCGGATCCTTTCGAAGCAGAAGTTCAAGGCGACGATCGTCTATGCCGCGCTGTCGGGCGAGGAGCAGGGGCTGTTCGGCGGGCAGCTGCTCGCCGAGACCGCGAAGGAGCGAGGCTGGACCGTGTCCGCGGTGCTCAACAACGACATCGTGGGCAACAGCATCGGTACCGACGGCACCAAGGTGGCGGACCGGGTGCGCGTCTTCTCCGAGACGTTCAGCGACGGCGACGCGCCGGCCGCGCTCAAGAGCCTGCGCAACGACGGCGGCGAGGACGACGGCCCCTCGCGCGCGCTCGCCAAGGCGATCGACGCCGTCGCCGCGAAGATCCCCGGCGGGCTCGACGCGTTCCTGGTCCGCCGCCCGGACCGGTTCGGGCGCGGCGGCGACCATTCGCCCTTCCTCAAGCTCGGCTATCCGGCGGTGCGCTTCACCGTCGGCATCGAGAATTACGACGCGCAGCACCAGGATCTGCGCCCCGGCCATGGCGACACGCCGGACAAGATGGACTTCGACTATCTCGCCAAGGTGACCGCGATCAACGTCGCGACGATCCGCCGCCTCGCCGCCGCGCCGGCTGCGCCCGCGAAGGTGACGATCGGCGGCGCGCTATCCACCGACACTTCGGTCAAATGGACCGCGGTGCCCGGCGCTGCGAAATACCGCATCCACTGGCGCCGCGCCGACGCGCGCGACTGGACCCATCATCGCGACGTCACCGCCACCGAAGCGGTGCTCGAGGGCGTGGTCGTCGACGACAATTTCGTCGGTGTCTCGGCGCTGGCCGAGGACGGATCGGAGAGCCTGGTGACCTTCGGCGGGCGGGGGAGCTAAGGCACTTTTCCCTTCTCCCTCGATGGAAGAAGGAGGGCCCCGCTCGGCGAAGCCGAGTGGGAGGATCAGGGTGACCTCTCCACGAGCGACGTCGCCGAGAGGATGGCTCACCCCCACCCAACCTCCCCCATCAAGGAGGGGGGCTTAGAAGATTACCGGCAGACCACGCAGACGCAGCACTGGACCTTGGGCTTGGGCCGGTAGCGCTTGACCGGCTTGCGGACCACCCGGCGCGGGGCCGAGCGGACATAGGTCGTCGTCGCCACGCTCTCCTCGATCACCTCCTCGGTGACGGTGGTCGTGGTGGTGGTCGCGGGCATGGTGATCACCACGGTCGAGCCGACCGGCGCGCCGTAATGATAGGCGCCCGAGCCGTAATAGCCGCTCGCCCCGTAATAGCTGCTGCCATAGCCGCCCTGGACCTGCACCGCCGGCGGCGGCGCATAGGCTGCCGGCGGCGGTGCATACCCCCCCGGGTATTGCTCATAATAGTCGTTGGGATCGACCGGCTCGATCGGCTGGCGATAGCCCGCGCCGACGCTGACATTCGACTGGCTGTAGGAATTCGACCATGCGCCGGCATAGCCGTCCCCGGCATCGGCATAGGCGTCCGCATCGGCCCAGGCGATGCCGCCGACCGAATCCCAGACGTTGCCGCCGCCGTCGACCAGCACGGCGTCGTCATAATAGCGGACCCAGAAATAGCCCGCGGGCGGCGCCGCCAGGCCCCAGGAGAGATAGTCGGGGATACGGAACGAGCTGCCCATCCAATAGGCCGGCAGATGATGGCCGCGGCCGAGGCGGCGATAGGAGCGCCAGCCCCCGGGGGCCTGTGCGCCGGCATACCAGCGACCGTCGATCATGCCGCCCCAGCGATTGCCGCGGCGGGGCCCGCCTTGATGCGCGCCGTGCGGCGGCAGCGCGGTCCAGCGCCCGTTCTGCCAGACCCGCGCGCCGGCCGTCGGCACGCCGGGGCGCATGTGCGGAGGATTGGGCGAGACCATCGGCGGCGGCGGCGACGGAACGACCATGCCGCCCGGCGCGGGGATCGGCGCGCTGCTGTGCCAGGCCGGGCCGGGCGACGTCACCTGCGCGGCGGCAGGCACCGCCACGAGCAGCGCCGAGACCATCAGGACCGGCTTCGAAAAGTGACGCATCGCAATACTCCTCCGTCCCCGCGCGAGCTCGCCCGCTCCCGTGGTTGACGAAAGATTAAGCCCTGAAAATGTCCCTCGCCACAACAGCCTATACTTAACGGCGTCCCGATCCGGGTCAGCCTGCCAATCTGGGACCGAGGATCCGCATCAGCGCCTCGCAGCCCGCGGCGTCGCCCGCGTCGAACCGCGCGGCAAGCGGGCTGTCGAGGTCGAGCACGCCGAGCAGCGCGCCTTGATGGACGATCGGCACGACCAGCTCGGAGCGGCTGGCGGCATCGCAGGCGATATGGCCGGGAAAGGCGTGGACGTCCTCGACCAGCTGGGTCTCGCGCGTCGCGGCCGCGGCGCCGCACACGCCCTTGCCGAAGGGGATGCGGATGCACGCCGCCTTGCCCTGGAACGGCCCCAGCACCAGTTCGCCGCCGACATTGCGATAGAAACCGGCCCAGTTGAGATCGGGGAGGTATTGCCAGATCAACGCGGCGACATTCGCCATGTTGGCGATCGCGTCGGGCTCGTCGGCGGTGAGCGAATCGAGCGCGGCGGCGAGGTCGCGGTAGAGCTCGGCCTTATCGGTGGCCGCGATATCGAAGCTGTACATGGAACCTTCCATAGTAAGCTCCTCCTTCTCGGGGGAGGGGCCTTGACTAATCCAGCCGCACCTTGCCCCTGCCCGCCTTGATCTGGGAGCGTCCCTTCTTCTCGTCCACCCGCCGTGCCTTGGCGGCCTTGCTCGGCTTGGTCTTGATCCGCTTGGCCTGGCGCTCGTGCGCCTTGTCGATCAGCTCGGCGAGACGCTCGCGGGCGTCGGCGCGGTTGGCTTCCTGGGTGCGGAACTTGCGCGCGGTGATCACCAGTTCGCCGCCCAGCGTCAGTTTCGTCCCCGCCAGCACCTTGAGCCGCTGATAGGCATAGGGCGGCAGCCCCAGCCTGAAGACGTCGACGCGCAGCTGCACCGCGGTCGCGACCTTGTTGACGTTCTGCCCGCCCGGGCCGGAGGCGGCGAGGAACTTCTCCTCGAGGATCGCCTCTTCGGGGATCTCAGCCACGGCCGAACCCGGCATTGTGGAAGCGCACGGGAAGCGGCGCGGCGGCGTGGACGTCGGGCTTGCCCTCGCGCGGCACGGTGAGCTCGGCGGCGTGGAGCATCAACGCCGGCCCGCCCCGGCCATAGACCGGATCGCCGAGCACCGGCGTGCCGAGCCCCTCGGCGGCATGGACGCGGATCTGATGCGTGCGGCCGGTCTCGGGATAGAAGGCGACCAGCGCCTTGCCCTCCCCGCGTTCGACGACCTTCCAGCGCGTGATCGACGGCTTGCCCTTCGGGTCGCCGACCATCCGCCAGCCGGCCTCGCGCGTCGAGACCTTGGCGAGCGGCAAGTCGATCGTACCGCCGTCCGCGGCGGGCTCGCCGTCGAGGATCGCGAGATAGCGCTTGGCGACCGCTCCCGCCTCGAATGCCTGGGCGAAGCGCCTGAGCGCCTTGGGATTGCGCGCGAGCAGCAGGCAGCCGCTGGTGTCGCGATCGAGCCGGTGGACGGGCAGGGGCAGGCGCATGAAGCCGAAGGTCAGCTCGCCGAGCAGGTCCTCGAGGCTCTCCGAACGGTCGCGCGGCCGGTCGACCGGCAGGCCCGCGGGCTTGTCGATCACCAATGCCTCGCCGTCGATGAAGAGCACGCGATCCTTGAACATGACCCGCCCATGCCACCGCCAGCGCGCGAGCGCCAGCGGCGCGGCAGCCGGTCAGCGGAAGCGGATCTCGCAGACCGACATGCGCCCCTGCACGGTGGTGCGCCACTGGCCGGTCCATTCGGCGCCGAGCTCGCGCGCCTTGCGACGGCATTTGCCTTCGGCGTCCGATTGGTTCCAGATCGGACCGACCTCGACATTCTCGACCCGGTCGCGGCCCCAGCCGCCGCCCGGGCGGCCGCCGGGACGGCCCCAGCCGCCCTCGCCCCAGCCGCCATTGTCGCCCCAGCCGCGCGGCCGGCGCGGATCGACATCGGTGATGCGATAGAGGAGCCGCGGCGGACCGGAGCGCGGAATGCCCGAGATCTCCCGCCGCCAGAGATCGAGGCGCACGTGCGCGCCGCGCGAGGGGTCGTAGAGCGAAACGCTCCCGCGATCGCGGTCGGTCTCGTCGAACCGATGGATCAGCGTGCCGTCGTCGGCGAACTCGACCCAGCGGCCCGGCCGGGTCTCGACGAACGCGCCGCCGCCGCTGTGGCGGACTCGGCCGACATTTTTGCCGTCGACTCTTTGGGCGGCGATCGGCCCGGCGTGGACGGACTGCGTCGCGGACGCGGGGACGGACAGCTGAAGGA
>CBIFVW010000126.1:0-10684 GCA_966186155.1 uncultured Sphingomonas sp.
GGACACGCTCCGCCTCGCGCAACGCTTCGGCGGCTTCGGACTTGCTGATCATGAATGGGACTCCGGTTGACACGTCCTCATTGCCGGATAAAGAGTACTTTGTCAAACAAAGTTATTTGCCGAGGATTCGATGGAGCGTTTCGTTACGGCGATTTCAATGGCCGCACTACTGGCGGCGCCGGCGGGTGCCATGCCGGGCGAACTCTCCCCGGGGCTTTGGCCGGCAGCGGAACGCGCGCAGCTGGAGGCACGCGAGGCAGCGATGCGTCCCGGTGCGCGGCGTCTGGTCAAGAGTTCCGCCGGAATCGTCAGCGCCACGCTCTCACCGGTCGCGGCGCATACCGGCGTCGAGGCGCTGCGCGAGGGCGGAACGGCAGCCGATGCCGCGGTCGTGACGGCACTGACCCAGGTCACCATGATGGCCGGGGCGAACATGTCCTTCGCCGGCACGGTCCAGATTCTCTATTTCGAGGCCCGGACGAGGCGCGTGCGCATGCTCGACGCGGGATGGAATTCATGGCGCGGGGAGCGCGATCCCGCCACGATTCCCGCGACCGACATCAGCCTCTTGACCGGGCAGGCGCCGACGGTCCGGGGTGCGGCCGGGCGCAAGACGCTCGTGCCAGGATTCATGGCCGGGCTGCAGGCCTTTCATCGCAGATTCGGCCGATTACCGTGGCGCCCGCTCTTCGCTCCCGCGATTTGGTATGCGGAGAACGGCGTGCCCGTGACGCCTCTGCTCGCCGCCTATTTCGAGCTGGCGCGCACCCCGTTCGGCAAGACCGACGAAGCCCGCGCCTTTCTGATGCCCGGCGGCGAGGCGCCCGGGACCGGTAGCCGCTTCGCGCCGCCTGGATTGGCAGCGACCTTGCGCGCCATCGCCCGCCATGGCGCGCGCGAGATGTACACGGGCGATTGGGCACGGCGCTACGTGGCCGAGATCCGGTCGCGGGGCGGTGCGGCGGCGATGGCGGACCTGGCATCATATCAGCCCCGATGGACCCGACCGCTGACTACGCGATTTGCGGGCGGCCGTCTCTACGTCCCCGATGCGGCCAATCCCAGCGGGTGCGCCATCACGATCGCGCTCAACATGATCGAGCATTCGGGAACCACGGCGCGCTATTGGCAGGACGCCGAGGCGCTTCGCACGACCGCGCTCACGCTGCGGATCGCGAACGGCGCACCCTATCTGCCGCAGGTGGCGGCGCTGGAACGGGAACTCGGCTCGGGCAGCGGATGCGAAACCCGCGCGCGGCCCGCCTTCGGTGCCGCCGCGGCAGCCAGGCTCGACGCGCTTGCCGGCCTTTCCCCACCCCAACCCGTCGGCCATCACACCGCGAGCGTGGTGGCGGTGGATCGCTGGGGCAATGCCGCGGTTCTGGTTCATTCGAGCAACACGCTGATCTGGGGCGATGGCGGCATGATCGTGGGCGGCGTGCCGGTGCCGGTGCCGGCGGGCATCTACCAGCAGCGCCTCGCAACGATCGCCCCGGGCGCGCGGCTGCCGAGCGACATGGCGCCGCTCATGCTGCTGCGCGCAGGAAGGCCGCAGACGGCATTGGCGGGCATCGGCACTTCGGTGGTGCCTGAATCGGTCCGGCTGATGCTGGGATTCGCGCGTGGCGAGCCGATCGTCGACTGGCTCGCGGCGCCGCCGATCCTGCTCAATTTCGAGCAGGCCAACCTGCCGCTCGGCAAGCAGGACGAGTTGATTCCGGCAGGGAGCTACTCCGCAAGCCTGATCGAAGCGTTGCGCGCGCGGTCGTTCGCCTTCCGCGAGGTCGACGGGAGGCGGGCCGACGCGCTGCGGGGTACGGCTGCGGCGGTGCGGCTCGATGGCGGGCACCGCGAAGCTGCCGAAGTCCCTGAGGTGCTCGCCTTTGTCGAAGCCGAATGAACGCCGCCGGCCAATGAAAAAGCCCGCCGGTCTCCGGGACCGGCGGGCTTTCCTACATGGTGGGCGCGGCAAGGATTGAACTTGCGACCCCTGCGGTGTGAACACAGTGCTCTACCACTGAGCTACGCGCCCATTGGCCCGGGTGGTCGAACCCTGGGCCGAAACGGGAAGCGGGCCTTTAGGCGGCGCGAGGCACGCTGTCCAGCCCCTTGGCCCGGCTTTTCCCGTGCTTAGTTGACCGCGTCCTTCAATCCCTTGCCTGCCTTGAACTTGGGCTGGTTCGACGCCTTGATCGTCATCGGCTCGCGCGTGCGCGGGTTGCGGCCGGTCGACGCCTTGCGTTTGCTGACCGAAAAGGTGCCGAAGCCGACCAGGCGAACCTCGTCGCCCTTCTTGAGCGCTGTCTGGATCGCGTCGAACACGGCCTCGACCGCCTTGCTGGCGTCGCCCTTGCCGAGGCCCGAGGTCTCGGCGACCTGTCCGATCAGCTCTTGCTTGTTCATTCAGTCCCCCTGTGAAAACGCAGAAATCCGTGAGTCGCGGCGACAGGCCGAGCGATCACGTCAGCACGGCCGCGCCACCGCTGTCAAAACCTTTCGGCCCGATTTTATGTCCGGATGACGAAAAGGTTTCGGTATCCGAACGGTCAACCATCAGTGATGGACGGCTTCGCCCACGCTCGGAGTGCCCGTCGGCGGCTGGGTTGCCAGCTCGTCGGC
Source organism: uncultured Sphingomonas sp. (assembly GCA_966186155.1). Lineage (GTDB taxonomy): Bacteria > Pseudomonadota > Alphaproteobacteria > Sphingomonadales > Sphingomonadaceae > Sphingomonas. The sequence goes on from CBIFVW010000126.1 coordinate 2,620, forward strand.
ATCGGTCCAGTCGATCGCGGTGAGCGGCTCGGTGAGCGCCAGGCGCAGCACCTCGTCGACATGCTTGACCGGCACGATCTCGAGGCCCTCGCGGATGTTCGCCGGGATCTCGGCGAGATCCTTCTGGTTCTCCTCGGGGATCAGCACCGTCTTGATGCCGCCGCGCAGCGCCGCGAGCAGCTTCTCCTTCAAGCCGCCGATCGGCAGCACGCGCCCGCGCAGCGTGACCTCGCCGGTCATCGCCACGTCCTTGCGCACCGCGACGCCGGTGAGCGTCGAGACGATCGAGGTGACCAGGCCGATGCCCGCCGACGGCCCGTCCTTGGGCACCGCGCCCTCGGGCAGGTGGACATGGATGTCCTTGCGGGCGAACAGGCTGGGCTTGATGCCATAGGCCGGCGAGCGCGCCTTGACGAAGCTGAACGCGGCCTCGACCGATTCCTTCATCACGTCGCCGAGCTTGCCGGTCGTCTTGATCGCGCCCTTGCCGGGCACGGTGACGCTCTCGATCGTCAGCAGCTCGCCGCCCACCTCGGTCCAGGCGAGACCGGTGACCGCGCCGATCTGGTGCTCCTCCTCGCCGAGCCCGTGCCGGAACTTCTGCACGCCCGCGAACTCGGCGAGATTGTCCGGCGTGATCGTCACGCTCTCGGCCTTGCCCTCGAGGATGCGGCGCAGCGCCTTGCGCGCGAGCTTCGCGATCTCGCGCTCGAGCGTGCGCACGCCCGCCTCGCGCGTGTAGCGCTGGATCAGCGCGCGCAGCCCCTCGTCGGTGAGGACGAACTCGCCTTCCTTGAGGCCGTGCGCGTCGATCTGCTTGGCGATCAGGTGGCGCTTGGCGATCTCGACCTTCTCGTCCTCGGTGTACCCCTCGAGCCGGATGATCTCCATGCGGTCGAGCAGCGGCTGGGGGAGGTTCAACGAGTTCGCGGTGGTCACGAACATCACGTCCGAGAGATCGATGTCGATCTCGAGATAATGGTCGTTGAACTTGTTGTTCTGCTCGGGATCGAGGACCTCGAGCAGCGCCGAGGCGGGGTCGCCGCGGAAATCCTGGCCGAGCTTGTCGATTTCGTCGAGCAGGAACAGCGGGTTGGAGGTGCCGGCCTTTTTCAGGTTCGACACGATCTTGCCCGGCAGCGAGCCGATGTACGTCCGGCGATGGCCGCGAATTTCAGCTTCGTCGCGCACACCGCCAAGCGATTGGCGGATGAACTCCCGGCCGGTCGCCTTGGCGATGCTCTTGCCGAGACTGGTCTTGCCGACGCCGGGCGGGCCGACGAGGCACAGGATCGGGCCCTTCAACTTGTTGGTGCGCGCCTGGACGGCGAGATACTCTATGATCCGGTCCTTGACCTTCTCGAGCCCGTAATGATCCGCGTCGAGCACGCCCTCGGCCTCGACCAGGTCCTTCTTGAGCTTCGACTTCTTGCCCCAGGGCAGGCCGAGCAGCACGTCGAGATAGTTGCGCACGACCGTGGCCTCGGCGCTCATCGGCGCCATGGTCTTCAACTTCTTGAGCTCGCCCTGGGCCTTGGCGCGCGCTTCCTTCGAGAGCTTGAGCGTCGCGATCTTCTGGGTGAGCTCGGCGACCTCGTCGCCCTCGCCTTCCTCGCCCTCGTTGCCCAGCTCGCGCTGGATCGCCTTGAGCTGCTCGTTGAGATAATATTCGCGCTGCGTCTTCTCCATCTGGCGCTTCACGCGGCTGCGGATCTTCTTCTCGACCTGCAGCACGCCCAATTCGCCCTCCATGAAGGCGAACACCATCTCGAGGCGCTTCTGGGGATTGGTCTCGACGAGCAGCGACTGCTTGTCGGCGACCTTGACCGCGATGTTGGCGGCGATCGCGTCGGCGAGGCGCGAGGGCTCGTCGAGCTCGGCGAGCTGGACCGCGGTCTCGGCGGGCAGCTTGCGGTTGAGCTTCGCGTAGTTCTCGAACTGCTCGACCACCGAGCGCATCAGCGCCTTCACTTCGGAATCGGCCTTTTCGAGATCGACCTCGTCCTCGTCCACCGGAGTGACCTCGGCGGTGAGATAGGCGCCGCTCTCGTCGACCGAGGCGAGCGCGCCGCGTTCCTTGCCCGCGACGAGCACGCGCACCGTGCCGTCGGGCAGCTTCAGGAGCTGGAGCACTTCCGCCGACACGCCGGTGTCGTACAGGTCCTCGCGGCCGGGATCGTCCTCGGCCGGATCGAGCTGCGCGACGAGGAATATCTCCTTGTCGTCGGCCATCGCGGCTTCGAGCGCTGCGACCGACTTGTCGCGGCCGACGAACAGCGGCACGATCATGTGCGGGAAGACGACGATGTCGCGAAGCGGAAGAACGGGGTAGGACTGCTTCATGGATACTCCTGGGCCCGGATCGGGTCCCTCACCCACATTATATGGTGGCTCGGGCACCGGCATCAATCGCCGAACGCTCTTAGGCTGTGGACTGATCCTTCCCGTCGCGGCGCACGCCCGAAGCTTCGCCGCCTCCGATCTGCTCGAGCGCGCGATCGCGGCGATGGGCGGCCGGGAAATACTCTCCCGGGTCAAGGCGCTGCACTGGACCGGAAATGCGATCGTCGAGGCGGGCGGACGCAAGCTGGAAATCGAAGTGCGCACGCGAGTCGAACCGTTCGTGCGCGCACGCTCCGAGACCAGGCTCGCCGGCACCGCCGACTTCCGCACGCTGATCATCGAACCGGACGGCGGCTGGACCGAGCGGAACGGCACTCGCACGCCGCTGCCCGCCGCCCAGGCCGAGCACGAGCGCCAGCAATATGGGCTCTACGGCTATCTGCTGCTCGTCCAGGCTCCCACACGCGTCGTCGGCGACCATCTCGTCGCCGAGCGGCCGGGACTGCCGCCGGCGACGCTGCTTCTCGACGGCGATGTCGTGATGGCGGCGGACTATGCCGTGGCCGGGCCCGACGGGACCGGCACGGTGGCCCAGCGCTTCCTGCTCGAAGGCGAGCTCGAAGACCACGGAATCCGCTGGCCACGGACCATCACCATCCTGCAGAACGACAAGCTCTATTTCACCCTCGACGTCGAAACCTTCGCTGCCGAACTCGCCTGAAGGAGGCTCCCATCCGCACGACCCTGCTCCTCGCCGCCTCGGCCCTCGCGCTGGCCGCTTCCCCCGCCCTCGCGCAGACGGTGCGGCCCGGCGAGCCGCCGATCACGCCCGTCACCCAGGAATCGGGGGGGCCGATCGCTCCCGAGCGCGCGGCGCTGCACCTCGATCATGTCGACCTCGCGATCGAGGTGTTTCCCGACAAGCAGCAGATCCAGGGCGTCGCGACGCTGACGCTCACCACCTCGGCACCGCAGACCGCGCTGCAGATCGACCTCGACAAGAATCTGCCGGTGAGCGCGGTCAGCGTCGACGGCAAGGCGCTGGCGCCGGGCAGCTGGTCGAACCCCGAAGGGCGGCTGAGCGTCACCCTGCCCCGGCCGCTCAAGGCCGGCGGCCGGGCGGTGGTGCGCATCGCCTATGGCGGCACGCCGCACGTCGCGGTGCGCGCGCCCTGGGACGACGGCATGGTCTGGGCGAAGACGCCGGTCGACCGCAAGCCGTGGATCGCCTCCACTGCCGAGGGCTATGGCTGCGACTTGTTCTGGCCGTGCCTCGACTTCCCGAGGGGCGAGCCCGACACGGTCGACCTCCACATCACCGTGCCCGCGGGCCTCAAGGCAGCCGGCAACGGCAAGCTGGTCAAGGTCGACAGGCTCGGCGACGGCCGCACCGTGTGGAACTGGCACGCGCGCAGCCCCAATCCCTATTCGGTGACGCTGCAGATCGCGCCTTATGCTGAGATCACCGGCACCTATCGCAGCCGCTACGGCTACACGATGCCGATGACCTATTGGCACCTTCCCGGTCGCGAGAAGAAGGCCGAGGGCCTGTTCGCCGAGTTCGCTCCGACGCTCGACTTCTACGAGACGCTGATCGGCCCCTATCCCTGGTCCGACGAGAAGATGGACGTCGCCGAGACGCCGCATCTCGGCATGGAGCACCAGACGGTCAACGCGTACGGCAACAACTACAAGAAGACGCCGTCGGGCTTCGACGAGATCTTCCAGCACGAGCTGGGCCACGAATGGTTCGGCAACCAGATGTCGGCCGCCAACTGGGACGATTACTGGCTCCACGAGGGCTATGCCCAGTACATGCAGCCGCTCTACGGCCGCTGGCGCGAGGGCGAGGCGCGCTATGCGGTGATGATGGACGATTTCCGCCTCTCGATCCGGAACAAGGCGCCGATCGTCTCGGGCCGGATCATGACCGAGGAGGAAGTCTATGAGGAGGAGAAGGGTGGCCCGGGCCAGGACATCTACGTCAAGGGCGCCTGGGTGCTCCACACGCTCAGGAACCTGATCGGCGACGACAAGTTCTTCGAGGCCACGCGCCGGCTCGTCTATGGCCGGCCGGATCCGAAGCCGGGCAACTTCCAGCCGCGCTTCAGCTCGACGCCCGAATACATCCAGATCGTCAACCAGGTGACCGGCAAGGACATGAACTGGTTCTTCGACGTCTATCTCAAGGAAGCCGCGCTTCCCGAGCTGATCGAGACGCGGCAGGGCGGCACGCTGTCGCTCGCATGGAAGACGCCGAAGGACAAGCCCTTCCCGCTCCCGGTCGAGGTGTCGATCGACGGCAAGGTGACCAAGGTCGCGATGGAGGGCGGCAAGGCGACGCTCGACGTGCCCGAGGGCGCGCATGTGATCCTCGACCCCGATTCCCGCATCCTCAAGCGTTCCGAAGCGGTCGAGGCCTATCAGCGCTACCAGTTCCGGATGTAGCGATAGCATCGTCATCCCGGGGGAAACCGGGATCTAGTGAGGCGGCAATACTCCAGCTTGACGAGATCCCGGCTTTCGCCGGGATGACGATTTGGGTTCTACCCGTCGGGCCGCAGCACCTTCGCGAGCACATAGGCGAAGGCGATCTGCCACGGCGTGTAGATCTTCAGCAGCTGGACCCATTGCCCGGCACTGGCCCCACTGCTCGCGCCGCCGGTCATGTAGAGATAGACGACCAGGCTGCCGATGCCCGCGAGCAAGGCCGTGCCGAACAGCGCGAAGACCGCGGTCGCGACGCCGGACCGCGCCAGCCCGCTAGCGAACACGAGCAGCAGCGCCAGACCGGCGCCCGCTCCTCCGGCGACCAGCCCGGGCAGCATCGGATTGTGGACCGCGTCCACCTGCTGGGCGAGTTGCATCGCCAGCCAATGCGCCGCCGTGAAGCCGACCAGCAGCACCGCGACCTTGGCCCACAGCTTGTGCCCGCGCCCGGCCCAGACGAGCGGCAATGCGAACAATGGCGTCAGCCAATAGGGATTGATCTTCTCGACCGCGAGCAGCCCCAGACTGACCGCGAACAGGACATGCCCCACGACGAGCCACTTGAACGCCGAACCGGCTGCGAAATCGAGCGGAAGATCGAAGGGTGAACGAAACTCGCGGGGATCTTCGTCCGCGAGGATTGCAGCATCAGACATCGGAACGCTCCTCTATCCGATTAGTGCGAGATATCGTGCGCTTCATCTTGAGTCGCGTCAACAAAAGCCGATCTTGCAGCGCAGCGAAGATCGAGCGACACTTGCGCGACTTTCGAGCCGGCATCTGGGGGGAGCATGGCGGACGACACACTCTGGAACACCGACCTCGCGCCCACCGGCCCCGAGCAGCGCAGCTGGGCCTGGTATCACTATGCCGCGCTGTGGATCGGCATGATCGTCGCGGTGCCGGCCTGGATGCTCGCGGCGGGGCTGATCGAGCAGGGCATGTCGGCCGCGCAGGCGGCGCTCACCGTGCTGCTCGGCAACGCGATCGTGCTCGTGCCGATGCTGCTGATCGGCCATGCCGGGGCGCGCCACGGCATCCCCTATGCCGTTCTGGTGCGCGCCTCGTTCGGCACGATCGGCGCGCGGCTTCCGGCGCTCGCCCGGGCGCTGGTCGCCTGCGGCTGGTACGGCATCCAGACCTGGATCGGCGGAGAGGCGCTGCTGACGCTGCTCGGCATCCTGCTCGGCGCGGACCTGCGCGGCGATCCCCTGCCGGTGCTCGGCATCGGGATCGGCCAGCTCGTGGCCTTCCTCGCCTTCTGGTCGCTCCAGCTCTTCTTCGTCGCCAAGGGCCTGCTCACCATCCGCCGGCTCGAGACCTGGACCGCGCCGGTGAAGATCCTCGTCTGCGCTGCGCTCGTCTGGTGGGCAGTCGAGGCGGCCGGCGGCCTCGGCCCGATCTTCCACGCGCCCTCCGCCTTCGCTCCCGGCGGTGCGAGACAGGGGCAGTTCTGGGTGGTGTTCTGGCCCGCGCTCACGGCGATGATCGGCTATTGGGCGACGCTCGCGCTCAACATCCCAGATTTCACGCGCTTCGCGCGCTCGCAGCGCGACCAGATCGTCGGCCAGTCGATCGGGCTGCCGCCGATGATGGGGCTGATCGCGCTCGCCAGCGTGATCACCACCAGCGCCACCGTCGTCATCTATGGCGAGGCGATCTGGGATCCGGTCGCGCTCTCGGGCCGGTTCGAGGGGCCGCTGGTGCTGCTCGGCCTGGTCGTAATCAGCATCGACACCATCTCCTGCAACATCGCCGCCAACCTGGTCTCCTCGTCCTATGACTTCTCGTCGATCTGGCCCGCGCGGATCAGCTATCGCACCGGCGGGATGATCACCGCCGCGATCGCGGTGCTGATGATGCCGTGGAAGCTGCTCGCCTCGACCGGCGGCTACATCTTCGTGTGGCTCGCGGGCTATTCGGCGCTGCTCGGGCCGATCGCGGGCATATTGATCGCCGATTATTGGCTGATCCGCCGCACCGCGCTCGCGGTCGACGATCTCTACCGTACCGACGGCGCCTATGCCTATCGCGGCGGCTGGAACCCGGCGGCGCTGATCGCCTTCGCGGCGGGCGTGCTGCCCGACCTGCCCGGCTTCCTCGCCACCGCCGCGCCGGCCACGGTCCAAGTGGGACAGATGTGGATGGCGATCTACACCTGGGCCTGGTTCGTCGGCCTCGCCGTCGCGCTCATCGTCTACACCGCGCTGATGCGCCTCACGGGCTCGGCCGCCGCCCGAGCCGCATGAGCCAGGCGAGGAAGAAGGCGAGGCACGCCTGCCAGGGCAGGTGCACGCATTCGAACCAGACGACGAAGCGCGCGGATTCGGGTTCGGGGCCGAACTCGAGCGCATGGGACCAGAGCAGCCCCTGCGCCATGCCGAACGCGCCGATCGCCGTGAGCGCCGCGATGCCGGCGAGGATGATCGCGCGGGCTCCCCGGGTCAGCGGGGTGAGCCGCAGCGCCACGAGCAGCATGAAGGCGAGCGCCGCGCCCGCGAAGCCGCCTACCGCGCCGGTGCCGAGGTCGCGGGGATAGGCCTGGGGATCGGGCTCGAGCGGGAAGCTCAGCATCGCGTGCCGCCAGGCGAGATAATTGGCGGAGACGTGCGCCAGGGGGAGCGCGACGGCGAAATAGACCAGGCGCTGGAACCAGCCGCGCTGGCGGGCGCTGGCGAAGAGATGGGGCACTCCGAACAGCGGCGTGAGGTAGAGGCTGGGACCGAGCAGCGGCGCCAGCACGTCCTTGGGATCGGGATAGAGCAGGATCACCGCGCCGAGGGCGACGCCGTAGAGCACCGCGCCGGCGAGCAGCCAGAACAGCGCGTGGCGGAAGCGGACGAGCTTGCGGCGCGCATGGGCTTCGCCGAGGGAGTCTGCGGTCAAGGAGTGCGCCCGATCGACATTCGAGAGCATCTTGCCAGACGATCGAGACAGAACAAGCTTCTCAATCCTCCCCGAGCTTCGCTCGGGGAGGGGACCAAAACGCGAAGCGGCTTGGTGGAGGGGCCGAGTGCAGAGCACCCGGTGTTGTTCCTATTCGGAAAACGGCGCTGGCGTGCCGCCCCTCCACCACCGCCTTGGCGGCGGTCCCCTCCCCAGCAAGCTGGGGGAAGATCCGAAGGGATTCCTCGAGCCTCCCGCGTTCTCAGCCGAAGCTCAGCCCGCCTTTTCCTTCTTGGCGTCGACGAGGTCGTGGTCGACAAGGACGTGGTCGCGGGGACCAAGGACC
>CBIFVW010000127.1:0-10654 GCA_966186155.1 uncultured Sphingomonas sp.
TCTTCCTCAGCCGCGCGCATCCCGACTTCATGAAGAAGCTGTTCGCGCAGGAAGTCCCCGAGATCTACGACGGCATCATCGAGATCAAGGCCGCCGCCCGCGACCCGGGCTCGCGCGCCAAGATCGGCGTGATCAGCCATGACAGCTCGATCGACCCGGTCGGCGCCTGCGTCGGCATGAAGGGCAGCCGCGTCCAAGCCGTGGTCCAGGAGATGCAGGGCGAGAAGATCGACATCATCCCCTGGTCGCCCGACACCGCGACCTTCGTCGTCAACGCGCTCCAGCCGGCGAATGTCAGCCGCGTCGTGATCGACGAGGAGGAGGACCGGATCGAAGTCGTCGTCCCCGACGACCAGCTGAGCCTGGCGATCGGCCGTCGCGGCCAGAATGTCCGCCTCGCCTCGCAGCTCACCGCCAAGGCGATCGACATCCTCACCGAGACCGACGCGAGCGAGAAGCGCCAGCAGGAGTTCGTCGAGCGTTCGGAGATGTTCCAGAACGAGCTCGACGTCGACGAGACGCTCGCCCAGCTGCTGGTAGCCGAGGGCTTCAGCGCGCTCGAGGAAGTCGCCTATGTCGAGCTCGACGAGCTCGCCGGGATCGAGGGCTTCGACGAGGAGCTCGCCCAGGAGCTGCAGAGCCGCGCGCAGGAAGCGCTCGAGCGCCGCGAGGAAGCCAATCGCGCCGAGCGCCGCGCGCTGGGCGTCTCGGACGATCTCGCCACCATGCCGTACATGACCGAGGCGATGCTGGTCACGCTCGGCAAGGCGGGCATCAAGACGCTCGACGACCTGGCCGATCTCGCCACCGACGAGCTGGTCGAGCGCCGCCGCGCCGAGCCGCGCCGCCGCGGCGAGGACGCGCCGCGCAAGCCCGAGCACAAGGGCGGGATCCTCGCCGAGTACGGACTCAGCGACGAGCAGGGCAACGAGATCATCATGGCCGCCCGCGCCCATTGGTTCGCGGACGAGGAACCGGCTGCCGCCGGGAGCGAGGAGGACGCAGTTGCGGACTCCGAGCAATGAGACGCGCCGGCTAAAGGCTTCACCTTCCCTCTCCCCTCCCGCAGCGCGGGAAGGGCCGGGGGAGGGCATGTCTCGGGCGGAGGCGCTGGCGGACAGCCCCTCCCCTGACCCCTTCCGCAAGCGGGAGGGGAATGAAGCGACGCGCACCTGCATCCTCAGCCGCGCGGAAGCGCCGCGCGACGGGCTGATCCGCCTCGCGCTGTCGCCCGACGGCGAAGTGCTGCCCGACATCCGCGCCAAGGCGCCGGGCCGCGGCGCCTGGATCGGCGTGACCCGCGCCGAGCTGGAGGAGAGCGGCAAGAAGCTCAAGGGCGCGCTCTCCCGCGCGTTCAGGACGGGCGAGATCCGCGTTCCCGCCGATCTCGGCCAGCGCATCGCCGACCAGCTCCAGCGCCATGCGCTCGACCGGCTCGGGCTCGAGTTCAAGGCCGGCCATGTCGTGATCGGCGGCGAGCGGATCGAGAATGCCGCGCGCACCGGCAAGCTGCACCTGCTGCTCCACGCATCCGACGCGGGCGAAGACGGCAGCCGCAAGCTCGCCCAGGCGTGGCGCGTCGGTCGGGCATGCGAGGGAACCGGACTCAAGGGGTTCACATTGCCGGTCCCGCGCACCATATTGTCCTTGGCGCTGGGCCGCGAAAATGTGGTACATGCCGGCCTGACCGACGCCAAAGCGGCTGCGCGGGTGAGCGAAGCGCTCGACCGGTGGCTGCACTTTATCGGACCCGATTCCACCCCCCGCCCTTGCGAAACCGCTTCGCAAGGCGCATCGGCGCTTCCCGACACGGATGCGCCGCACGACGAACGACTTACTGAAGGACTTTAGGCAGCCGCATGAGCGACACCGATAACGAAAAGCCGAAACTGGGCATGCGCGCGCCGCTGGGGCTGAAGCGCACGGTCGAGACGGGCAAGGTGAAGCAGAGCTTCAGCCATGGCCGCTCGAACACCGTGGTCGTGGAAGTGAAGCGCCGCCGGGTCCTCGGTCCGCATGGCGCGCCTCAGGAAGAGGCGGCGCCCGCACAGGCTCCCGAGCCCGCCGCCGCGCCGGCACCGGCGGCCGCCGCGCCGCGTCCGGCCGCGCCGCAGCCGCGTCCGTCGAACGAGACGCCGCAGGAGCGCCAGGCTCGCCTGCTCCGCGAGGCCGACGAGCAGCGCATGCAGGCGCTCGAGGAAGCGCGCCGCCGCGAGGAGCGCGAGCGCGCCGAGGCGGCCGAAGCCGAAGCCCGCCGCGCCGAGGAGAAGGCGCGCGCCGAGGCCGAAGCGGCCAAGGGTCCCGCACCCGCCCCGGCTCCCGAGCCCAAGGCGGCCGAGGCGGCCCCGGCGCCCCAGCCGAAGCCCGCGCCGACTCCGGCCCCGGCGCCGGTCGAGCTCCAGCTCGATCCCAGCCGTCCGGCGCCGCGCCGCTTCACGCCGGTGCAGCGGCCCGAGATTCCCAAGCCGCAGCCCAAGCCCGAGCCCGAGGCGGAGGCCCGCCCCGAGCGCACGGCCGCCGCGCCGTCCCAGGCCCCGCGTCCGGCCCCGTCGGGCGGCGCCCCCGCGCGCCGCGCGCCCGAGCCCGCGCGTCCGCAGCAGCGCGACCGCAAGGGCGACGATCGCCGCCAGTCGGGCAAGCTCACCGTCAACCGCGCATTGGGCGGCGACGAGGGCGCCCGCGCCCGCTCGCTCGCCGCGCTGAAGCGCGCCCGCGAGAAGGAGCATCGCCGCTCCTTCGGCGGCCCGCGCGAGCCGCAGGCCAAGCAGGTCCGCGACGTGGTCGTCCCCGAGGCGATCACCGTCCAGGAGCTCGCCAACCGCATGGCCGAGAAGGGCGCCGACCTGGTGAAGGCGCTGTTCAAGATGGGCATGCCGGTCACCGTCAACCAGACGATCGACCAGGACACGGCCGAGCTCTTGGTGACCGAGTTCGGCCACAACATCCAGCGCGTCTCCGAATCGGACATCGACCTCGCGGTCGACACCACCGAGGACGCCGAGGACACGCTGCGGCCGCGTCCGCCGGTGGTGACGATCATGGGCCATGTCGACCACGGCAAGACCTCGCTGCTCGACGCGCTGCGCGGCACCGACGTGGTCAAGGGCGAAGCCGGCGGCATCACCCAGCATATCGGCGCCTATCAGGTCACGCTGAAGGACAAGTCGAAGGTCACCTTCCTCGACACGCCGGGCCACGAGGCGTTCAGCGAGATGCGCGCGCGCGGCGCCAACGTCACCGACATCGTCGTGCTGGTGGTGGCGGCGAACGACGGGCTGATGCCGCAGACCATCGAGGCGATCAACCACACCAAGGCGGCCGGCGTGCCGATGATCGTGGCGATCAACAAGGTCGACCTCGACAGCGCCAATCCGCAGCGCGTGCGCGAGCGTCTGCTCGAGCACGAGGTGATCGTCGAGGAGATGGGCGGCGAGACCCAGGACGTCGAGGTCTCGGCGCTCAAGAAGACCGGGCTCGACACGCTCATCGAGAAGATCCAGCTCCAGGCCGAGCTGCTCGAGCTGAAGGCCAATCCCGACCGCGCCGCCGAAGGCACGGTGATCGAGGCCAAGCTCGACAAGGGCCGCGGCCCGGTCGCGACGATCCTCGTCAGCCGCGGCACGCTCAGGGTGGGCGACGTGTTCGTCGTCGGCGCCGAGAGCGGCAAGGTCCGCGCGCTGATCGACGACAAGGGCCGCCAGGTGAAGGAAGCGGGCCCGGCGATGCCGGTCGAGATCCTCGGCCTGTCGGGCGTGCCGATGTCGGGCGATCCGCTCCAGGTGGTCGAGAACGAGGCGCGTGCCCGCGAGGTCGCCGAATATCGCCAGGGCGTGGCGCTGCAGAAGCGCACCACCCAGGCGCCGGCGAGCCTCGAGAGCATGTTCTCGGCGCTCAAGGACAAGCAGGCGGAGGAATATCCGCTGGTGGTCAAGGCCGACACGCAAGGCTCGGTCGAGGCGATCGTGGGCTCGCTCAACAAGCTCTCGACCGACGAGATCAAGGTGCGCATCCTGCATTCGGGCGTCGGCGGCATCACCGAGAGCGACGTGTCGCTCGCGGCGGCCTCGGGCGCGCCGATCATCGGCTTCAACGTCCGCCCGAACGCCAAGGCGCGCGAGATCGCCGAGCGGAACAAGGTGGCGCTCAAATATTACGACGTCATCTACGACCTCACCGACGAGATCCGCGCCGGCATGGCCGGGCAGCTCGGTCCGGAAGCGTTCGAGACCGTGGTCGGCCGCGCCGAGATCCGCGAGGTTTTCTCGGCGGGCAAGCACGGCAAGGCGGCCGGCCTGCTCGTGGTCGACGGCTATATCCGCAAGGCGCTGCGCGCGCGCATCACCCGCGAGGACGTCATCATCTACAACGGCTCGATCGCGTCGCTGCGCCGCTTCAAGGACGACGTGCCCGAGGTCCGCGCGGGCCTCGAGTGCGGCGTGACCTTCGAGGGGCATACCGACATCAAGCCGGGCGACTTCCTCGAGACCTATGAAGTCGAGATGCGCGAACGGACGCTGTAACCACTAGCCCTCTCCCCATCGGGGAGAGGGTTGGGAGAGGGGCCTGTCGACGGGGCATCGCGCTTGCCCCTCTCCCAGGCCCACTCCCCGGAGGGGAGAGGGAGTGATGGCCTCGATCTTCGACGACTTCCCGGCGCCTTCCTCCGCCCGGCTGCTCGGCTGGGAAGTGAAGGCGGTCGACGTCGCGGCGCGGACGATCGAGATCGGCTTCGCCATCGACGACCGCTTCCTCAACCCGGCGGGAACGGTGCAGGGCGGCTTCCTCGCCGCGATGCTCGACGACACGCAGGGACCGGCGCTGTTCGCGGCGAGCGAGGGGCAGGTCTATGCGCCGACGATCGACTTCCACATCGTGTGCCTGAGGCCCGCGCGGCCGGGGCGCTTCACGGGCAAGGGGCGGGTGGTCAGCCTCGGCAGGACGATCGCCGTCACCGAGGCCGAATTGTTCGACGAAGGCGGCGAGATGGTCGCCCGCGGCACCTTCACGGGCCGCGTGATGGAAGGCGCGATGGCGCGCCGGGGACGGGAATGAAGAGCCAGACCAACGAGGAACGCTCGGTCCGCGTGCTGCGCGTCGGCGAGCAGGTGCGCCACGTGCTGAGCGAGATCCTTCAGCGCGGCGACGTGCACGACGAGACGCTCGCGCAGCACATGGTGTCGGTGACCGAAGTGCGCATGTCGCCCGACCTCCGTCACGCCACCGTGTTCGTGAAGCCGCTGCTCGGGAAGGACGAGGAGGCGGTGCTCAAGGCGCTCCGCACCAACACCGCCTATCTCCAGCGCGAGGTCGCGCACCGCGTGAAGATGAAATACGCCGCCCGGCTCAAGTTCCTCCCCGACGAGAGCTTCGACGAAGGCAGCCATATCGAGGCGCTGCTGCGCGATCCGAAGGTGGCGCGGGACCTGGGCGAGGACGACGGGGGCTAGGTCAGCTCATCCACTGAACAATCTGCTCTGCGACCTCCCATTTCCCATCGCGCCGTACGAGCAGGAGGATCTCGCCGGCGCCGCACAGTCCGCCGCAATTCAGGCCGACATGGACATAGGCATTGTCGCCGAGCACCACCGGCGCGGCCACGCCGTAACGGTATCGGCAGCCCGGTGACGGCGCGGGCAGGCCGAGGCGCCTGACGTCGAACGTCAGCGTCTCGCCCTCCCCCTTGAAGATGCGGCGCAGGCGCGCGGGGTTGGGTAGCCGGTTCGCATCGTCCTTCGCAATGGAATGGCGGAGCATGCCGTTGGGATCGCGAATCTGTTCCGCCATCGTCTGCGCATAGGGCTCGACACAGGCATTGGCCGGATCGTCGCTGTCCTTGCGCCGCCGCTCCCAGGCGAGCGCGACGATCGCATCCCCGTCGCTGAGTTGCTGCGGAAGCGGCGATGCCGCTGCGAGGGCCAAGGCGAGGAACGTCATCGGGCGAATGTTGCGGCTTACGTCGCTTCGGGCAAGTCTCTATGCCGATCCCGATGGCCAAGCTCTATTTCTACTATGCCTCAATGAACGCGGGGAAATCGACCACGCTGCTCCAGGCCGATTTCAACTATCGCGAGCGCGGGATGCGCACCCTGTTGTTCACCGCCGGAGTGCATGACCGCGGCGGCAGGGGCGTGATCGATTCGCGGCTCGGCATCTCGGCGAGCGCCTTCCCCTTCGAGGAGGCGACCGACCTGCGCCGCATCGCCGAGGACGAACATTACAAGGCGCCGCTCGCCTGCGTGCTGGTCGACGAGGCGCAGTTCCTCTCCGCGACGCAGGTGCGCCAGCTCGCCCACCTCGCCGACGAAGTGGGCATCCCGGTGCTCTGCTACGGGCTCAGGACCGATTTCCAGGGCCGGCTCTTCCCGGGCTCGGCCGAACTGCTCGCGCTCGCCGACGCGCTCGTCGAGATCAAGTCGGTGTGCGAATGCGGGCGCAAGGCGACGATGAACCTGCGCGTCGACGCCGAAGGCAAGGCTGTGCGCGAAGGCGAGCAGAAGGAGATCGGCGGCAACGAGCGCTATGTCGCGCTCTGCCGGCGCCACTTCATGCAGCGTACAGGTGCGGTGCGCTAGCAGGGGGTTCGAGGTGAGCCCATGCGAAAAATGATCCTCTCCGCGCTTCCCGCGCTCCTCATCGCCACCGGCGCCTCCGCCCAGGAGCCGGGCCCGACGCCCGGCCCGCATTCGGGCGAGCGGTCGTCGATCCCATTCATCACGCGCGGCAGCGTCCGCACCTTCACGCCGACGCGCAACGGCGAGGGCGTCTATATCCAGAACGCGCAGCGCGACTGGTATTACGTCTCCTTCTTCGCGCGCTGCAACGAGCTGCCCTTCGCGGTGCGGATCGGGTTCAGCACCTTCGGTGGCGGTTCGTCGCTCGATCGCGGCGACACGATCCTCGCCGGGCGCGAGCGCTGCCGGATCGCCGACATCGTCCGCAGCGGCCCGCCGCCCAAAAAGGCCCGGAAGCCCAGGCGCGCCTGACGTGGCGCCGCGGCCCGGCCTCGGCTAGGGCCGCGGGATGCATGGCTGGATCATCCTCGACAAACCCCTCGGCCTCGGCTCGACCCAGGCGGTGAGCGCCGTCAAGCGCGCGCTGCGCGAAGGCGGCCACGGCAAGTTCAAGGTCGGCCATGGCGGGACGCTCGATCCGCTCGCGTCGGGCGTTCTGCCGATCGCGATCGGCGAGGCGACCAAGCTCGCGGGGCGGATGCTCGACAGCGACAAGATCTACGACTTCACGATCGGATTCGGCGTGGAGACCGACACGCTCGATGCCGAGGGGCGGGAGGTGGCACACTCGGACGCGCGTCCGGCGCTCGCCGAGGTCGAGGCAGTGCTGCCGCGCTTCACCGGGCCGATCGAGCAAGTGCCGCCGGCCTATTCGGCGCTCAAGGTCGATGGCGAGCGCGCGTACGACCTTGCGCGGGCGGGGGAGGACGTGAAGCTCGCGAGCAGGAGCGTGGTGATTCATTCTCTAGAGATCTCTCCCCCAGCGGAGCGGGGGGAGGATTTGGGAGAAATCACACTCCGTGCCCATGTCTCCAAGGGCACCTATATCCGCAGCCTCGCGCGTGACATCGCGCAGGCGCTCGGCACGGTGGGGCACGTCACCATGCTCCGCCGCGTCAAGGCCGGTCCGTTCGGGCTCGACCACGCGATTTCGCTGGACAAATTGGCGGATGCCGCTAAGGACCGCCGCCTTGAACAATGCCTCCTGCCGCTGAGGGCGGGGCTGGACGACATCCCGGCTCTATCCCTCACCCCCGATCAGGCAGGGCTGCTCCGACAAGGACAGGTTCTGATCGGGATCGCCAAGGAAGACGGCCAATATTTCGCGTGCCTGGGGGAAACTCCGATCGCGCTGGTGGAGGCTCTATCCGGCCAGGTCCGGGTCGTCCGCGGCTTCAACCTGTAAAGCGATGTCGAAGGAAGACACATGTCGATCACTGCCGAGCGCAAGGAAGCGCTCATCAAGGAACATGCCCGCGCCGGCGGCGACACCGGCAGCCCCGAAGTGCAGATCGCGATCCTCACCGAGCGCATCTCGAACCTCACCGAGCACTTCAAGACGCACGCCAAGGACAATCATTCGCGCCGCGGCCTGCTGATGCTGGTCAACAAGCGCCGCTCGCTCCTCGACTATCTCAAGAAGAAGGACGAGGGACGTTATGCGGAGCTGATCGCGAAGCTCGGGCTTCGCAAGTGACGGGACGGCGCCCTCGCGGCGCCGTTTTCGTATCCGGCCGTGCCGCAATCCGGCGGCTCGGCATGAGCCAAACACGGCTCAACTCATAGGCCCCGCCCGGCATCCGGCCGGCGGAGTGAAGGACCCAGAAATGTTCGACAAGAAGACTGTATCGATCGAGTGGGGCGGCAAGACGCTGACGCTCGAAACGGGCAAGGTTGCCCGCCAGGCCGACGGCGCGGTGATCGCGACGCTCGGCGAGACCGTGGTGCTCTGCGCGGTGACCGCCGCCAAGTCGGTGAAGGAAGGCCAGGACTTCTTCCCGCTCACCGTCCATTATCAGGAGAAGTTCTCCGCCGCCGGTCGTATCCCGGGCGGCTTCTTCAAGCGCGAGCGTGGCGCCACCGAGAAGGAGACGCTGGTCTCCCGTCTCATCGATCGCCCGATCCGGCCGTTGTTTCCGGAGGGGTTTTACAACGAGATCAATGCCATTGCTCAAGTGCTGAGCTATGACGGGGAGAACGAGCCCGACATCCTGGCGATGGTCGCCGCCTCTGCCGCGCTGACGATTTCGGGCGTGCCGTTCATGGGTCCGATCGGCGCCGCGCGCGTCGGCTACAAGGACGGCGAGTACATCCTCAACCCGACCGACGCCGAAGTCGCCGAAGGCGAGCTCGACCTGGTCGTCGCCGCCACCCATGACGCCGTGATGATGGTCGAATCCGAAGCCAAGGAGCTTTCGGAGGAAGTCATGCTGGGCGCCGTGCTGTTCGCGCACAAGGCGTGCCAGCAGGTGGTCAAGGCGATCATCAGCCTCGCCGAGAAAGCCGCCAAGGATCCGTGGGAGCTCAAGACCGACGACGGCGCGGCCGGCGTCAAGGCCGAGCTCAAGAAGCTGATCGGCGCCGACATCGCCGCCGCCTACAAGCTGACCAACAAGTCCGAGCGCTCGAACGCGCTCAACGAGGCGCGCGCCAAGGCGAAGGCCGCAATGGCCGACAAGACCGCGCAGGAGCAGCTCGTCGCCGCCAAGCAGGTCAAGAAGCTCGAGGCGGACATCGTCCGCACCGCCATCCTCAAGGACGGCATCCGCATCGACGGCCGCTCGACCACCCAGATCCGTCCGATCGAAGCGGAGGTCCATTTCCTCCCGCGCGCGCACGGCTCGGCGCTGTTCACCCGCGGCGAAACCCAGACGATCGCGACCTGCACGCTCGGCACCCGCGACGCCGAGCAGATGATCGACGGCCTGGGCGGCCTCAGCTACCAGCATTTCATGCTGCACTATAACTTCCCGCCCTATTCGGTCGGCGAAGTTGGCCGCTTCGGCGCGCCGGGCCGCCGCGAAGTCGGCCATGGCAAGCTGGCGTGGCGCGCGCTGCACCCGGTGCTGCCGTCGAAGGAGGAGTTCCCCTACACGATCCGCCTGACCAGCGACATCACCGAGTCGAACGGCTCGTCGTCGATGGCGTCGGTGTGCGGTGGCTCGCTCTCGCTGATGGACGCGGGCGTGCCGATCAAGCGCCCGGTCTCGGGCATCGCGATGGGCCTGATCCTCGAGGGCAAGGATTTCGCCGTCCTCTCGGACATCCTGGGCGACGAGGATCATCTCGGCGACATGGACTTCAAGGTGGCGGGCACGTCCGAAGGCATCACCACGATGCAGATGGACATCAAGATCGCCGGCATCACCGAGGAGATCTTCAAGACCGCGCTGATGCAGGCCAAGCAGGGCCGCGCGCACATCCTGGGCGAGATGGCCAAGTCACTCGACCATACGCGTGAAGAGCTGTCGGCGCATGCGCCGCGCATCGAGACGATGACGATCGACAAGTCGAAGATCCGCGACGTGATCGGCACCGGCGGCAAGGTGATCCGCGAGATCGTCGCCACCACCGGCGCCAAGGTCGACATCGACGACGAGGGCGTGATCAAGATCTCGTCGAGCGATCACGCGCAGATCGAAGCCGCGATGAACTGGATCAAGGGCATCGTCGAGGAGCCCGAGGTCGGCAAGATCTACACCGGCAAGGTGGTCAACCTCGTCGATTTCGGCGCCTTCGTGAACTTCATGGGCGGCCGCGACGGCCTGGTCCACGTCTCGGAGATCAAGAACGAGCGCGTCGAGAAGGTCTCGGACGTCCTTTCCGAAGGCCAGGAGGTCAAGGTCAAGGTCCTCGAGATCGATCCGCGCGGCAAGGTCCGCCTGTCGATGCGCGTCGTCGACCAGGAGACCGGCGCCGAGCTCGAGGACACGCGTCCGGCCCGCGAGCCGCGCGAGCCGCGCGGCGACCGGGATCGCGGCGAGCGCGGCGACCGCCGCCGCGAGGGCGGCCGCGGCGCTCGCGATCGGGGCGGCCGCGGCCGTGAGCGCGGCGAGCGCGGCGACCGTCCGCGCCGCGAGCGCTCGGCAGAGAAGGAAGAGGGCGGCGAGGACATCGGCCTCCCCTCGTTCATCACCGAGAAC
>CBIFVW010000128.1:0-10493 GCA_966186155.1 uncultured Sphingomonas sp.
CGGAAGCCGTCGACGCCCCGATCGAGCCAGAAGCGGCCGACTTCCAGCAGCGCCTCCTGCACCGCGGGGTTGCGGACGTTGAGCTGCGGCTGCGTGCTCAGGAAATTGTGCAGATAATATTGCCGGCGGCGCGCGTCCCAGGTCCAGGCCGGGCCGCCGAACACCGACTGCCAGTTGTTGGGCGGGCCGCCATCGGGCCTGGGGTCGGCCCAGACGTACCAGTCGGCCCTGGCGTTGCCGCGATCGGACCGGCTCTCGCGGAACCAGCCATGGGCGTCGGAGGTGTGCGAATAGACCTGGTCGATGATCACGCGCAGCCCGAGCGCATGCGCGCGCGCGACGAGCGCGTCGAAGTCGGCGAGCGTCCCGAATACCGGATCGACGTCGCGATAATCGGCGACGTCATAGCCGAAGTCCTTCATCGGCGAAGGGAAGAAGGGCGACAGCCAGATCGCGTCGACGCCCAGCGCGGCGACATGGTCGAGGCGTGCGGTGATGCCGGGCAGGTCCCCCACGCCGTCGCCGTTCGAATCGGCGAAGCTGCGCGGATAGATCTGGTAGATCGCCGCGCCCCGCCACCATTCGCGCGCCGCG
Organism: uncultured Sphingomonas sp.; assembly: GCA_966186155.1. GTDB lineage: Bacteria > Pseudomonadota > Alphaproteobacteria > Sphingomonadales > Sphingomonadaceae > Sphingomonas. The sequence goes on from CBIFVW010000128.1 coordinate 595, forward strand.
CGGGGCTGCGCCTTGCGGATCGCATCGCTCATGGGGCCGGGACCGGCCGGGCATTGAGGACAGATATCACGCTTCTACACCCCCAGCTTGCCGGCATCCGGAGCGCCTGTGTGTTGACCCGCCCACGCAATTCCAAGCCTTGAGCATACGTATTCAACCGGCACCCGCCGGCCGACGCACTGGTACGGCCTCCGATGGCCGGCCAGCCTCGGCCTCCCGCCGCCAGGTCATGGATTCGATAGTTTTTGCCCGGCCGCGCGACAGTTCCGGCCGCTGCACGATCGTCGCCGCGACATTATGCTGGCATGCGAAAGGCCGCCCCGGATCGCGGGAAGCGGCCGGAGCAGGAGATGTGAGGATGCCGATCGACCTCGATCGCCCCTATCCGATTTCGCCCGAGCAGATCGCGCGGTTCCGCGAGGACGGCTTCATCAAGCTCAAGCAGGTGTTCACGCCCGAGGAGCTCGGCCATTATGGCGACGAGATCACCCGGCTCACCATCGCGCTCAACACGCAGACGCTGCCGCTCGAGGAGCGCAGCACCTATGACCGGGCCTTCCTGCAGGTGATGAACCTGTGGGAGCAGAGCGCGGTCGTGCGCGAATTCGTGTTCGGCGCGCGGCTGGCGGGCATCGCCGCTTCGCTGCTCGAGGTCGCGGGCGTACGCCTCTATCACGACCAGTCGCTCTACAAGGAGCCCGGCGGCGGCATCACCCCGGCGCACGCCGACCAATATTATTGGCCCGTGACCAGCGATCGCACGATCACGGCCTGGGTGCCGCTGCAGGCGGTGCCGCGGGACATGGGCCCGCTCGCCTTCTTCGCCGGCAGCCAGCATGTCGAGTTCGGCCGCGACCTCGGCATCTCGGACGAGAGCGAGCGCGAGATCACCCGCAACATGGAAGCGCGGGGCTTCCCGGTGGTCGACGCTCCGTTCGACCTCGGCGAAGTGAGCTTCCACCTCGGCTGGACCTTCCACCGCGCGGGTCCCAACCGCTCGCAGCGGCCGCGATCGGTGATGACCGTGATCTACATGGACCGCGACATGGTGCTGAAGGCGCCCAGCAACGCGATGCAGCAGCAGGACTGGGAGCGCTGGTGCCCCGGCGCGGCGGTCGGCGAGGTGATCGATACGCGGCTCAATCCCGTGCTGTTCGAGCGCGCCGCGTGACCGCAGGCGCGGCCGCCGGTCCCGCAGCCATCGCCGACGGGCAGGGCGGCTTCACCATCGACACGATCGAAGTCGCGCCGCCCGGCCCGGGCGAGGTCCGCGTGACGATCGCGGCCGCGGGGGTCTGCCACACCGACCACGCCTCGCTGCGCTGGCCCGGGCCGCTGGTGATGGGCCATGAGGGCGCCGGCCATGTCGAGGCGATCGGCGAGGGTGTCGCCGGTTTCGAGATCGGCCAGCCGGTCCTGCTCAACTGGACGATCCCGTGCGGCGCCTGCTTCCAATGCAGCCGCGGCGCCGAGGCGCTTTGCGAGCGCACGCACGAGATCGACCCCACCGCCCTCGGCACCAGCCGCACGCATCCCGGCGCGACGCGCTGGCACGGGGCGCCGGTCGAGCGCGCCTTTCATCTCGGCACCTTCGCGCGCCACACCCTGGTACGCGCCGAAGCGCTGGTCCCGCTTCCGCCCGGCTTGCCGATCGACACTGCCTGCATCCTCGGCTGCGCGGTGATGACCGGGGTCGGATCGGCGATCAACGTCGCGCACGTGGCACCCGGGGAGAGCGTGGCGGTGGTCGGATGCGGCGGCGTCGGGCTCAACGTGATCCAGGGCGCGCGGATCGCCGGCGCGAGCACGATCATCGCGATCGATCGCGTCCAGGCGCGGCTCGACGAGGCGCGCAGGCTCGGCGCCACGCATCTGCTGCGTGCGGGAGACGACGATGACGAGCGGCTGGCGGCGGAGGTCCGCGCGCTGACCGGCGGCCGCGGCGCCGATCACGCCTTCGAGGCGACCGGCGTACCCGCCCTCGCCTTCCTGCCGCTGCGCCTGGCGCGCAACGGCGGCAACGCGCTGCAGGTGAGCGGCGCCCACGGCACTGGCACGGTCGCGCTCACCGACTTCTTCTGGAACAAGCGCTATCTCGCCCCGCTATATGGCGGCTGCGTGCCCGCGCGCGACTTCCCGCGCCTGCTCGGCTGGGCACAGGACGGCAGGCTCGAGCTCGGCTCGCTGATCAGCCATCGCTACCCGCTCGAGGCGCTCGACCGCGCCTTTGCCGACATGCTCGAAGGGCGGAGCACCAAGAGCGTGCTGCTCCTCGCATGAGCCGCGGCACCGTCCCCTTCCGCACGATCGAGCGATCGGATCCGGCGATTCCCGCCGAGGGTCTCGAATTCCTCACGATCAAGAGCCGCGCGCTCCGCCAGCGCGTCGACGTCACGCTCTTCGTCCCGCCCGAAGCCGAGGGCGCCCGCGACTTGCCGATCGTGAAGCTGCTCCACGGCGTCTACGGATCGCACTGGGCCTGGGCGCTCAAGGGCGGCGCGCACCGGACCCTTGCGAGGCTGATCCGCGAAGGCGCGATCCCGCCGGTCGCGCTCGCGATGCCGTCGGACGGCCTGTGGGGCGACGGATCGGGCTATGTCCCGCACGCGCAGCTCGATTTCGAGCGCTGGATCCTCGACGAGGTGCCCGCGCTCCTCCACCATGCGGTGGCGGGCTGCACCGCCCAGTCGCCGCTGCTCGTCGCCGGCCTCAGCATGGGCGGGTTCGGCGCTTTGTGCCTCGCGGGCAAATATCCCGACCGCTTCGCCGCGGCGGCCGCCCATTCGGCGGTGACCGAAGCGCACCAGCTCGACGCGCTGATGGAGGAGAACCGCGAGACCTGGAGCGATGCGGACCGCGACACCAGCGTGCTCGCGGCACTCGGCGCGGCGCCCAGGCTGCCGCCCATCCGCTTCGATTGCGGGCTCGGCGACTCCTTTCTCGACGCGAACCGCGCGCTGCACGCCGAACTGACCGCGCGCGGCATCCCCCATCGCTATGCCGAGCGGCCCGGGGGGCATGATTGGGATTATTGGTCGCGCGAGATCGAGGCGACGCTGCGCTTCTTCGGCCGCGTGCTCCGCAACGAGGAGACAATGGGATGAGGATCGTCCAATCGCTGGCGGCGCTCGCGCTCGCCGTGGCGGCAGCGCCGCCGGCGCCGGCACAGCCCGATCCGCCGCGCACCGCGAAGGCGGGCGAGGAGACTTTCTACCATATCTTCTTCCGCAGCTTCCGGGATTCGAACGGCGACCGGATCGGCGACCTGGCGGGCCTTACCGGGAAGCTCGACTATCTGCAGGACCTCGGCGTCACGTCGCTGCTGCTCACGCCGATCCAGCCCTCTCCCTTCTACCACAATTATTTCGCCACCGACTTCGCGGGCATCGATCCCGCCTATGGCACCATGGCGGACTATCTCGCCTTCATCCGCGCGGCGCACGCCCGCGGGCTCAAGGTCTATCTCGACCAGGAGATCCAATATGTCGCCGAGGGTCACCCCTGGCTGACCCAGTCGCGCGGGCGCGCGAAGGCGAGGTTCGGCGATCGCATCCTCTGGCGCGGCCCGGGATACCAGGATCCGGAGCCTTTCCTCATGTACCCGGCGTGGCAGGGCTATGACGGCCGCTATCACGGCATCGCGATGGTCGACATGCGCTCGCCCGCCGTGAAGCGCTATTTCGAGAAGCTGCTGCTGTTCTGGGCCGATCCGCATGGCGACGGCAGCGGGCGCGACGGCGCGGACGGCATCCGGATCGACCATATGATGGACGATCTCGACAACAAGCACATCCTCAAGGACCTGTTCGCCGATTTCTGGACGCCGATCTTCGCCAAGCTGCGCGCGCGGCGGCCGGGCTTTCGCATCCTCGCGGAGCAGGCCGACTGGGGCTATGGCGAGGACTGGCTGCGGCGCGGCGACGCCGACCTCGTCTTCGCCTTTCCGCTGCGCGGCGCGCTGCTCAAGCTCGACAAGGCCGAGATCGCCAGGGCGGTCCGCGAAACCGAGGCGAGGACACCGGCGGGCAAGGGCCAGATCCTGTTCCTCGAGAACCACGACACCGATCGGTCGATGTCGCTCCTCGGCAACGACCCCGCGCGTGCCCGGGTCGCGGCGGCGATGGCGCTGCTGCTCCAGGGCGAGCCGCTGCTCTATTACGGGCAGGAGCTGGGCATGCGCGGCAAGGCGCTGCAGGGCGGCCTTTCGGACGGCAACCACATCCCCCTGCGCGAGGCGTTCCGCTGGTCGGCGGACCTCGAGGCGCCGGGATCGGCGATTTGGTACAAGGGCGACCGGCCCTGGTGGACCGGACGGGCGAACCGGTCGCACGACGGCGTCTCGGTCGAGGAGGAGGCGCGCCGGCCGGACTCGCTCCTGAACTGGTACCGCACCCTGCTGGCGTTGCGCCGCGATCGCCCCGAGCTGCGCGCGGGAAGCCAGCGCCTGCTCTGCGACGACGCGCCGGCAGTGCTGTGCGTGCTGCGCGAGGCGCGCGGACGCCGCACCCTGCTGATGGTCAATCTGGGCAAGACCGCAGCCGAGGTGCGTCCGGCGGGGCTCGGCGCCGGCTGGGTCGACCTGATCGGGCGCAACGCCGCTGCCGATCCCTCTCGCGTCGCCCTCGCCCCGCTCGAGCTCCGGATCCTCGGCACGCCTTGACGGCGGCCGGACGGCGAGCCGAGACAGCGCAATGGCCGCGCCCGATCTCGATCGACCGATCTGCGAGCCGGTGGAGCTCCGCCCCGGCGCACGCCTCCGCGTCGAGCGTGTCCGGCAGGGCCCCGCCTCTCCCGCGACCACGCCCTTCCCGCACTTCCACGACGTGCACGAGCTCGTGATCTTCGGCGAGGTCTCGGGCGTCTTCATCGCCGAGGGACAGCGCTACCGGCTGACGCCCGGCTGCGTCGCCTTCGTGCCGTCGATGTGCCAGCACGACTTCGCGCTCGGCCAGGGCGCGCGCGACTGGGTGCTGGTCCAGATCGACGCGATCGCCGGCGAGGCGCTGGAGCAGTCGCCCGGTCTCGAAAGGCTCACCGCGCCGTTCTGCGCCAAGCCCGATCCGGCGCTCCGCGAACGGCTGCTCGTGCTCGCGCAATGGCTGACCGAGCTGCCCACCAGCGACGCCGCGGCGCTGCCGCTGGTCGAGCTGCTCCTGCGCGCCGTCGTGCGCTCGCCGGTGGTGGAAGGTGAGCGGCTGGCGGACGGTCGCGACCGGCTCGACCGGCTGCGCCCCGCGCTCGACCGGCTCCGCCGGGACCCGGCGCACGCGCCGCATCTCGAGGAGGCGGCCGCGCTGTGCTCGCTCTCGCCCGCCTATTTCAGCCGGCGATTCCGCCACCAGATCGGGCTCGCCTGGAGCGATTATGTCCGTGCGCATCGCCTGCACCTCGCCAGCCGCCACCTGCTCGAGACCGAGCAGGGCGTCGCCGAGATCGCCTATCGGCTGGGCTTTGCCAGCCCCTCGCATTTCGGCGAGCTGTTCCGCCGCCGGTTCGGCGTCACGCCCAGGGCGTACCGGAAGGCCGCTATGGCGCGCCTCGCCGCGCGTTGAGGACCTCGGCGAGCGAGGTCCACTTCGCCGCGCCGGCGCTGTTCTCGATCATCGCCTCGACGAAGGTCATCGTCCTGAGCCCGTCGGCGATGCCCGGGAACCAGTCGGCCGCGCCGCGCGGAGGGAGGGCCGCCGCGCCCGCGCGCACCGCGCCGCCGAAGCTCTTGTAGAGGTTCGCGAACGCCTCGACATAGCCTTCGGGATGGCCCGCCGGCGTGCGCAGCCGCGTCATGGTCGACGGGGCGAGGCCCGATCCGCCCGCGCGGACGATCTCGGCCGGCCGGTCGAGCCAGCGCAGGACCAGCGTGTTGGGCTCCATCTGCGACCATTCGAGCCCGCCCTTCTCGCCATAGACGCGCAGCCGCAGGCCGTTCTCCTCGCCCGCGGCGACCTGAGTCGCCTTGAGCACGCCGCGCGCGCCGCCCTCGAAGCGCAGCAGCGCGGCGACGTCGTCGTCGAGGCGGCGGCCGGGGACGTGGATCGTGAGCTCCGCGCTGAGCGCCTCGACCGTCAGCCCCGAGACATGCTCGGCGAGCTGGAAGGCATGGGTTCCGATGTCGCCGAGGCAACCGCCCAGCCCCGCGCGCGCGGGATCGGTGCGCCATTCGGCCTGTTTCTGGCCTTCACGGTCGATCGGCGCGCTGAGCCAGCCCTGCCAATATTCGGTCTGCACCAGCCGGATCGCGCCGAAATCGCCGCGCGCGACGCGGACGCGCGCCTCCTCGACCAGCGGGTAGCCGCTATAGGTGAAGGTGAGGCCGTAGAGCTTGCCGCTGCGCGCCACCGCCGCCTCGATCGCGAGCGACTCGGCGAGGTTCAGGGCCATCGGCTTTTCGGACATGACGTGGAAGCCGGCATCGAGCGCCGCGATCGCCGCGGGGGCGTGGAGATGGTTGGGCGTGACGATCGCGAGGACCTGCATCCGCTGGTCCTCGGGCAGCGCGGCCTCTGCGGCGAGCAGCGCGTCGAGGGTCGGATAGGCGCGGGCGGGATCGAGCCCGAGCCCCGCGGCGCTCCGCCGGTTGCGCTCGGGATCGCTGCTGAACGCGCCGCAGACCAGGGCATAGTCGCCGTCGAGCGCGGCCGCCATGCGATGCACCGCGCCGATGAACGCCCCCTCGCCGCCGCCGACCATTCCGTAGCGTATTCTGGGCTGTGTGCTCGTCGCCATCGGCCTCTCCGTCCGTCGATTTAGTCCGATAAATGGTTGCGCGGCGCGCCCGCAACCGCTTAGATGATGCGAACCGATCGTTGCCAGACCGGAGAGGATAATGAAATCTCTGATCGTGTTGCCGCCTGTTGCGGCAACATTGTGCGCGCTTGTTATGACAGCGCTGCCATCCGTTGCCGCAAACCCTGCTCCCGACCAGGGCGCGCAGGCCTTCGCGGCGTGCCGCGCCTGTCACACGCTTCCGGCCGGCGGCAAGAGCATCATGGGGCCCAACCTCCACGGCCTGTTCGGCCGCAAGGCGGGCTCCGTCCCCGGCTTCAACTACAGCCCGGCGCTCAAGGCCTCGAACATCGTCTGGGACGCGAAGACGCTCGACCAGTTCCTTGCCGCGCCGACGCAGAAGGTGCCGGGCACGCGCATGGTGATGAAGGTGGCCGATCCGGCCAAGCGGGCCGCGCTGATCGCCTATCTCAAGGCCGAAACCGCGAAGTGATCTCCAGACGAGAGGGGGCGATGCGATGAAGGGTCCGGCGGTTTTCCTCGCGCAGTTCATGAGCGACTCGGCGCCCTTCGACACCTTGGCGTCGGCGGCGCGCTGGATGGCCGAGGCGGGGTATGTCGGCGTGCAGATTCCGACTTGGGACAGCCGCTGCATCGACCTTGCCAAGGCAGCCGAGAGCCAGGATTATTGCGACGAGCTGGCTGGCACCTGCCGCGAGGCGGGGGTCGAGATCACCGAGCTCTCGACGCATCTCCAGGGCCAGCTGGTCGCGGTGCACCCGGCCTATGACGTGGCGTTCGACGCCTTCGCCCCCGACGCGCTCAAGGGCAAGCCCGCCGAACGCCAGGCCTGGGCGGTCGAGCAGCTCCACCTTGCGGCCAAGGCGAGCCGGCGGCTGGGCCTCGATGCGCACGCGACCTTCTCGGGCGCGCTCGCCTGGCCCTATCTCTATCCCTGGCCGCAGCGCCCCGCGGGGCTGGTCGAGGAGGCGTTCGGAGAGCTGGCGAAGCGCTGGCGGCCGATCCTCGACGCGTTCGAGGAGCAGGGCGTCGACGTCGCCTACGAGATCCATCCGGGCGAAGACCTGCACGACGGCGTCACCTTCGAACGCTTCCTGGCCGGCGTCGACGATCATCCGCGCGCCAACATCCTCTTCGATCCCAGCCATTACGTGCTGCAGGCGCTCGACTATCTCGCCTTCATCGACATCTATCACGAGCGGATCCGTATGTTCCACGTCAAGGACGCGGAGCTCAACCCGACCGGGCGCTCGGGCGTCTATGGCGGGTTCCAGGACTGGGTCGACCGGCCGGGCCGGTTCCGCTCGCTCGGCGATGGCCAGGTCGATTTCGGCGGAATCTTCTCCAAGCTCACGCAGTACGGATACCAGGGCTGGGCGGTGCTCGAATGGGAATGCTGCCTCAAGCATCCCGAGGACGGCGCCCGCGAAGGCGCGCCGTTCATCGCGGCGCACATGATCCGCCGGGCGGACAAGGCGTTCGACGATTTCGCGGGCGGCAGCGATCCGGGGCTCAACCGCAAGCTGCTGGGCCTCGGCTGACGGCGGGCGGAGCGGACAAGAACGACAAGGGGAGGGAAGCGGCGATGGCCGAGACATTGAACAAGGGGCGGCTGTTCTGGCTGGGCGTGCTGGCGCTGTTCACGGCGGCGTCGAGCCTCGCGATCCGCGGGGCGATCGCCAGCGGGCTCAAGGCCGAATGGATCGATCCGATCGCGCCGCTGCAGGCCGGCGAGCTGCTCGCCGCCGCGCTGGGCGCGGCCTTTCTCAGCTTTGCGATCACCTTGTTCGTCGCCAGCGCCTTTCTCGACCAGATCGGCATGAAGCGCTGCCTGCTCGGCGCGGGCCTGTGCTTCATCCTGGGCCCGCTGCTGATCGTCACCGCGGGCAATCTCGCGAGCGGCATGACCGTCTACACGATCGTCTGGCTCGGCATGCTGATCAGCGGAATCGGCTGGGGACTGACCGAGGCCGCGATCAACCCGCTGACCGCGCAGCTCTATCCCGAGGACACCACCCACCGGCTCAACGTGCTCCATGCCTGGTTCCCGGGCGGGATCATCGTCGGCGGGCTCGTCGGCTTCTTCCTCTCGGCCACCTTGCCGTGGCAGGGAATCCTGGCGCTGGTGATGATCCCCGCCGCGCTGACGGTGGTGATCGCCGCGACCACGACCTTCCCGCCGCCGCTGCGCGCCGAGAGCGGAGTGAGCTTCGGCGAGATGATGAGCGAGGTCTTCCGTCGTCCGAGCTTCTTCATCTGGTTCGGCGCGATGTTCCTCACCGCGGCGTCGGAGCTGGCGCCGGGCCAGTGGATCGACGTCGCGCTGTCGAACCGCGTCGGCATGCGCGGCATCCTGCTGCTCGTCTATGTCAACGCGCTGATGTTCGTGTTCCGCCACTTCGCGGGACGGCTGGCGAACCGCATCTCCAATCCGGGGCTGCTCTGGGTGTCTAGCCTGCTCGCCGCGGTCGGGCTGTTCATGCTGAGCCAGGCCCAGTCGCCGGTGACGGCGGTCGTCGCCGCGACGGTGTGGGGGCTGGGCGTCTGCGTGATGTGGCCGACGATGCTCGCCTCGGTCGCCGAACGCTATCCGCGCGGCGGATCCTGGGCGATGGGCCTGGTCGGATCGGCAGGGGCGCTGTCGAGCTTCTTCGTGCTGCCGCTGCTCGGCGGCATGTTCGACCAGGCCAAGATCGAGTTCGCCGGCGGCCCCGAAGCGTTCGCGAAGCTCGTCGGCGCCGCGAAGCTGGCGGTCGAGGACGCGGCCGCCTCGGTGTCGTTCCAGCGGCTGGCGATCCTGCCGGTGGTGCTGCTCCTGGTGTTCGGCTTCATCTGGCTGCGCGAGCGCGGCAAGTCGCGCGCTGCGCTGGCGGGCGAGGCGGCATGAGGCTGAGCCGGCGATCGGTATTGGCGGCGAGCGCCGCGACCGCCGGAGCGGCGGCGGCGGGCCGCGCGGCACCGTCGCAGAATGCCGCGCGCTTCTCGCTCGGCTTCGCGCCGCACGAGGGCAGCTTCAAGAGCCGCGGCGGCCGGCTCGAGCAGATCGCCTATGCCGCCGACCAGGGCTTCACTGCCTGGGAGGACAATGAGGCGGCGAGCCGCCCGGTCGCCGAGCAGACGGCGATGGCGAAGGCGCTGCAGCAGCGCGGCATGAC
>CBIFVW010000129.1:0-10484 GCA_966186155.1 uncultured Sphingomonas sp.
CTCGACGAATGGCGTCATACCGATGGCGGCGCGGCGACCAACGTCCTCGCCGGCTGGACGCCGGCCGCGATCGTGCTGTCGGTCGACATCCGCGAAGTGACCGACGGCGGCCCGATGCTCGCGATCTGGGGCACCACCGCCAAGGGCAGGCGCCAGCTCGACCGGATGGGCCGGCCGCTCACCGGCAACGCGATGCTCGCGCCGCTTGCGCCCGACGAAGTCAGCGATCGGCTGAAGGAACGGTACAATGCCGCGACGCCGGCGACGAGCGCGCGCTTCGTGCCCGAGATCGAGAAGACGCTCGGTCTCTATGACAGCTTCGACGGCCGGTGCGGCAATGGCTGGATGGCGGGTGGAACGCCGGGGCGGCGCTACCGCCGGGCCGCTGAGCTGCTCGCCGACGACCGGCTGTGGGTGAACAGCGGCGCGGGGCGCTGCGTGCGCTTCCTGGCGGTCGAGCTCGGCGACGCCGGCGATTGCGGCGGGCGGACGCTGACCGAGGACGCGGTCGACGTCTATCGCTCGCTGCTCGCCACCGGCGCCGAGACCGGGATTACCGACGGCGTCGACCGCGACGAGCGCGAGACGCTGCCGAGCTTTCCCTTCCTCGCCGGGCCCTGAGCTCAGCCTTCGGGGAAGCGTGCCCAGAGCGCCTCGGCTTCGTCGGCGACGAGCCGGGGCTGCTCCTCGGGCCAGAACAGGCGGGCATTGGCGACACGGCGCAGGCCCTGGCCGCGGCCGAAGCTGCGGGCCAGCCGCTCGCCTGCCGCCAGCGAGAAGATCGTGTCGTCGACGCCCCAGAGCACCCGCGCGGGCACAGGGCTCGCGGCGAGCTTCGGCCCGATCCCGGCGAGCGGGTTCTCGGCGAGCGCCACGGCATAGGCGTCGGTGCGCGCGCGGGCCGCCGGGCTCTCGATCAGCGGCGTGAAATAGGTGTCGATCGCGGCATCGACCGGATGGCGCGGGTCGGCATAGCACATCGCCCCGATCCCCTTGTCCGATCGCGCGAGCGCCTTGTCGGCGAGCCAGGGAGCGAGCCATTGCGCCGCATATTCGCCGCGGCGCGCGAGCGCGATCACCGGCGCCATCGCCGCGGGCGGGCTCTCGAACTCGGTGTCGCAATTGGTGAGCAGCAGCGTCCGCACGCGCTCGGGATGGCGTGTCGCGAAAAGCTGCGCGACGGCGCCGCCGCTGTCGCTCGCGACGAGATGGACGCGATCCGCTCCGAGCCGGTCGAGCAGCGCGGCGAGCATCGCCACCTGGCTGAGGGGCGCGAGGTCCTGGCCGGGGGCGGGGCGCGTGGAGCCCATGCCGAGCAGGTCGGGGACGATGCAGCGATGGCCGATCGAGAGATATTCGATCACTTCGCGCCACTGGAAGCCGTTGAGGGGAAAGCCGTGGAGGAAGAGCGCGGGCGTCCCCTGGCCCGAATCGACACAGGCGATCGCGCCCTGGGGCGTTTCGACGAAGCGGCGCTGCTTCGCCCAGACCTCGGCGCGGACGCGGTCGAAGTCGGAGGCGGCCGCGGCGACGCCGGGCAGCGCGAGGGGCAAGGTGGCGAGCAGGCCGAGGCAATGGCGGCGGTTCATGGGGCACTCCGGGCGCCGGGATGGCGCGCGGCCCGTCTCCCATTCCGCGTCCGGGGTTCGCTATCAGCTTCTTTAGTGAGCTTGGCCGGCGCGATGCGTGGACGGCGTGCAGCCGAAGGTCTCGCGGAATGCCGCGGTGAAGTGGCTGTGGCTGGAGAAGCCGAGATCGAGCGCGAGGCCGGTCAGGTCCTCGCAGCTCGGCAGCAGCTCGAGCGCGCGGGCGAGGCGCAGGCGGAGCTGGTAGCGATAGAGCGGGACGCCTTCGACCTCGCGGAAGCATTGGGTGAGATAGACCGGCGAGCAGCGTACCGCCGCGCCGATCTCGGCGAGCGTCCAGCGCCGCGCCGGGTCCGCGGCGAGGACGAGCTTCACGCGGTCGACGAGCTTCTGCCGGCCGTACGAGCCGCGCGGTGCCTGCGCCGTGCGTTCGCCGAGCGCATGACGGAGCAGCGCCACCATGCCGGCCTCGGCTTCGAGCGGGTCCATCACGCCTTGCGCCAGGCCGGTCCGCAGGGCCGCGAGCGCCCGCTGGACGGCGGGCCCTATCCGCAGGCGATGGTCGTGGAAGCGCGGCGCCTCGCCGGGCTGCAGTGCGTCGCGCGGAGCGCATTCGTCCAACAGCGCGGGGTCGAGCGCGAGCGACAGGCACGCGTCGCCGCCGCCCACCGGATGGCTGATCGCATATTCCTCGCCCGCATTGAAGAAGAGCAGCTGGCTCGCTTCCGCCACGGCGGTGCGGTCGCCGAGATGGTGCACGAACGCCCCGCGATAGGGGAAGACCAGCGCCGTCGCCTCCGCCGCCTCCGGCGCGCTCTGGCGCATGCAGGCGCCGTCGCAGCAGATGTCGCGCAGCGTCATCGACTGCGTGTCGAGCAGCGGCCGGACCATGACCGCGCTGTGCTGGGGAGCCTCCGCCATGCCGCCTTGTAGCGGGGGAGCGCCGCGCGATGAACCTCCCTTCGCGTGGAGCTTGCCGCCGGAACGCGAACCGCTAAACCATCGGCAAAGCGAAAAGGGAGGGGAGCGATGGCCGGAGAAGCGGCGGAGCCGAGCGCGAAGGACATGCGGCTGGTGATCGGCGCATCCTCGCTGGGCACGGTCTTCGAATGGTACGACTTCTTCATCTACGGCACGCTCGGCGCGACCGGCATCATGGCGAACACCTTCTTCCCGGCGGGGAACGAAGTGCTCGGCCAGCTGCTCGTCTGGGCGACTTTCGCAGTGGGGTTCGGCTTCCGGCCGCTCGGCGCGGTGCTGTTCGGCTATCTCGGCGACCGGCTCGGGCGCAAATACACTTTCCTCGTCACGATCACGCTGATGGGCGTGGCGACCGCGGGCGTCGGCCTGATCCCGAGCTACGCGGCGATCGGGGTGGCGGCGCCGCTGCTCATCATCCTGCTCCGCATCTGCCAGGGGCTCGCGCTCGGCGGCGAATATGGCGGCGCGGCGATCTATGTCGCCGAGCATTCGCCCGAGGGTCGCGCCGGCTTCCACACCAGCTTCATCCAGGCGAGCGTGGTCGGCGGGTTCATCCTGAGCCTGGTCGTCGTGCTCGTCGTCATGGGGCTGATGTCCAAGGACCAGTGGCAGCATTGGGGCTGGCGCATCCCCTTCCTCTTCTCGATCGTGCTGCTCGCCGTGTCGCTGTGGATGCGCCTCAAGCTCTCCGAGAGCCCGGTGTTCAAGGCGATGAAGGAAGCCGGCGAGGTCGCCGCCAATCCGTTCGTCGAGAGCTTCACCTATCCCGGCAACGGCAAGCGGCTGTTCGTCGCGCTGTTCGGCATCTCGGCCGGGCTGACGGTGATCTGGTACACCTCGATGTTCTCGGTGCTCTCGTTCCTCTCCGGACCGATGCGGATCGAGCCGATCGCGGCGCAGCTGATCTGCGGCGGATCGGCGCTGGGCGGGCTCGTCTTCTTCATCCTGTTCGGCCATCTCTCGGACCGGATCGGGCGCAAGAAGCCGATCGTGATCGGCTATGCGCTGACCCTGGTCCTGATGTTCCCGCTGTTCTGGGCAATCGGGAGCGCGGCGAATCCGGGGCTGGCGGAAGCGGCGAAGCGCGCGCCGGTGGTCGTCTCGGGCCCGCGCTGCGCCTATGACCCCTTCGCCGCGCACCAGGCCGATGCGTGCGGCCAGCTGCTCGACCATTTCTCGAAGAAGGGCGTCGCCTATACGACGGCCGAGGCGAGCGCCGTCGACGTGACGATCGGCGGCGAGCGCGTCACCGACACCAGTCCGGCCGGGCTCGACGCCGCGCTGGCGGCCGCGGGGTACCGGCTCGACAAGATCGTGCCGCCGGCCGGCAACATCGCGGCGATCGTGCTCGCGATCCTGGGCCTGATGGCGCTGGCGGGGGCGACCTATGGGCCGGTGGCGGCGCTCCTCACCGAGATGTTCCCCAGCCGCATCCGCTATTCGTCGATGTCGATCCCCTATCATATCGGCACGGGCTATTTCGGCGGGTTCCTGCCGCTGATCAGCCAGTACATCGTCGCCAAGACCGGCGATCCCTATGCCGGGCTCTGGTACACTTTCGCGGTGGTGGCGATGGCGCTGGTGGTGACGGCCTGGGGGCTCAAGGAGACGGTGGCGCTACGCCGCGCGGGCGGCTGAGGGCCTGCACGCGCTACCCGCAATGGCCGAGACGGAGCGGATTTTGGCGCACGGGGAGAAGCGAGGAGGGAGCGATGCGGTGCCATCGTGACCGACGAGCGACGCTGCCGTGCGCCAAAAGACGCCCGCCGCTTCGCGGTCGCCCGGAGAAGCGCGCAGGGCTGCGTCGCGCCGCTTGCACGGGCAACCAGCCCGCGCTGCGCGCCGCTCCTAGCCTGCCCACTTCTCCGGGCGATCTCGACCGTTGCGGGTAGCGCGTGCAGGCCCTAACCGCCGGAGCATGACTGCACCCCTGCGCCTGCGGCTCGACGGCGCCGCGCTCGTTGCCAATTGGAAGACGCTCGCGGCGATGAGCGGACCGGCCGCATGCGGCGCGGCGGTGAAGGCCGACGGCTATGGGCTCGGCGCGCGCGAAGTGGTGCGGCGGCTGGCGGCGGCGGGATGCCGCGACTTCTTCGTCGCGACCTGGGCCGAGGCGGCGGCGCTCGCCGATCTCGGCGTCGCGGTATCGGTGCTGCACGGCGTGCGCGCCGAGGATCCGCTCGATGCGCTCCATGCCCGGCCGGTGCTCAGCACCCCCGCGCAGGTGATGCGCTGGAAACCCACGGGGCGGCCGTGCGACGTGATGGTCGACACCGGCATGAACCGGCTGGGCGTCTCGCCCGAGGAGGTCGGGCAGGGGCTGCTCGACGGGCTCGTCATCGAGACGCTGATGAGCCATCTCGCCTCGGCCGACGAGGACGTGCCGCTCAACGCCCGGCAGCGCGAGGCGTTCGCGGCGCTGCGGGGAAGGACATCGGCCAGGCGGATGAGCCTCGCCAATTCGGCTGGGATCGCGCTGGGGGCCGATTATGGCTTCGACCTGACGCGCCCCGGCATCGCGCTCTATGGCGGCTGGCAGCGCGCGGAGCACGAGGCGATCCGCCAGGTGGTGACGCCCGAGGCGCAGATACTCCAGCGCCGGCGCGTGCGGGCGGGCGAGAGCGTGGGCTACAACGCCACCTGGACTGCAGCCGCCGGCACCGAGGTCGCGATCCTCAACCTCGGCTATGCCGATGGGTATCTTCGCTGCTTCTCGGGCAAGGGGTCGGGCTTCGTGGGAGACAGGATGCTGCCGTTGATCGGGCGGGTGTCGATGGACCTGACCGCCGTCGACGTGACCGCGATGCCCGAGTTGGCCGAGGGGGACTGGGTGTCGATCGCCTATGCCCTGCCCGAAACCGCGCGGCGCAGCGGCCTGTCGCAATATGAGCTGCTGACCGGGCTGGGGAAGAGGTTCGACCGGATCTGGGGGTGAGCGTTCGGAGCGCGTGAGAGCCGATAGAGCGCCAAAAGAAAGGGGATGGCGACCGAAGTCGCCATCCCCAGAGCAGTTCCAATGCCAGGAGCGATCAGAACCGGGCGCGGAAGCCCGTATAGAAGGTGCGTCCGCGGAAGTCGTAGATGGCCGTGCCCACGCCCGTCGCGGTCGAACCCAGCGGCGGGGCTTGGTTGGTCACATTGTCGACGCCCGCATAGAACTGGAACGCATCCTTGCGTCCGCCATTCTCCAGGTTCCACTCGAGACGCAGGTCCGAGTAGAGGATGGCCGGGTACTTCTGCGGCTCGGTGGCGTCTTCATTGGCCGGCCCCACTCCGTTGATCCCGTTGAAGTTCTCCCAGGCACCTACGTACATCGGGCCGATATAGTGCGCGCGATAGCCGAAGGTAACGTCACCGAAGTTCAGGTCGAGGTCGAAGCGGAACTCGTCGTTCGGGAAACCGACTTCGCTCAGAATCCGGTTCTCGAAATTGGGGTTGGTCGGATCCTGATAGTCACTGATCTTGAGGCTGTGGACATAGATCAGGCTCGAGTTGAGCGACACGCTGTCGCTCAGCCGGGTGCGATAGTTCACATCGAAGTCGATGCCCTTGCGGATGCGGCGGGCGTAGTTCAGCGGCGCCACGATCAGCGAGTTGCTGAGGATCGCGCCGGGCAATTCGCCGTTCGGCCCGGTTCCGGTCCCGGTGTAGCGCGAGAACTGTGCGCAGTAGATGTTGTTCAGCGTCGCCGAATCATAGCAGTTGTTGAGGATCTGCTGGGCAGTGACCGAAGCGATCACGCCGTTCACACGGATGTTGTAGTAGTCGACGGTGAGCGACAGACCCGGGATCCAGCGTGGCTGGATCACTGCACCGAAGGTGTAGGAGTCCGATGTTTCGGCCTGAAGATTCGGATTTGAACCACTCACGATCGCCAGCGAGTAGTTGACGGCGGCCAGGTTCGGCAGATTGGCCGCGCCCACCGCAGTCGTGCAGTTCGTCGCGCGGGTCGAGCTGGTGTTGATGTTCACCGTGTTGCACGGATCCGAAATGGTCGTGAAGTTCGGGACCAGCGGGAAGCCGGTTTCCGAGACGTTCGGCGCACGCACCGCGCGGGCATAGTTCGCGCGGAAGCGGATGTCGCTGACCGGAGACCATTGCACGCCGCCATTATACGCCCACACGCTGCCGGTGCTGCCGCCATAATCGGAGATGCGCGCCGCGCCGGTGACCGTCAGCTCCTTGAAGAGCGTCATGTCCTTGAGCAGCGGAATCTGAACTTCGCCGAACGCTTCCTTCACCTTGAAGTCGGCCGGATCGAAGGTCGGGATCGCAACGGCGTTGGTGAAGCCGTTGGCCGTGAAATCATCCTGCTTGTAATAGGCGCTTTCACGGCGATACTCGCCGCCCAGCGCGAAGCGGATCGGACCGCCGGGCAGTTCGAACAGCTGGCTGAGATCGCCCGAGACGAAGCCCTGGAAATCGAGCTGCTCCAGCGACGCGTCGGCGGTGAACGTACGCGTGAAATACTTGATCGCGTCGCCGTTGCCCGATCCGTCGCCGAACGGATTGTACGGCCTGCAGGCCGCGATATCGGCGGCGAGACGCGCCTGGTTGGCGGTGCGATTGGCGACCGCGACGGCGTCGGTGCGGGTGTCCGCCACGGCCGAGGCCGGATCAAACTGCGACCGGCACCTGATCGTGTTGGTCGCGGGATCGAGGCCTGCGTCCATAGCGAGCGAGAAGCGCTGGCGATCGATGAAGCCGTTGGTCACGGTCTTCTGATCGAAGCGGCCATAGTTGGCCGACACTTCGTAGGACCAGTCGCCATTGAACGTGCCGCGGAAGCCGGCCACGACGCGCGCCGTGTCGCGGCGGAACGCCTCGTCGCGAAGGCCCACGTCGAGCAGGTTGCGCGCCAGCTGGAAACGGTAGGTGCCGTTGTTCAGCGCGGTGATGTCCGCCGCGGTGAGGTTGCCGGCCGCCGGGCAGCCCGCGGTCAGGCTGACGTTGCAGCCCGAAGCGATGATCGCGTTGGTCAGCAGGGTGCGGTTCGCGGAGCCGAGGAAGGGATTGTCGATACGAACCCGCTCACGATAGTCGCCGACATTGCCGTTGTTGCCCGCGGCGGTCTGGATGAACGACGGGCCGGCATTGTTGCCGAGCGCGTTCACGCGGTCCCACTTCGCTTCGACGAAGAATTCGACGGCGGGGCTGAACTCGTAATGGCCGATCAGATTGACGTTGTAGCGCTCGAGGAACGGCAGGATCGACACGGTCTTGCCTTCGCGGCCGGTCTGGCCGTTGCCGCCCCGGATACCGCCCGTCGGACCGGCGCCGTAGCGCGTGCCGGTCTGCGGAACCAGCTGGCCGCTCGGCGTGAAGATGTAGGTGCAGTTATACGGCGTGCCGTTGGTGTTCGGGGCGCCGAAGTTTGCCGCAGTGCCGGTGCCGCAGGCCGCGACGCTCGCTCGCTGCGGGACGGCGATCAGGCCATAGGGGTTGATCGTCGCGCTGCGGATGTCGCGCAGGAAAATCGCGTCGGGGAAGCCGTCGCTGCCGTTGACCAACGTCTGGCCGCCGGTCGACGCGTCCGAATCTACCGTGGCGAGTGCGTTGTTCTGGCGCATCCAAGGCACGTCGGACGCGAAGACGCGATCCTGGTGGGTATATTCCGCCGAGACGGTGACGTTGCCCTTGCCGTCGCCGAAGTTCTTGCCGACCATGGCCGAGATCGACTGGCTGCCGCCGAAGCCGGCTTCGGTAATGCCCGCGTTGCCGCGCAGCTCGATGCCGTCATAATCGCGTTTCAGGATGAAGTTGACGACGCCCGCGATCGCGTCCGAACCATAGACCGCCGAGTTGCCGCCGGTGACGATATCGACGCGCTCGATCAGGTTACTCGGGATCGACGAGATGTCGGGCGACACCGCGTTGTTCAGGATGTCCGCGGCGACGTGGCGCCGACCGTTGACGAGCACCAGCGTGCGCTGGGTGCCGAGGCCGCGCAGGTCGAGCAGGTTGAGACCGGCAATACCGATGCCCAGGCCCGGATTCTGCTGCGAGAAAGTGCTGGCGAGCTGCGGCAGGTTGTTCAGCGCGTCGCCAATCGAAGTGTTGGCCGACTTGGTCAGCGTATCACCGCCGATCGAGGTCATCGGCACGTCGGACGCGACGTTCGGGCTGCGGATGCGCGAGCCGGTGACGACGATCGATTCCTCGTCCTGCGGCGCGGCCTGCTCGTCGCTCTGTGCGACCGAGTTGGTGTCCTGCGCGAACGCGGCGTGCGGAATCAGGAAAGCGGCGCTGGCAAGCGCGGTCGCTCCCAGCAGTCGAGAGATCTTCATGATTAGCCCCTCTCAGGCGGAATGCCTGAAAGGTAAATCACGCCTCATCGCGGGGGGCGAAACAAGTCCAATATATTGCAGCGCAGTGTTTGTGCTTGGCACTGTTGCACAAATGCTACGCTCCCCAAGCGAAAATTACGCGGAGCGGTCCGTTAATATAACATTCAGAAACTGTATCGCTGTATTAACGCGGCGACACAATATTCCCCCTCACCGTTCGACGCACATCGCGATTCCCATGCCGCCGCCGATGCACAGCGTGGCGAGGCCCTTCTTCGCGTCGCGCTTGGCCATCTCGTAGATCAGCGTGGTGAGCACGCGCGCGCCCGAGGCGCCGATCGGATGGCCGATCGCGATCGCACCGCCATTGACGTTGACCTTGTCCGCGTCCCAGCTCAGCTCCTTGCCGACCGACAGTGCCTGCGCGGCGAAGGCCTCGTTGGCCTCGATCAAGTCGAGATCGGCGATCGTCCAGCCGGCCTTCTCGAGCGCTTTCCTCGAGGCCGGCACCGGGCCGATACCCATGATCGACGGATCGACGCCCGCCGAGGCCCAGCTGCGGATCGTCGCGAGGATCGGCGCGCCGCGCTTCTCGGCCTCGGCACGCGACATCACCACCAGCGCCGCGGCGCCGTCGTTGAGGCCCGAGGCGTTGGCCGCGGTCACGGTGCCGTCCTTCTTGAAGGCGGGGCGGAGACCCGCGACGCTCTCGAGCGTGGCGCCGTCGCGGATATATTCGTCGTTCTCGACGAGCGTCTCGCCCTTGCGGGTCTTGACCGTCACCGGCGCGATCTCGTCCTTGAAGCGGCCCGAGGCGCGCGCCTTCTCGGCGAGGTTCTGCGAACGCACCGCGAATGCGTCCTGCTCGCCGCGCGTGACTTGATATTGCTCGGCCAGATTCTCCGCGGTGATGCCCATGTGATAGCCGTTGAAGACGTCGGTCAACCCGTCCTTGATCATCGTGTCGACGAGGCTCAGATCGCCCATCTTGGTGCCCGGGCGCAGCGACTGGGCGTGAGTCGACATCGACATGCTCTCCTGCCCGCCTGCGACGACGATCGTCGCGTCGCCGGTCGAGATGGCCTGATAGGCGAGGGCCACGGCGCGCAGGCCCGATCCGCAGACCTGCTGGACGCCCCAGGCCGGAACCTCCTTGGGAACCCCGGCGGCCATCGACGCCTGGCGGGCGGGATTCTGACCCTGTGCGGCGGTGAGCACCTGGCCGAGGATCACTTCGCTCACTTCCTCGCCCTTGACGCCGGCCTGCGCGAGCGCCGCCTCGATCGCGACCCGGCCGAGCTCGTGCGCCGGCGTGCTGCCGAAGGCGCCGAGGAAGCTGCCCACGGGGGTGCGCTTGGCTGCGGTGATGACGACGTCGTTGGCGCTGGGCATGGAACGGACTCCTGCGAAGGGGCTTTGTCTTTGCGTGGCTATCTAGTGTGCGCTGCGGCAAGAAACCAGTCGCACAATGGCTCCCAGAGCTGGGTGCGGGCGCGGCCGCCCACGATCATGCCGACATGGCCGAGCGTGAGCACCCGTTGCTCCGCCAGTCCCGCGGCGGTGGCGGCCGGGACGATCCGGTCGGTCGCCGAGAGGAACTCGATCGTGGGGCAGGCGAGGCGCTTCGGCG
>CBIFVW010000130.1:0-10453 GCA_966186155.1 uncultured Sphingomonas sp.
GCGGCAGCCTGACCGTCAGCCGCTTGCCCGCCGCGTCCCAGGCGAGGTCCTGCTGGCGCAGCTTCGAGAGATCGACTTCGTAGCGGACGCTGCCCGGCATGATCATCGTGCGCTGCGCAGTAAGGCCGAGCTGGCTCTGCTTCGACGTGACCACCGCGACGAAGCTCGCCGCGAAGGTCGAGAGCCGGTTCTGCTCGCGCAGCCCCTGGAGGCTCGCCTGCGCCACCGTCACGGGGCTCGGCCCGGCGAACTGGCGCCGGATGGTGTCGCCCAGGAACCAGAAGCCCGCGCCGATCGCCGCGACCAGCACGAGCAGCGCCACGGCCAGCTTGAGGCAGCCCCCGCCGCCCTGCTTCACGCCGCCATCTTCCAAGCGCCGTCCTCCTCGGTCACCAGCCCCCGATCGCGCAGCTCGATCAGATGCGCGAGCACCGACCGGCCGGCGGCTCCGGTGAGCCGCGGATCGAGCCCTGCATACATGCGCTCGACCATCGCGGGAACCATGCCGACGTCCTGGCGGAGCAGGCGGAGGATCTGCCCCTCGCGCTGCTTGCGGTGCCCGATCAGCCCGCGGACGAAGCGGCGCGGATTCTCGATCGGCTCGCCGTGCGCGGGATAATAGACGCGGTCGTCGCGTGCCATCAGCCTGTCGAGGCTCGCCATATACGCCGCCATGTCGCCGTCGGGCGGCGCGACCACGGTGGTCGACCAGCCCATGACATGGTCCCCCGAGAACAGCGCGCCGGCCTCGGGCAGCGCGAAGCAGAGATGATTGGAGGTATGGCCGGGCGTCGCCACGGCGGCGAGCGTCCAGTCCGGCCCGGAGACGGACTCGCCGTCCGCCAGCACGCGATCGGGCGCATAGCCGATGTCGAACGCCGTGTCGGCGCGCGGGCCGGCATCGTCGAGCGCGAGCGGCGCGCAGCCGATCACCGGCGCGCCGGTCAGCGCCTTGAGCGGCGCGGCGGCGGGGCTGTGGTCGCGATGGGTATGGGTGCAGAGGATCGCCCTCACCTCGCGCCCGCCGATCGCCGCGACCAGCGCCGCGAGATGGCGCGGATCGTCGGGCCCCGGATCGATCACCGCGAGCGCAGTGGCGCCGACGAGATAGGTCTGGGTGCCGGTATAGGTGAAGGGCGAAGGATTGGGCGCCAGCACGCGCGTGACCAGCGCATCGAGAGCCATGGCCACGCCGGTCGGGGCATCTTCCATGGTTTCCATAGAAGTGAAATGGCTGCTCGGGAGGAGGAACGCAACCCTTGCCCCCTCCCTGGAAGGGAGGAGAATATCCAGAAGAAACGGGGCCGGCTGCGAAGGAGTTCAGCCGGCCCCGCGTGAAGGGCGTCCGGGAAAGGGGCTCTTGCCGGACGCCCTTCCCCTCTCGTCAATCGTCGTTAGCCGCGTCCTTCTCGACCTCGGCGATCGCCTCGTCGATGCCCTTGAGCGCCTTGGCGCGCTGCTCGGGGCTGAGGTCCGACTGGATCTCGATCGCGGACCGGGCGTGGCGCAGGCCCATCAGCGCGCCCTGCATGCCCATCCGCTTGCCGCGCATCGCCATGCGCTCGGCGTTGACCGTCATCTTGGCGATACGGTCCGAGCAGATGATGGTGACATGCTTGCCGCCGTCCTGCTTGTGCTCGACCACGGGCTTGTCGCCGCCGCCGCAATTGAGGTCCCGGATCTCGGGCACCGAGATGCGGAGCGCCTCCATGTCGGGGATCTCGGTCTCCTCGCTGCTGCCGTCGGCGCGGACCACGACGATCTTCTTGACGCGCTTGCCCTTGTCGTCGCTGAGGCGATAGACGTGCTTCTCGATCTTGGCGGGCTTCCCGGCCGCTTCCGGGGCTTCGGGTGCTTCGGGTGCTTCGGGAACCGCAGGCGCCTCAGCCGCGGCCGGCGGCGCCGGCGGAGCGGGCACGTCCTGACCCAGCGACACGCCGGTCACGGCCTCGACCTTGCTCTTGATCTGCTCGGCCGCCTGGGTGCCCGAGGCGGTGAGCCCCAGCGCGGCGAGGCCGAGGGCGCCCATGCCGGCGAGGCCGGCGGCGAGACGGGCGGGGGAATTCCTGTGGGTCTTCGAAAGCATGCGTAGCCTCCCTTTGACTTCGTTGATGGTATGCAGATGACATGCCGCCGAGACCGCACCCCCATGCGCGGACTTGACGATCGCACGGCCATAGGCATGGCGCAGTGCCTGGGCGCGGCCGGCGAGCACCAGGGCGTCGCAGGCCATTTCCTGGTCGGCGCGGAAGGCGCGGAAGGCCCTCCAGGCGACCGGGTTGAACCAATGGATGGCGAGGACGATCAGCGCGACCCAGTTCGCGATGAGGTCGCCGCGGACATGGTGGCCGAGCTCGTGCGCCAGCGCGAGGTCGCGCTCGACCTCGTCGTAGCGCTCGGAGAAGTCGCACGGGAAGGCGACATATTTGCGCCAGACGCCGAAGGCGAGCGGGCCGTGCACGGCATCGGTCTCGATCACGCGCACCCGGCCCTGCGCCACGGTGCGGTCGACGCGCGCGGCGCGGAGCAGCCGGGCGCAGTGGCGGCCGTGCGCGATGAGGTGCCAGGCGAGGAACAGCAGCGCGCCTCCGGCCCAGACGGCCAGCGCGACGAAGATCCAGTCGATCGAGGATACCATGCCCGCGCCCGCGCCCGGCTCGGCCTGGAGCGCGATCGGGTCGACGACATAATAAGCGACGATGTCGCTCGCGGCGGCGACCGGCGCCACCGCCTGCTCGCGCCAGCTCTCGGGAAGCGGCGGCATCAGCATGCGCAGCACCGGCAGCAGCCACAGCGCATAGGCGATGTGCGCCCCGAACGCCTTGCGCACCGGCCCGCGGATGGCGAGCACCAGCAGCATCAGCAGCGTGCTCGCGACGAGCGTCTCGATGGCCCAGGCGATCATTGCTTGAGCTCCTTCAGAAGGGCCTCGATCTCGGCGATGTCCTGCTCGGTGAGCTCGTCGCGCTCGGCGAGATGCGCCACCAGCGGCGTGAGCCGGCCGCCGAACAGCCGGTCCATCAGCTTGCGCGATTCGCCCGCGACATAGTCGGTGCGCGCGACGAGCGGGCGGTAGAGATAGCGCCGCCCCTCTTCCTTGTGCGCGATGATGTTCTTGGCGAGCAGGCGCCCGAGCAGGGTCTTGACCGTGTTGGCGCTCCAGCCGCGCTCGGCGGGAACCCGCTCGGCGACTTCCTGCGCGGTGAGCGGCGATTCCTCCCAGAGCACCTCCATCACGGCGTGCTCGGCGTCGCTGATCCGTTCGGTCATCGCTGTCCCTCTTTGACTACTTGTGTAATCGTTACGATTACGTCTGTAGTCAAGCGGGTGAATGCCAGCTGAACGGAATTTCCCGCGGCGCGCCGACCCGGCACGCGCAAAGGGGGCTAAAACTGTCGGGAGGGCTTACAGTCGCGCGGAATGGTTAATCGGCGCAAACCATCGGAACCACGCGAATCCGGGCTTGACGCGATTTGGCACGCGCTCTGCACGGTAAAAGGCACCCCGAGCGTTCAACGCTTCATTCAAGGGTGGGTCGACCGCTACTCCCCGGTCTCGCGTCGGCCCACCCGCCCCGGGGTCTCCCAATCGACGACGGGCACGACTCGGGACTAGGCCGAGGCCGCGACGCCCTTGTCGGCGAGCAGCTGGGCGAGCTCGCCCGACTCGTACATCTCCATCATGATGTCCGATCCGCCCACGAACTCGCCCTTGACGTAGAGCTGCGGGATGGTCGGCCAGTCGGAGAATTCCTTGATCCCCTGGCGGACCCCCTGGTCCTGGAGCACGTCGACGCTCTCGAACGCGACGCCGAGATGGTTGAGGATCGCCACCGCGCGGCTGGAGAAGCCGCATTGCGGGAAGAGCGGGCTGCCCTTCATGAACAGCAGCACGTCGTTCTTGTCGACCAGCTCCTGGATCCGGCCCTGCACTTCGTCGGTCACTTGCATCACTCCTCGACAGGCGCTTCGGTGGTGAGCTGGAGCGCGTGGAGCACGCCGCCCATCCTGCCCCCGAGCGCGGCATAGACCGCCTGGTGCTGGCGCACCCGCGGCATGCCCTTGAACGTCGCGCTCACCACGCGCGCGGCATAATGATCGCCGTCGCCGGCCAGGTCGGTGATCTCGACCCGGGCATCGGGGATGCCGGTCTTGATCAGCTGCTCGATCTCGGCGGCGGCCATCGGCATGTTACTTGGCTTCCATCAGTTGGCGGCGCGCCTCGACCAACTGCTCCTCGAGCGCGCGGCGCACGGTCGCCTCGTCGGTCTCGACGCCGGCCGCCAGCAGGTCGCCCAGCAGCTTGCGGATCACGTCCTCGTCGCCCGCTTCCTCGAAATCGGCCTGGACGACCGCCTTGGCATAGGCATCGGTCTCCTCCGGCGTCAGCTTCATCTGCGCCGCCGCCCATTGTCCGAGCAGCCGGTTGCGGCGTGCGGTGACGCGGAACGCCATGTCCTCGTCGCGCGCGAACTTCGCTTCGAACGCCCGTTCGCGATCGTCGAAAGTGGTCATTGCAGTCCCCTATGTGGCGTTTGGTCGGAGATAGGAGGGGGGATGGGTTGTGGCAACGGGTCTCTTAAGCCACCCGCACGACCACCTTCCCGATCACCTGCCGCGCCGCCATCTTGGCGATCGCCTTGCCGCCGTCCGCGAGCGCGAAGGTCTCGGTCACCCTGGGCGCGATGCGGCCCTCGCTCCACAGCCGGAACAGCCGCTCGACATGGTCGCGGTTCGCCTCCGGGTCGCGCGCCGCGAAGGCGCCCCAGAATACGCCGCACACGTCGCAGCTCTTGAGCAGGGTCAAGTTGAGCGGCAGCTTCGGGATGCCGGCGGGGAAGCCCACCACCAGATAGCGCCCTTCCCAGCCGATCGCACGCAGCGCCGGCTCGGCATAGTCGCCGCCGACCGGATCGTAGATCACGTCGGCGCCCTGCGGCCCCAGCGCCGCCTTGAACACCTCGGCCAATGCCTTGGACTGGTCCTTGTCGAACGGCGCGCGGGGATAGACGAGCGTCGCGTCCGCGCCCGCCGCCTTCGCGGCAGCAGCCTTCTCTTCCGACGAGACCGCCGCCACCACCCGCGCGCCGAACGCCTTGCCGAGCTCGACCGCCGCCAGCCCGACGCCGCCCGCGGCGCCGAGCACGAGCAGATTGTGCCCCTCGCGCAGATGCCCGCGGTCGAGCAGCGCGTGGATCGTGGTGGCGTAGGTCAGCAGCAGCGCCGCGCCGTCCTCGAAGCTGCGCCCCTCGGGCAGCCGGTAGAGCGCGCCCGCGCTCACCACCGCCTTCTCGGCGAGTCCGCCATGTCCGGTCACCGCGATCACCCGGTCGCCCGGCGCCCAGCCGGTCACCCCCTCGCCGACGCTCTCGATCACCCCCGCGATCTCGCCGCCCGGCGCGAAGGGGCGCGGCGGCTTGAACTGGTATCTGTCCTCGATGATCAGCACGTCGGGATAGTTGATCGCGCAGGCCCTGACCGCGACCACGACCTGGCCCGTGCCCGCCGCCGGATCGGGCAGATCCTTCAGACTTAGAGTGTCAGGTCCGCCCGGCTCCTTCGACAGCAACGCCTTCATCCGCTCTCTCCACTGCGAGCCAGGGGCGGCTCTCGGCCATTCCCGCCTCGAATTTCGAAATCGCGGTATCCCTTGCCAGCGTCATGCCGATCTCGTCCAGCCCTTCCATCAGGCATTGGCGGCGGAACGGGTCGAGTGCGAAGGGGAAACGGTCCTGGAAGGGGGTGGTGACGGTCATCGTCTCGAGGTCGACCGTGATCTCGTCGGTCTTCGCGACCTCGACCAGCCGGTCGACCGCCTCCTGCGGCAGCACCACCGGCACGATGCCGTTCTTGAAGGCGTTGCCCGAGAAGATGTCCGAGAAGCTCGGCGCGATCACGGCCTTGACGCCCAGGTCGGCGAGCGCCCAGGCGGCGTGCTCGCGGCTCGACCCGCAGCCGAAATTGTCGCCCGCGACGAGCACCGGCGCGCCGGCGTATCGCGGATCGTCGAAGACATTGCCGGGCTGCGCGCGCACCGTCTCGAACGCGCCCTTGCCCAGCCCCTCGCGCGTGGTGGTCTTGAGCCAGTGCGCGGGGATGATGATGTCGGTGTCGATGTTCTTGGCGCCCCATGGATAGGCGCGCCCGTGCACCTGACGGACGGGTTCCATCATTCGACCTCCCGGATCAGCGGGCGGCCGTGCGCTCCACCTTCGGCGCCCGCACCCGCTCGGTCGCGGCATAGGCCGCCGCGAGCCCGCTCAACACCGTACACGCAATCAACGCCACCAGCGCCCGCTTCATGAGCCATCCCCTTACGCATCCGCCGACATCAGCTCCCTGACATCGGTGAGGCGCCCCGTGACCGCCGCTGCCGCCGCCATTGCGGGTGAAAGCAGGTGCGTTCGCGCCCCCGGACCCTGCCTTCCTACGAAATTGCGATTCGAGGTGGAAGCACAACGTTCGCCGCTGGGGACCTTGTCCGGATTCATTGCGAGACACATCGAGCAGCCCGGCTCGCGCCACTCGAAGCCCGCTTCGATGAAGATACGGTCGAGCCCCTCAGCCTCGGCCTGGCGCTTGACCAGCCCCGAGCCCGGCACGATCAGCGCCTGGCGGACGCGGTCGGCGACATGGTGGCCCTTCACCACCGCGGCGGCGGCGCGCAGGTCCTCGATCCGGCTGTTGGTGCACGAACCGATGAAGACATGCTCGATCGCGACGTCCTGCATCCGCGTGCCGGGCGTCAGGCCCATATAGTCGAGCGACTTCTGCGCCGCGACGCGTTTGGCGGGGTCCTCGAAGCTCTCGGGGTCGGGCACCGCGCCGGTGATCGGCACGACGTCCTCGGGGCTGGTGCCCCAGGTCAGCGACGGGGCGATGTCGCTCGCCTGCAGCACGACGCTGCGGTCGTAGCGCGCGCCCGGATCGGTCGGCAGCGTCTTCCAATAGGCGACCGCCTTGTCCCAGTCCGCGCCCTTCGGCGCCATCGGGCGTCCCTCGAGATAGGCGAAGGTCGTTTCGTCGGGCGCGATCAGGCCCGAGCGTGCGCCGCCTTCGATCGACATGTTCGAGACGGTCAGCCGCCCCTCGACCGACATCGATCGGATCACCTCGCCGGTGAACTCGATGACATAGCCGGTGCCGCCCGCCGCGCCGATCCGGCCGATGATGGCGAGCACCACGTCCTTCGGGCTCACGCCGAAGCCCAGAGTCCCGTCGACGCGGATCTCCAGCGTCTTCGACGGCGCGAGCAGCAAGGTCTGCGTCGCGAGGACATGCTCGACTTCGCTGGTGCCGATCCCGAAGGCCAGCGCCCCCAGCGCGCCGTGCGCCGAGGTGTGGCTGTCTCCGCACACCAACGTGGTGCCGGGCAGCGTGAAGCCCTGCTCGGGGCCGATGACATGGACGATGCCCTGCCGCGCGTCGAGCGCGTCGATATAGGGCACGCCGAACTCGGTGGTGTTGGCCCGGAGCGCCGCGAGCTGGCCCGCGCTCGCCGGATCGGCGATCGGCAGCGCGTGCCCCGTCGCATCGACCCGCGGCGTGGTCGGCAGGTTATGATCCGGCACCGCGAGCGTAAGGTCCGGACGGCGCACCGGCCGCCCGGCCGCGCGCAGGCCGGCAAAGGCCTGGGGGCTCGTCACCTCGTGGACGAGGTGGCGGTCGATGTAGATCAGGCAGGTTCCGTCGTCCCGGCGCTCGACCACATGGTCGGCCCAGATCTTCTCGTAGAGCGTACGCGGTTGGCTGGCCATGCGGGCGATCTAGTCGAAAAGTGCGCGGGAGCAAGCGCCTCCGCAATTTTCCGTCGCAAAGCCCAGCTATTGCGGCGGCGCCTTGGCGGCCTCGCCCTTGAGATAGGCCTGGATCGCGTCGATCTCGGGATCGGTGAAGGCGACGAACCCGGCGCGGGCCACCACGCTCATGATGCCATGGTCGGGCTTGGAGCCCACGCCGGTGCGCAGCAACCGCTTGAACTTGGCGGGGTCATAGGCGGCGGCGACCGGCGCCAGCGCGGGCACCTTGGTCTTGCCGTCCTCCATGACCCCGTCGACGTGCAGCTTGTGGCAGGCCTGGCAGGCGATATCGACGAAATAGCGGCCGGTATCGGCGGGACGCCTTGCCTCCGCGACGCTCGCGGCGGTCGCCATCGGCGGCAACGCGCCGGTGATCAGCAGAAGGCGCCCCATCGGGCCGAAGCTGGTCCGCGCCTTCTCGTCCCGCGGCCCCGGCTTCAGCGTCCGGATCCAGGCGATGATCCGGCCGAGATCGTCGTCCGAGATGCGCCCGAGCGCATGCGTCGGCATGATGAAGAGCGTGCTGCCGTCCTTGTGGACGCCCTGGCGGATCGCCCGCGCCAGCTCGGCATCGTCGAGCTTCGCCGCCATCTCGGCGAGCGGCGGCGGCGCGACGCGGCCGACCATCGGCACGTCGAACAGCACCTTGCCCTCGCCGTTCGGCCCGTGGCACTCGCGGCAGCTGGTGATCCGGGCCATCCGCCCGCCCTCGGCGATCGCGGCTGCGTCGTTCGGCACCGCGATCCGCGGCGTCGGCACGGCATGGCCCTGACGGATGATCCATTCGGAACCGCCATAGACGACAACGAGCAGCAACACGACAAGGCCGGCCAGCACGGCCAGTCCGCGAACGATCCAGCGCATCGAAACTTCCCCAGAAACCGTTGTGTACTATGCCACTAATACACACGGACGCACGGGGCAAATCATGCCGCGTCCGAAACTTCCTTGGGCGAGACGTAGCTCGGATCATGCGCGAAGGGCAGTGGCCTCCCCGCGCGCAGCGCGTCCAATACTTCCGCGAACCCGGTCTCGCACCGAAAGCCGAGTCTCCGCTCGGCGAGCGCGGCGTCATAGACGCGGCCGATGGAGCGGGGGAGTTCCCAGCCCTTCGCACGGTATAGCTCGACTGCATCGGGGAAGTGGCCCGCGATCACCGCGGGCGCATCGGCCTTGAGCGCCGCGCACTCGTCGCGCGCGAAGGGCGTCGCCGCCGAGACGATGAAGGTGCCGAAGCCGATCTCCGGCGCCTTGTCCAGCGCCGCGAGGTGCGCCCGTGCGGCGTCCTCGACGGTCAGGCGGCGGTGGAGCAGCTCGTTCGCCTTCATGTTCTCGCCGGACAGCGCGCGGTGCGTGTCGTCCTCCTCCGGGAAGAAGCGGCTGGTCCGGAGCACCGTGCAGGCGAGCCCGTCCTCCAGCCACGCCAGCCGGCAGAGCTGCTCGGCGGCATATTTGGTGACGCCGTAGATGTTGCGCGGCTCGATCGGGCCGCTGGTCTCGTCGAGCCAGATCGCGGCGTCGCCCGCCTCGTCGCGGATCGCCTGGCTGATCATCAGCGACGTGGTCGACGTGAAGACGAAGCGGTCGTGTCCCGACCGCGCCGCCGCCTCGAGCAGGTTGCGCGTGCCGGTTACGTTGACGTCGATGAACGCCTGCGCGGGATAGCGGGCGATGTCCGGCTTGTGCAGCGCGCCGCCGTGGATCACCGCCTCGATCCCATGCTCGTCGAACAGGCGGTCGACCAGCGCGCGATCGGCGACGGTGCCGATCACATCGGTGTCCGCGCCCGGCGCGACGTCGAGCCCGGTCACCGCATGTCCTTCGGCTCGCAGCATCGGCGCGAGGAAGCGGCCGAGCCAGCCGGAGGAGCCTGTCAGGAGGATATGCATGGCGGGACCTATGCCCGAGTCGTCATCCCGGCGAAAGCCGGGACCCAGAGTCACGAATGATGCGCTCGTGGCCCCGGCTTTCGCCGGGATGACGCCTAGAACACATCGATATTCACGGAACAAACAATCCATCCATCCTCCCCCGGAAGGGGGGGGACCGCGCACGAAGTGCGTGGTGGAGGGGTAGCTCTCCACGATCGACGTCCTTTCCTGAAAACTACCCCTCCACCAGCCTGCGGCTGGTCCCCCTCCCCCTCCGGGGGGAGGAACAAATTGAACGCCCTAGGCCGCCACCGGCAGCGGCGATGCCTTGGCCTCCGCCGGATCGTGCGCGTCGGCCCATTCGGTGCGGCGCCGCACCCAGGGATTGAGGAACAGCACCGGCAGCTTGAGGAACAGGAGCTCCGAATGGATGAAGCTGTCGATCGCGCGCTCCCACCATCGCGGGTCGCGCTTGCCGTTGGCCTTGAGCCAGCCGTCATACGGCGCCCAGTGGCTCGGCTCGTCCTTCTCGATGATCCGGAAGATCTTGATCAGCGTCTTGTCGTGCCGCACCAGCGGGTGCCGGAGCAGCACGTCCACTTGCTTGAAGCCGCGCTGCTCGGTGAGCGAGATCACTCGGCAGAGCTTCTCGAACTGATCGTCGTCGGCGATGATCGCCTGGGTGTCGAGATCGTCGATCGTGCGGCGGAACATGATCTCGACGAAACGGTCGATATGGCCGCAGGTCCGGGCGACCATCAGCGGCATCTTGCCCTGTAGCTCG
>CBIFVW010000131.1:0-10333 GCA_966186155.1 uncultured Sphingomonas sp.
GGCCCGCGAGATATTCGTCGGCGAAGTCGTCGATCACGCTCGCACGGAAGCTCGAGGCATGGTCGAAGACATAATGCGCGATGCCGAGCCGGTCGCACACCGCGCGCGCGTCGCGGATGTCGCGCCCGGCGCAGCAGCTGCCGGCGCGGCCCACCGCCTCGCCATGGTCGTAGAGCTGGAGCGTGATGCCGATCGTCTCCGCGCCGGTGCGCGCCGCGAGCGCGGCCACGACCGACGAATCGACCCCGCCCGACATGGCGACGACGATCCGCCGTCTCGCGAGCGGCGCATCCAGCTGGAAATCTCCCGGAATCATGCTGGCGCGCATGTAGGGCGTGTCGCCGCGCCGCGCCACCCTGGCGCAGGGATTCCGGTAACCCTGGTTAAGCGCCCGTTTTCATGTCCTTTACGGGACCTTCAGCACTCCACGCTACCAACGGTCATCCGAAAGCTTTTCGTCGGGTGGGTGCGCGTGGATCTGAGTTTCGCCAGACTGGAACGTGACGTGGCGGTGACCGCCATGCCGACCGAGCTGGCGGTGCTGCTGGTTGGAGTCGCGGCCCGCCAGGCGGCGAGTCCGACGGCGCGGGCACAGGCGCGACTCGCCTTCTCCGCACCGGCCGACACGTTGCTGGCTCCGGGCCATGGCGCGTTTCATCGCGCCGCGGCACTCGCTTTGGCGCGTTGGCGGCGGGAGTGAAAAGCGCGTTAACCTAGGCGTTTTAGCCGATGTTCAAGCGCAACGAATTAGGGTCCTGCCCGAGTTGAGTTGTCGAGTTCGAGTAGAGGGGGCCCCCCGCCCCGATGAGGTCAGTAGATGATTGAGAACCAGAAGATCCGTCCGGCAAAGGTGATCGGCCCGCTCGGCGAGCCGCTTACGCTCGAGACGCTTCCGCCGCCCGACACCACCCGCTGGGTGGTGCGCCGCAAGGCCGAGGTGGTGGCCGCGGTCAATGGCGGGCTGCTGACCGTCGACGAGGTGTGCGAGCGCTACGGTCTCACCGTCGAGGAGTTCGCCGGCTGGCAGCGTGCGATCGACCGTTCGGGCATGCCGGGGCTGCGCGTGACGCGCATCCAGCACTACCGCTCGCTCTACGAGCGGCAGCAGAAATACTGAGCTCCTCCCTCAAGGAGCAAATCGCGGCCCGCCCCCTTAGGGAGCGGGCCGTTTCTTTTTGCGGAACTCGCGGAAAAGTTCCCGAAAGGACTCGAAAAATCGATACGGAACCAACACGAGCGCTTGCGGATTTTCCTTCTGTCGCCCGGCCCGCCGGGCTGAACATACGGAGGGACTTATGGTGGGTCTTATCGTCTGGCTGGTCATCGGCGGCGTCGTCGGCTGGCTCGCCAGCCTCGTGATGCGTACCGATGCCCAGCAGGGCATCTTCCTCAACGTCATCGTCGGCATCGTCGGCGCCTTCATCGGCGGACTGCTGTTCGGCCCGAACATCAATTCGGGCGTGGTCACGCCGGCGACCTTCCTCGTGTCGCTGCTGGGCGCCATCGTCCTGCTGGCGATCGTCAACCTCGTCCGCCGCGGCTCGCTGCGCTGACCGCAGGGGACGGGAAGTCCAAAAAGGGGCCGCCCAGTGGACGGCCCCTTTTTTCGTCACTTGAGCAGGAAGCGCACCGAGAGGTTGACGCTGAGCTCGCGCTCGCCCGCCACCACCTCGGTGTCGGCCGCGGCTTCGGCGCGCGCCCGCATCATCACCATGGGCATGGGTGGCGGCGGCATCGCTCCGCCTTCGGAGATCGACAGGATGCGCTCGACCCTGAGGCCGGCGGCCTGGGCGTAGAGCTCGGCCCGCGCCCGCGCCCGCTTGATCGCGTCGACCCGCGCCTCGTCGAGCGCCGCCTCGGGCTTGTCGACCATCAGGTTCGGGCCCTGGATGTTGTTCGCCCCCTCACGCACCAGCGCGTCGAGGATCGCGCCGCTCCGGGCGACGTCGCGGAAGCGCACCGAGACCTGGTTCGAGGCCTGGTAACCGGTGATCACCGGCGCCTCGTTCTGCGCATAGCGATATTGCGGGCTCAGCGAGACGTTCGCGGTCTGGATGTCGCGCTCGGCGATCCCGGCCTTGCGCAGCGCCGCGAGCACGCTCGCCATCCGCGCGCCGTTCTGCTGCATCGCCTCGGCCGCGGTCGCCGCCTGGGTGACCACGCCGGCCTGGATCAGCGCGACGTCGGGCACGCGCGTGCTCGTGCCGGTGGCGCTCACGTCGAGGATGGTGCCGTCGACGAGCACCGGGCGCATGTCCTGCGCCTGGGCCAGTGCGGGCAGCGCCGCCCCCGTCAGCATGAGGGCCGAGGCGGCAAGGGCAATCCGGATCATCTGATTCGCTCCTGAAATAAATGTCCCGCGCACGGCCTGCCGTACGCGGGACAAATGAAAGCTGAACGAAATTTCCGGGTCAGGCGCGGCGGGCCATGATCAGCCGGTAGAGCGCGAGCAGCACCACCGAGCCCGCGGTCGCCGCCGCATAGGCCTGCCAGGTGCTGTCGCGCACCTCGATGCCCAGCATCGGCGTCAGATAGAAGGCCAGCAGCGCGCCGGCGATGCCGATCAATATCGTCACGATGATGCCGCCCGGATCCTTGCCGGGCATGATGAGTTTGCCGAGCGCACCGGCGACGAGGCCGATGAGAAGCCATCCGATGATCCCCTGTGGCATTCGATTCCTCCTCAGTGCGGCCCGTTTCGCCGGACCTCGGCGGAACGTCGCCCCGCAACGCCTCCATTGCAACCGTTTCTTGTCAGAAACGGTTCCCGGAACAGTACGAACACTTGCGGAAATTCGCTGGAACAGGCATTTCCCGCGGCCGCGAAACGGCTCTTGATGCCGGTGCCTTATTCATCTAATACAGTGCGATCTTTAGTGGGGGCAGCGGTCGGTCCGGCCGGATCGAAACGTCGCACATGAATTACGAGGCAAGGATGTTCGGACGACAGGAGCGGCTGGAATATACGAGCGACGAGACGCCGAAGCGCAGCCGCCGCTGGCTGTGGATCGGTCTCGCCGTCGTGGCGGTGCTGGGCATCGCCGCCTTCTTCATGATGGGCCGCAACGACGGCGCCGCGACCAAGGGCGCGGCGCCGAAGGGCGCAGCCGCGGGCAACCAGTCGCAGATCCCGACCGTGACGGTCGCGGTGCCGGGCCGCCAGACGGTGCAGACCGTGATCACCGGCAATGGCAGCCTTGCCGCCAAGCGCGAGATGCCGGTCGGCGTCGCCGGCGAAGGCGGCCTGGTGACCCGCGTCCTCGTCGAGCCGGGCACTTGGGTCGCCAAGGGGCAGGTGCTCGCCACGGTCGACCGTTCGGTCCAGGCGCAGACGGCCGAATCGCTTGCGGCCTCGATCCGCGTGGCGGAGGCGGAAGCCAAGCTGGCCCAGGCCAATCTCGAGCGTGCGCAGAAGCTCGTCTCGGGCGGCTTCATCTCGAAGGCCGACATCGACCAGAAGACCGCGACTCGCGATCAGGCGCTGGCCCGCGTCCGCGTCGCCCGCGCGCAGCTGTCCGAGACCCAGGCCCGCAACCGCCGCCTCGACATCCGCGCGCCCGAGGCCGGCCTCGTGCTCACGCGCCAGGTGGAGCCGGGCCAGATCGTCAGCGCCGGCTCGGGCGTGCTGTTCCGCATGGCGATGGGTGGCCAGATGGAGCTCAGGACGCAGCTCGCCGAGGCGGACATCCAGCGCACCCGGGTGGGCTCGACGGCGGAAGTGACTCCGACCGGCAGCAGCCAGACCTTCAGCGGCACGGTGTGGCAGGTCTCCCCCGTGATCGATCCGAACACGCGCCAGGGCATCGCGCGCATCCAGCTCAACTACAATCCGGCGCTGCGGCCGGGCGGCTTCGCCAGCGCGCGGATCATCACCGGCGCGACGAGCGCGGTGATCCTGCCCCAGTCGGCGATCCAGAGCGACGCCCAGGGCAATTACGTCTATACGCTCAACGCCAAGGACGAGGCGGTCCGCACGCCCGTGGTCACCGGCGAGGTGACCGATGCGGGCGTCGCGATTACTCGGGGCCTTACCGGCAGCGAACGCGTGGTGATGACCGCCGGCGCGTTCCTCAATCCGGGGCAGAAGGTCATACCCCAGCTCCTCAAGAAGCAATAGGACGCGCGCCATGAGCTTCCGGAACATATCGGCCTGGGCGATCCGCAATCCGGTTCCCCCGATCGTCCTGTTTCTCTTCCTCACCGTGGCGGGGCTGGTCAGCTTCTCGCGGATGGACGTGAACAACAATCCGGACATCGACTTCCCGATCGTCTGGATCTCGATAAGCCAGCCGGGCGCCGCGCCGAGCGAGCTCGAGACGCAGATCACCCAGCAGGTCGAGAGCGCGGTGCGCAGCCTGCAGGGGATCGACGAGATCAATTCGAACGTGACCGAGGGTCAGTCGACCACCGTCGTCCAGCTCGCGATCGGCACGCCGATCGACCGCGCGGTGGAGGATGTGCGCAGCGCCGTGCAGCAGATCCGCGGCAACTTGCCCGACGGCATCCTCGAGCCGCAGATCGGCCGAGTCGATTCGGCCAGCGACAACGACATCGCCAGCTTCACGGCGATCGCGCCCGACATGACCGTCGAGCAATTGAGCTGGTACATCGACAACACGGTGGCGAAGAGCCTGCTCTCGATCGAGGGCATGTCGGCGGTGAACCGCAACGGCGGCGTCAACCGCGAGATCCGCGTCCAGATCGATCCGGCCAGGCTCCAATCCTATGGCCTCACCGCGAGCCAGGTGAACCAGCAGCTCCGCCAGGTGAACCTCAACGCCGCGGGCGGCCGCGCCGAGATCTCGGGCTATGAGCAGTCGGTGCGCGTGCTCGGCAACGCCAAGGACGCCTATGCGCTTGGCCAGACGCAGATCGCCGTGGGCGGCGGGCGCACGGTGCGGCTCGCCGACATCGCCAAGGTGACCGACAGCTATGCCGAGCTGCGCAGCGCCGCGCGCTTCAACGGCCATTCGGTGATCTCGTTCGACATCCAGCGCGCCAAGGGCGCCTCGGACGTCTCGATCTTCCACGACGCCGAGAAGAAGCTCCAGCAGCTCGAGAAGAACAATCCCAAGGTCCATTTCGAGCTGCTCTCGAACTGGAGCAAATATGCCGAGCAGCAATATCACTCGGCGATGGAGGCGATGATCGAAGGCGCCGTCCTCGCCGTCATCGTGGTGTTCCTGTTCCTGCGCGACTGGCGCGCGACGATCATCTCGGCGCTCGCGATCCCGCTCTCGTCGATCCCGGCCTTCTGGTTCATGGACATGCTGGGCTTCACGCTCAACCAGATGACGCTGCTCGCGCTCAGCCTGGTGGCGGGCGTGCTGGTCGACGACGCGATCGTCGAGATCGAGAACATCGTCCGCCACATGCGCATGGGAAAATCGGCCTATCAGGCGTCGATCGACGCCGCCGACGAGATCGGCGTGGCGGTGCTCGCCACCACCATGTCGATCGTGGCGGTGTTCCTTCCCGTCGGCCTGATGCCCGGCGTGTCCGGCCAGTTCTTCAAGAATTTCGGCCTCACCGTCGTCGCCTCGGTGCTGATGAGCCTTGCCGTCGCGCGTCTCGTTACGCCGATGATCGCGGCCTATTTCCTCAAGGCGAAGGGCCATGCCTCGCACGGCGAAGGCCCGGTGATGAACCTGTACGTCAAGCTGCTGCGCTGGACGCTGCGGCATCGCTGGTCGGCGATCGTCGGGTTCATCGGCTCGCTCGCGCTCACCGTCGCCTTCTTCGCGATGCTGCCGATGACCTTCCAGCCGACGCAGGACGAGGACCAGGTCACAGCCAATATCGAGATGGTGCCCGGCACCACGCTCGAGCAGACCGACGCGGTGGTCCGCACGGTCGCCGAGCGCCTGCGCCGCGAGCCCAATGTGGCGAACGTCTACGAGCGCGCCTTCGTCGGCAACGGCCGCGTGACCGCGATGCTCAAGGACGAGCGGACCGAGACCAGCGACGAGTTCACCCGCCGCATCACGCCGGACCTGCTCAAGATCCCCGATGCCCGCGTCGGCTTCCGCGCGCAGGGCGGCTGGGGCTCGAGCGGCCGCGCGCTGACGATCACGCTGGGCGGCGAGGATCCCGAGCTGCTCACCAAGACCGCGCTCACGCTGGTCGACCAGATGTCGAAACTGCCCGAAGTCGTCGCGCCGCGCATCGCGGGCGACCTCAACCGCCCCGAGATCGTGATCCGGCCGCGGCTCGACCTGGCGGCGAACCTGGGCGTGACCACGGCGGCGCTGTCCAACGCGATCCGCATCGCCACGCTGGGCGACATCGACCAGAACAGCGCCAAATTCTCGCTGTCGGACCGCCAGATCCCGATCCGCGTGGCGCTGCAGGAGGATGCGCGCGCCAAGCTTTCGACGATCCAAAACCTGCCGGTGCAGACCCAGACCGGCGGATCGGTGCCGCTCGACGTCGTCGCCGATATCGGCTTCGGCACGGGCCCGACCAAGATCGAGCGCCTCAACCTGCAGCGCCGCATCGTGATCGGCGCGGACCTCGCGACCGATCCCAAGACGGGCAAGGCGATCATCTCGGGCGTTGCGCTCAAGAAGATCCACGAGCTGCCGATCATGAAGAGCCTGCCGATCGGCGTCGCGGAGATGACCGTCGGCAGCGCCAAGTGGCAGGCGGAGATGCTCAATAACTTCTTCATCGCGCTGGCGTCGGGCATCTTCCTCGTCTTCGCGGTGCTGGTGCTGCTGTATCGCCGCTTCATGTCGCCGCTGGTGAACATGGGCTCGCTGCTCAACGCGCCGCTGGGCGGGCTGATCGCGCTGTGGATCGCCGGCCAGCCGCTGTCGCTGCCCGTGTTCATCGGCATGCTGATGCTGTTCGGCATCGTCGCCAAGAACTCGATCCTGCTCGTCGATTTCGCGCTGGAGGAGATGTACAAGGGCGTCGACAAGTTCACTGCCATCGTCGAGGCCGGACACAAGCGCGCCCAGCCGATCGTGATGACCACGGTGGCGATGGTCGCGGGCATGGTGCCGACGGCGCTGTCGCTCAACGGCGACGGCTCGTGGCGCGCCCCGATGGGCATCACCGTGATCGGCGGCCTGATCCTCTCGACGGTGCTCACGCTGGTGATGGTGCCGGCGCTGTTCAGCCTGGCGGTGGGCCTCGAGCAATGGCTGGGGCCGCGGCTCTCGCGCCGCCTGCTCACCTTCCGCCCCGGCGACGACGGTAGCCGCGTGATCGGCACGGCGCATGGCGGCGGCACGATCGAGCACAAGCCGGGGGACGATTCGCCGCAGCCCGCGGAGTGAACTTGATCCCGCCTGATGTATTGGGGAGCGCGTGACCAGGTTACGCGCTCCCCATTCGTCTGAGGCCCCGCCGGCCGGTCTCGTCCGCATGCGGCTGGTGGCGACCGGACTGCTGGTGGCGATGGCGGCGCTGTTCCTCGCCGCGCGGGCGCTCGACCATGTCCACCCGGCGATCGGCTATGTCCGCGCCTTTGCCGAGGCGGCGATGGTCGGCGGGCTCGCCGACTGGTTCGCGGTCACCGCGCTGTTCCGCCACCCGCTCCATCTGCCGATCCCGCACACTGCGATCATCCCGCGCAACAAGGACCGGATCGCCGGCACGCTCGCCCAGTTCCTGCGCGACAATTTCCTGACACCGGGCGTGGTCGCGCGGCGGATGCAGCGGCTCGACGTGGCGGGCGCCGCGGGGCGCTGGCTCGCCAACCCGGTCCATGCCGACGGCCGGATCGGCCGCAGCGCCGCGCGCCTCGCCGCCGACTTGCTCGAATCGCTCGACCAGGAGCGCCTCGGCGGCATGGCCAAGGGCGCGATCGCGGCGCGGCTGCGCGCGATCGACCTGTCGCCGCTGTTCGGCCAGGCGCTGGGCGCCGCGATCGCCAACGACCGGCACCTGCCGCTGCTCGACGGAATGATCCGCTGGGCGGCCAAGGTGCTCGCCGCCAACGAGCACATGATTCGCGAGATGGTCCATGCGCGCGCCGGGGCGGTGATGCGCTGGACCGGGCTCGACGAGACGCTTGCCAACAAGATCATCGAGGGGTTGGAGAAGCTGCTCACCGAGATGGCGGAGGATCCCACCCATCCGCTGCGGGCGAAGGCCGAGGAAGGGCTCGAGCGGCTCGCCCACGACCTCCAGCACAAGGAGGCGCTGCGCGCCAAGGTCGAGGCGTTCAAGCTCGAGATGCTCGAGAACCAGGCCTTCCAGCGCTGGATCGACGGGCTATGGGAAGCGAGCCGCGCAGCGCTGCTCCGTTTCGCGCGCGATCCCGGACGGGCGCTGGGCGGGCGCATGGGCGAGACGCTGCGCCAGTTCGGCGAGACGCTGCAGGACGACCGCCGGCTCGCCGACACGATCAACCGCTTCGCGCGCCGCACGGCCGTGGGGGCGGCATCGGACTATGGCGACGGCATCGTCCGGCTGGTCTCCGACACGATCCGCAGCTGGGACGCGCGCACCGTCACCGGGCGGCTGGAGAACGCGGTGGGCCGGGACCTCCAGTACATCCGGATCAACGGCACCTTGGTCGGCGGGCTGGTCGGCGTGGCGATCCACGCCGTCGATGCGTTGCTCTAAGCTATCGCCAGTCGAGCAGCGGCCACCCCTTCTCCGCCGCGAGCCTGCGCAGCGGACCATGGGCGTTGACCGCGAAGGGCTCGTCGGCCCAGGCGAGCAGCGGCGCGTCCGAGACATGGTCCGAATAGGCGCGGACATGCGCGCTGCCCCTGGCGATTCCCTGTCCCGCCATCCAGCTTTCGATCCGATGGAGCTTTACGGGCCCGTAACAGTTGTCTCCCTCGATCAGGGAGAGAATCCGGCCTTGTTCATCACGCTTCGCTTCCGTGGCGACGACATCGTCGAACCCCAGCAGCCGCGCGATCGCGCCGGCATAGTAACGATGCGATGCCGTCGCCATCACGAGGCGGCAGCCGGCGGCGCGGTCTGCCGCGATCTGCGCGCGCGCGCCGTGGAGCACGCCATGCGCGGCCTCGTGCGCCGCGAAGCGCTCGGCCAGCGCCTCCACTTCGGCCGGCATCAGCGCGCCGCCCAGCATCAGCCGCTGCGAAACTTGCTTGAGGCCCGCCCGGTCGGTCAGCCTGAGCAGATAGCCGATCCCGCCCGCCGCCACGGCGGGGAGCAGCGCCAGCCGCCACGGCGCGCGGGCCCTGGCCGCCGCCACCAGGAACCGCGTCCAGGTCGGCGCGGCGGTGATCGTCTTGTCCATGTCGTAGATTGCGAGGCGGTGCATTGAGGCATCTACGATCGCACCCGCTTGCCGATCCAGCCCGAATCGCGGAAAGGTGCCGTTCATGAGCGCCAAGGCCGATTTCGAACGCGTGGATTCGGGCAGCGGCGCGACGCTCCGCTTCACCGGCGACTTGTCGCTCGCCTGTCTCGGCGATCTGCCCGATCGGCTCCAGGCCGTGCAGGGGCCGGTGGCGCGGATCGACCTCGGCGCGATCGCGCGGATCGACACGGTCGGCGCCTGGGTGATCCACCGCTTCGCGCGCGAGCATGCGGCAGCCGTCGAAGGGCTCGAGCCCGACGAGCGGCATCTGTTCGACCAGGTCGCCGCCGCCGAGCATCCGATCGAGCTGCCGCCCAAGCCCGCCGCACCGTTCACGCATCTCCTGAACGAGACCGGCAGCGCAGTGATCACCGCGGTCCACACGCTCTACGGGCTGCTCGGCTTCATGGGGGCGACGATGATCGCCTTCTGGAACATCGCGATCCACCCGCGCCGCTTCCGCTTCCACGCGACGGTGCACCGGTTCGAAGTGGTCGGCGTCTCGGCGCTCGGCATCATCGGGCTGATGAGCTTCCTGATCGGCATCGTCATCGCGCAGCAGGGCGCGGTGCAGCTGCGCCAGTTCGGTGCCGAGGTCTACACCGTGAACCTGCTCGGCCGGCTCACCTTGCGCGAATTGGGCGTGCTGATGACGGCGATCATGGTCGCCGGACGCTCGGGATCGGCCTTCGCCGCGCAGATCGGCACGATGAAGCTCACCGAGGAGATCGACGCGATGCGCACGATCGGCGTCTCGCCGATGGAGGCGCTGGTGGTGCCGCGCACGCTGGCGGTGGTGCTGATGATGCCGCTGCTCGGCTTCTATTCGGCGCTGATCGCGATCATCGGCGGCGGGCTGCTCTGCTGGGTGAGCCTCGACATACCGCCGATCACCTTCGTCCAGCGCATCCGCGAGGTGGTGCCGCTGAGCGACCTCTGGGTCGGGCTGGTCAAGGCGCCGGTGTT
Source organism: uncultured Sphingomonas sp. (assembly GCA_966186155.1). Lineage (GTDB taxonomy): Bacteria > Pseudomonadota > Alphaproteobacteria > Sphingomonadales > Sphingomonadaceae > Sphingomonas. The sequence goes on from CBIFVW010000131.1 coordinate 10,256, forward strand.
CGGCGCGATCATCGCGATCGCGGGCTGCTTCCAGGGCATGCAGGTCGAGGCCGATGCCGAGCAGGTCGGGCGCCGGAC
>CBIFVW010000132.1:0-10281 GCA_966186155.1 uncultured Sphingomonas sp.
CGACGCGGGCCGTCCGGCTGGCGGGGTCGATGTGGAGGCTGCGCATGTGCCGGGGCTGGTGCGGCGGCTGATCGAAGCCGGCGCGGAGTGGCGCGGCTTCCACATCTTCGCCGGATCGCAATCGCTCGACACCGGTGCGGTGATCGAGACGCAGGCGGCGACGGTGGCGCTCGCGGCGCGGCTGGCGGAGGAGGTGGGCGCGCCGCCGCCGCTGGTGAATCTGGGCGGCGGGTTCGGCATCCCCTATTTCCCCGGCGACGCGGCGCTCGACGTCGAGGCGGTGGGCGCGGCGCTCGGCGGAGAGCTCGCCAGGCTCGATACGGCCTATGCGGTCGAGCTCGGCCGCTGGCTGGTGGGGGAGGCGGGCGTGTATCTGGCGCGCGTCGTCGATCGCAAGGTGAGCCAGGGCGAGACCTTCCTCGTCGTCGATGGCGGGCTCAACCATCATCTCGCGGCGACGGGCAATTTCGGGACGGTGGTGCGGCGGAACTTCCCCGTGGCGGTGGCGCACCGGATGCAGGACCCGGCCGAGGAGGTCGCGACCATCGTCGGCCCGCTCTGCACCCCGCTCGATCGGCTCGCGGACCGCGTGGCGCTGCCGCGGGCGCAGGTCGGGGACATGATCGCGGTGTTCGCCTCGGGCGCCTATGGGGCGACGGCGAGCCCGGCGGCATTCCTGGGGCATCCCGGGGTGCGGGAGCGAGTGGTCTAGTTCCTTTCCCTTCCTCTCTTGGAGAGCGGAAATGCCCCAATGGGCTGGGACATGTCCCGCACCGCGACTCCGTCTCCACTCCCTAACGCTATCTTTACCTCTCCCTTCCATACCGCACCCTGATCCCTTGCGGGCTGCCGTCGAGACGTCGGTGGCGTCACGACCCGCGGGGCAGGGAGCTCGAGCATGCGTTTCTACGGTTTCGGAAGGGCGGTCCTCGGTCTTGGCGTCATGGCCGCCATGGTTTCCGGTTGCGCAGGGGGAAGCCGCCCCGAGCTGCCGCCAGCGGGCGCGGTGGCGGGGCGCGAGACGCCCAGCGAGGAATATGTCATCGGTCCGATGGACCAGCTGTCCATCTTCGTGTGGCGCAACCCCGAACTCTCGGCGAAGGTGCAGGTGCGTCCCGACGGCCGCATCACCACGCCGCTGATCAGCGACATGCCGGCGGTCGGCAAGACCCCGGCGATGCTCGCGGACGATCTCAAATACGCGCTCTCGGAGTACATCAAGGATCCGATCGTCTCGGTGATCGTCGAGAATTTCTCGGGCACCTACAGCCAGCAGGTCCGCGTCGTCGGCGCGACCGAGAAGCCGGCCTCGATCCCGTACCGCGCGAACATGACCGTGCTCGACGCGATGATCGCGGTGGGCGGCCTCAGCGAGTTCGCCGCGGGCAACCGCGCGCGGCTGGTGCGCTACGACCGGCAGAGCGGGCGGCAGCGCGAGTACAAGGTGCGCCTGGGCGACCTGCTCAAGAACGGCGACATCTCCGCCAACGTCAAGCTCGAGCCGGGCGACGTGATCATCATCCCCACGAGCATGTTCTGAGGTAGCGCCGGTGGGGAGCCTCTACGACGAGATCCGCAGCGCGCTGCACGCGGTCTGGATGCGGCGCTGGGTGGCGCTGGCGGTGGCCTGGGGGCTGTGCCTCGCGGGCTGGCTGGTCGTCTCGCAGATGCCGAACAACTATGAATCGCGGGCGCGCGTCTTCGTGCAACTGCGCCAGATCCTGCCGACGCAAAACGGCACGGCGGCGCTCGAGCAGCAGAAGGACATCGACCGGATCCGCCAGACGCTGACCTCGGCGGTCAACCTGGAGAAAGTGGTGCGCGGCACCGACCTCGCCCGCACCGTCGCGAGCGATCGCGACGTGGCGGACCGGATCGCGGGGCTGCAAAAGGCGATCAAGCTCACCGCCCAGCAGGACAATCTGTTCGAGATCACCGTCACGGCGCCGAGCGGCAAGCTCGCGCGCCAGATCGCGCAGAAGCTGATCGACGTGTTCGTCGAGAACAATCTCTCGGACAATCGCGACCAGACCAGCCAGTCGCTGACCTTCCTCGACCAGCAGCTCGATGCGCGGCAGAAGCAGCTCCAGGAGGCCGAAGCCAAGCGGGCGGACTTCCAGGCGCGCTATCTGGGCTCGCTGCCGGGAACGGGCTCGCTCGACGACCGCATCTCGGCGGCGCGCACCCAGCTCGCGCAGATCCAGTCGGACCTGGCGGCGGCGCAATCGAGCCTCAACGTGGTCAACGCGCAGATGTCGAGCACGCCGGCCAACGTGCCGGGCGCCGGCGGCGGCGCAGTGACGGGGCCGGCGCGGGCGCGGCTCGCGGCGATCCAGGGCCAGATCGCGGACGCGCGCGCCAAGGGCTATACCGACAGCCATCCCGACATGATCGCGCTCCGCAGCCAGCTGGGCGCCGCCCAGGCGGCCGCGGCGCGCGAGCCGGTGTACAGCGGGGGCGGGGCGGCTTCGAACCCGATCTATATGGGCCTGCGCACGATGCAGGCCGACAAGCAGGCGCAGGTCGCCGCGTTGATCCAGCGCCGGGCGCAGATCGAGGGCGATCTGTCGGTGCTCCAGTCGAAGATGGCGGAGCAGCCGGGCGTGGTCGCCGAGCAGGGCGAGATCGAGCGCCAATATCAGGTGCTCAAGGACCAGTATGACAAGCTGCTGGCGGACCGCGAGCAGATGAAGATCTCGAGTCAGGCGCAGACCGTCGCCGACACGGCCAAGTTCAACGTGGTCGACCCGCCGACGCAGCCGCGCGCCCCGACCTCGCCCAACCGGCCGCTGCTGCTGACCGGGGTGCTGATCGCCGGGCTGGGCGCGGGCGTGGCGCTGGCGTTCGCGCTGGGCAAGCTCACCACGACCTTCCCGACCGCGGCGAAGCTCGAGCGGGCGAGCGGCATGCCGGTGATCGGATCGATCGGCGAAGTGCTGACCGGGGCCCAGATCGCGATGCGGCGCAAGAAGCTGACCTTGTTCACAGGCGGGCTCGCGGCGCTGGCGCTGGCCTATGTCGGGCTGCTCGGCGTCGAGTTCCTTCAGCGCGGATTGGGGGCCTGACATGAACGACCAGAGCCCGCGCCGCTACAAGGGAACGCTGCTCGAACGGGCGGCGTCGCAATTCCATTATGCCCCGCCGCCGGTGGAGGGACTGCAGCAGCGGCGGCCGCAACCGGCGCCGCCGCCGGTGCCGCCGGTCGAGGCGCCCGCCGCGCCGCCGATTCAGCACGTGCCGGAGCCGGTGGTGGAGCGCGCACCGGACCCGGTGCCGCCCGCCCAGGAACCGGAGCAGCCGGTGCTCGCACGCGGCTATGCTCCCGAGCCCGAACCCCAGATCGCCGTCGCGCGCGCCGCCGGCCGCCGCTCGGCGCCGATCGACCGCGCCGCGCTCGAGCGCGAGGGGATGCTGGTTCCCGGAGCGCCGATCACGCCGCTCGCGGAGGAATTCCGCATGGTGAAGCGCCAACTGCTGCTCACTGCGCGCGCGGTGGCGGCGAAGGACACCGCCAAGGCGGCCGACCGGGCGCGGATGATCCTGGTCTGCTCGGCCCAGCCCAACGAGGGCAAGACCTTCTGCGCGATCAACCTCGCGCTCTCGATGGCGACCGAGAAGGACGTCGAGGTGCTGCTGGTCGACGCCGACTTTCCCAAGCCCGACGTGCTGCCGCGGCTCGGCCTGCCGGGCGGCCCGGGGCTGCTCGACGCGCTGGCGGGGACCGTGAACGTCGAGGACTGCATCATCGACACCGACGTGCCGCAGCTCTCGGTACTGCCGGCTGGCCCGCGCTCGAACAGCGACACCGAGTTGCTCGCGAGCGACCGCGCGCGCGCGCTGCTCGATGGCCTCGCGGCGGCCAATCCGCGCCGTATCGTGATCTTCGATTCTCCGCCCGCGCTGGCGGCGTCGCCCGCTTCGGTGCTGGCGCTGCACGTCGGGCAGGTGATGCTCGTGGTGCGCGCCGACCAGACCAGCGAGGGCGACCTGCGCGCCGCGGTGAGCACGCTCGACGCGTGCGAGCACATCCAGCTGATTCTCAACGCCGTATCGTTCCAGCCGGGGGGCCGGCGGTTCGGCAGCTATTACGAATATGGGGAGGGAAGCCGGTGAAGCGGCTGATCATCTTGAGCGCGGCGCTGGCGGGGGCCGCGCTGGCGACGCCGGCGAGCGCCCAGCGGGTGCGCGTCTCGCCCTATATCGAGGCGAGCCAGGTCGTCGCGGCCGATCTGAACGGCGGCGACGTGCTGACCTATTCGACCGTCGGGGCGGGGATCGACGTCTCGGCGCACACGCGCCGGGTCGAGGTGCAGGTGAGCTACCGCTACGAGCGGCGCTTCGACTATCAGGACAAGCTCAACAACGACCAGACGCATTCGGGCCTGGCTATCGCCAAGGCGACCGTGGCGCCGGGCTTCACGATCGAGGGCGGCGCGATCGCGACGCGGACGCGCTCGGACATCCGCGGCGACGTGCAGACGAGCAATGTCGGCAATTTCCGCAATTCGAGCCAGGTCTATTCGGCCTATCTCGGCCCGAACATCGCGACTCATCTCGGGCCGCTTTTCGCCAACGCCGCCTATCGCTTCGGCTATACCAAGGTCGAGGCGCCGGGCGCGACCGGCGTCGACCCGAGCCAGCCGCGGCTCGACTATTATGATGACTCCAAGGTCCATGTCGCGACCGCGAGCGTCGGCGTGAAGTCGGGAACGGTGCTGCCGGTCGGCATCACCGCGAGCGGCTCCTACACGCGCGAGGACGCGGGTCAGCTCGACCAGCGCTTCGAAGGCAAGTTCGGGCGCGGCGATGTCGTGCTGCCGGTCGCACCCGGTTTCGCGGTGGCGGGCGGGGTCGGCTACGAGCAGATCAAGATCAGCCAGCGCGATCCGCTGCGCGATGCGTCGGGCAATCCGATCGTGGACGGCGCCGGGCGCTTCCGCACCGATCCCGCCTCGCCGCGGCGGCTGGCGTACAATCTCGAAGGCGTGTTCTGGGACGCGGGCGTGATCTGGCGGCCGAGCCGGCGCACCTTCCTCGAGGCGCGCGTCGGGCGGCGCTACGGCTCGATGAGCTATACCGGATCGCTGAGCTACCAGATGGGGCCCGGCAGCGGCATCCAGGTCGGCGTCTACGACACGGTGCAGACCTTCGGACAGCAGCTCAACGGCCAGCTCGCGACGCTGCCGACCAGCTTCGCGACGACCACCGATCCGTTCGGCAACCAGTTCAGCGGGTGCATCTACGGCACCACCGGCGCGGCGGCGGGCGGGTGCCTCAACAACATCTTCGCCTCGGCGGCGACCTCGGCCTATCGCTCGCGCGGCGTGACGGCGGTGGCGGTGGCGGGCCGCGGCGGCACGCGCATCGGCATCGGCGGCGGCTATGCCAAGCGCGACTTCATCGCGCCGAGCGGCGGCACGGGCTTCACCACCAACGGCACGAGCGACACCAGCGTCTATGCCCAGCTCTTCGCATCGACCGATGTCGGTCCGAACGGATCGCTCCAGGGCAGTGTGCTCGGCAGCTATTACGACAGCGACCTGCCGAACGTGGACGGCATTTACGGTTGGGGAGCGAATGCGGCCTATACGCATCGCTTCGGACCGCTCGGCGCCACTCTCTCGGCGGGAGTGTTCGGGTTCGAGCGCGAGGGCGACAGCTCGGCGAGCGCGCAGGCGCTGCTCGGGCTGCGCTACGGATTCTAGGGTCGGGGCAGGGATATGTACGACGACCATTATGGATTGACCGGCCGGCCCTTCCAGCTGACCCCCGATCCGCACTTCTGGTTCGACACCGCCACCCATCGCAAGGCGATGGCCTATCTCGGCTATGGGCTGAGCCAGGGCGAGGGCTTCGTGGTGATCACGGGCGATCCGGGCGTCGGCAAGACCACGCTGATGGGCCATCTGCTCGGCGAGATCGACCGCGAGCGGCTGAACGTCATCAAGATCGTCTCGACCCAGCTCAGGCCCGAGGACCTGCTGCGCATGGTCTGCCGCGGGCTCGAGATCGATGCGGCGCACCTCTCCAAGGCCGAGATGCTCGCCGCGATCGAGCGCGGGCTGCACATGGTCGCGCGGTCCGGGCGGCGCACGCTGGTCGTGGTCGACGAGGCGCAGTCGCTGCCGATCGAGAGCCTGGAGGAGCTGCGCATGCTCTCCAATTTCCAGGCGGGCGGCTATCCGCTGCTCCAGATCTTCCTGCTCGGCCAGCCCGAGTTCCGCGTGACGCTGAGCGACCCGCGGCTCGAGCAGTTGCGCCAGCGGGTGATCGCGATGCACCATCTCGATCCGATGGAAGCGGACGAAGTAGAGCCCTATCTGATCCACCGCCTGTCGTGCGTCGGCTGGCGGGGCAAGCCGCGCTTCACCAACGACGCGGTGGCGGCGATGTACCGCTGGTCGGGCGGGTCGCCGCGCCGATTGAACCAGCTCGCCGGCCGCGTGCTGCTGTTCGGCGCGGTCGAGCAGGTCGAGACCTTCGGGCGCGACGAGCTGATGGCGGTGATCGCCGATCTCGACCAGGATACGCCGAGCGCCGTGGGTGTGCCCGTGGGCGACCCCGCGGCCGAGCCTTATGAGCTGCGCGACGTTGCGCCGATGCCGATGGGCACGCCGGCGCCGCCGGTTGCCGCCGAGCCCAAGCCGCTGCAGGCCGAGAGGCCCGCCGCCGCCGCGCCGAATGATCCGACGCTCGCGCGCCGCATAGCCGAGCTCGAGACGCAGCTGCGCGATCAGGACGAGGCGCTGCGCCGGGTGCTCAACCTGCTGGTCGACTGGGTCGAGCAGGGCGAGGGCAGGGCGCGTCCGGATCTTTCGGCGGTGCGCGGGAACGCGGCCTGACGCGCATGCTGGTCAACGCCCTCTCGGTCGATGTCGAGGACTGGTTCCAGGTCGGTGCCTTCGAGCATTCGATCCGGCGCGAGGACTGGGGCACGCTCGAGCATCGCGTCGAGGCGAACACCGACGCGGTGCTCGCGCTGTTCGAGCGCAGCGGCGTGAAGGCGACCTTCTTCACCCTGGGCTGGGTGGCCGAGCGTTATCCGGCGCTGGTCCGCCGCATCGCCGAGGCGGGGCACGAAGTGGCGAGCCACGGCTGGGACCACCAGCGCGTCTTCACAATGGGCCCCGAGCAGTTCCGCGCCGATCTCGCCGCCGCGCGCCGCGCGCTGGAGGACGCCTCGGGCACCAGGGTGACCGGCTATCGCGCGCCGAGCTTCTCGATCGACGCGCGCACGCCCTGGGCGCACGCAGTGCTCGCCGAGGAGGGCTATGCCTATTCGTCGAGCGTGGCGCCGCTCGCGCACGACCATTACGGGATGCCGGACGCGCCGCGCGGCGCTTATCGCCCGGTGGAAGGATCGCCGCTGATCGAGCTGCCGATCACGCTCGCCCGGTTCCTGGGCCGTGAGGTCACCACGGGCGGCGGGTTCTTCCGGCTGCTCCCGGGAGCCGTGACCTACCGCGCGGTGCGCGCCGCCAATGACGAGGCGCGGCCCGCCATCTTCTATTTCCACCCCTGGGAGATCGATCCCGGCCAGCCGCGCGTGGCGAACGCGCCCTTGAAGTCGAAGTTGCGCCATTATTCGCGGCTCGGCGCGATGGCGGGGAAGCTCGAGACGCTGATCGCCGGGCATCGCTGGGGCCGCATGGATGCGATCGCCGCGCGCGAGGCGGAGCGGCTGGCGTGAACGCCCCCATGCTCGCCAGGCCCGTGACGCTGCGCATCGCCGATCTCGGCGATCCGGACGAGTGCGCGCGGATCGCGGCCTATGTCGGCGTGCACCCGGAGGGCACACCCTTCCACCTGCCGGCCTGGAGCGTCGCGGTGGCGCGCGGTTGCGGGCAGAACAGCCACTATCTGATCGCCGAGGGGCCGCAGGGCGAGCTCGCCGGGCTGATGCCGCTCACCGAGCTACGCTCGCCCTTCTTCGGCAAGGTGCTGGTCTCGGCGGGGTTCGGCGTCGGCGGCGGCATCCTGGCGGACAATCCGCGCACCGTCTCGCTGATCGCCGAGGAGGCGTGGCGCATCGCCGAGCGGCTGGGCTGCCCGACGATGGAAGTGCGCGGCGGCCCGCTGCCCGGCCCCGAATGGCAGGTCGACGACAGCCGCTATCTGGGCTTCGTCCGCGATCTGGCGGCAAACGACGAGGCACAGCTGCTCGCCATCCCGCGCAAGCAGCGCGCCGAGGTGCGCAAGGCGCTCGACAACGATCTCGACGTCCGCATCGGCTGTAACCCGGATGACGCCGCCGCCCATTACCGTGTCTATGCCGAATCGGTCCGCAACCTCGGGACGCCGGTCTTCCCGGCGCGTCTCTTCTACGAGGTTTTGCGGGAGTTCGGCGCGTCCGCGGACGTGCTTATAGTCCGGCACCACGGGGTGGCAGTGTCGAGCGTGTTGAGCCTTTACTGGAAAGGGACCGTCTATCCCTATTGGGGCGGCGGCACGGCGGCGGCCCGCGGGCTGCGCGCCAACGACCGCATGTATTTCGAGCTGATGCGCCACGCCCGGGAGCGTGGCTGCGCGCGCTTCGATTTCGGCCGCTCCAAGGCCGGCACCGGCCCCGCGGCGTTCAAGAAGAACTGGGGCTTCGAGCCGCAGCCGCTCGTCTATTACGACCGCACCGCCGATGGCGCGCCGGTCCGCGACGCGAGCCCGCTCAATCCCAAATACCGGCTCAAGATCGAGCTCTGGAAGCGCCTGCCGCTGTGGATCGCCAATCGCGCCGGCCCGCTGATCGCCAGGGGACTCGGCTGATGGGCGACATTCTCTTCCTCGCGCATCGCGTGCCCTATCCGCCCGACCGGGGGGACAAGATCCGCGGCTTCCACATCCTCAAATATCTGTCGCGGCGCCAGCGCGTGCACCTGATCGCCTTCGCCGACGATCCGGCCGACCTCAAGCAGAAGGGCGGGCTCACCAGATATACCGGCAACCGCTCGATCGTGTGGCGCGCCAAGTCGCAGGCGGTCGCCGGGCTGCAGGCGCTGATGTCGCACCGGCCGGTGTCGCTCACTGCGTTCGACAACGACGCGCTGCGCCAGTCGGTCGAGAACATCCTCGCGCGGCACCGGATCGACACGATCTACGTCTTCTCGAGCCAGATGGCGCAATATCTGCCCGCCCGGCCGCGGCAGCGCGTGATCATGGACTTCGTCGACATGGATTCGGCCAAGTTCGCGGCCTATGCGAAGAGCTCGAAGGGGCCGATGGGCTGGATGCTCGGCCGCGAGGCGCGGTTGCTGCTCCAGTACGAGAAGGCGATCGCGGCGCGTGCCGACGCCAATCTGTTCGTCAGCGAGGCCGAGGCCGCCCTGTTCTGCGAGCGCACCGGCGCCGATCGCGTCCAGGTGATCGAGAACGGCATCGACACCGAGTATTTCGATCCCTCGGCGGCGTTCAAGCGCGTCGACGTGATGGGATCGACGATCGTCTTCACCGGCCAGATGGATTATCGCCCGAACATCGAGGGCGTGACCTGGTTCGTCGAGACGATCCTGCCGCATATCCGCCTCGTCCATCCCGACGCGCGCTTCATGATCGTCGGCCGCAACCCGACCGACGCGGTCAAGGCGCTGGCCAAGCATCCGGGCGTCGCGGTGATCGGCGAAGTCGCCGACGTGCGCGGCTGGCTGGCGCAGGCGGCGGTGGTCGTGGCACCGCTCAAGCTGGCGCGCGGCATCCAGAACAAGGTGCTCGAGGGCATGGCGATGGCGCGGCCCGTGGTGGCGTCCGAGGCTGCGGCGACGGGCATCGACCATGGCGGCACGATCAAGGTCGGCTCGACCGTCGGCGAGATCGCCGAGGAAGTGACGCGGCTGCTCTCGGATCGCAGGAAGGCCAATGCGCTCGGCGAGGCGGCGCGCGAGCGCGTGATCGAGCGCTACAGCTGGGAAGCGCGCTTGGCGCCGCTCGACGAAGTGCTCGGCCAGCCGTTGCGGCCGGCCAAGGAAGAGCGCGTGGCGCGGATCACCGACGTGCCGAAGAAGCCCCGGCGGGCGGCGTGACCGCGGCCGCCGCACCGACGGCGGGCACCGCGCCCGCGGTCTTCGATTCGCGATGGAAGCGGCATGCCGCGATCCTCGGTGCGGTATGGCTCGCGCTGCTCGCGATCTTCCACGGCGACACCGCCGATCTCGCGACGATCTACTGGACCAACACCACTTTCGGGCACTGCCTGTTCATCGCGCCGGTGATCGGCTGGCTCGTCTGGCAGCGCCGGCACGAACTGGCGGAGGTGCCGCCCCAGGGCTGGTGGCCGGGGCTCGCCATCGTCGC
>CBIFVW010000133.1:0-10135 GCA_966186155.1 uncultured Sphingomonas sp.
TCGTCGACACCGCCCCGGTGATGGAGAAGCCGCTCGCCGAGGCGGCGGGGCTGGGCTGGCAGGGCAAGCACACCAATCTGGTCAGCCGCACCCACGGCAGCTGGCTGTTCCTCGGCGCCATCTACACCACGCTGGACCTCGTGCCCGACACGCCGGGCCGCACCTCGTGCGGAAGCTGCGACGCGTGCCAGGCTGCGTGCCCGACCGATGCCTTTCCCGCGCCCTATCGCCTCGATGCGCGGCGCTGCATCTCGTACCTGACGATCGAGCACAAGGGGCCGATCCCGCACGAATTTCGCGAAGCGATCGGCAATCGCATCTATGGCTGCGACGATTGCCTGGCGGTGTGCCCCTGGAACAAGTTCGCCGCCGCGGCGCAGGCGAACCTGGCCTTCATGCCCCGGGCCGAGCTCGCCGCGCCAGCGCTCGCCGACCTGCTCGCGCTCGACGACGCGGCGTTCCGCGAGGTGTTCTCCGGATCGCCGATCAAGCGGATCGGGCGCGACCGGATGGTGCGCAACTGCCTGATCGCCGCCGGCAACAGCGGCAGCGCCGCCCTGGCGGAGCCGGTCCGCGCGCTGCTGGACGATCCGGACGAGACGGTGCGCGAGGCGGCGGCGTGGGCGCTGGAGCGGCTTTCTTCCTAGCGACTCCCTTCAAGGAGGTCACCGACCCTGGCTCAGCGCCGCCACGCAGCTCGCCTGATCGACCGGAGCGCCGTCACGACGGCGGGTGTCGACATGCGTGACCACCGCCTCTCCGCGACCCCTGGGATAGAGATAGGCGTCGAGCACGCAGGCCGGTCCGGCGAACTGGAGCTTGCGCGCGCTGCCTTCGGTCAAGTCGAGCTGCGGCTTGCCGAAGCGCGCGATCAGGCGCGGCGCGGTCTGGCCCTGCACTGCGGCGAGGTTTGCCGGATCCGGCGCGGGCGCGACCGCCGGCGCGGCGCTCGGCACCGGCACATAGCCCGCCGAGCGCGGTGCGGGGATCGCGTCGCCGCACGCGGCCAGCGCCAGGGCTCCGAGCAAGATCGTCTTCTTCATGCCTGCCTCCCGCGGTGGAACGCGTGCGTCGCCATCGCCGCCCCCAGCACCGGCGCGACCAGGTTGAGGATCGGGACCAGGAACAGCCCGGTGCCGACCGATCCGAGCACGAAGCGGCCGAGTCCCGTCCGCTTGCGCCATGCCGGCAGCGTGTCCCGGTCCATGTGGCGTGCCGCCACCATGTCGCCGAGGTCCCGCCCGAGCAGCCACGCGTTGACGATGAAGAACAGCACGGCCGTCCCCACGCCGGTGACGAGCAGGATCAGATAGACCGGCGAGAGCAGGAGGTTGACCAGGAGGATCCGCGCCGCCGACCCAAGCCCCATGGCGATCGAGCGCGCGAGCGGCACGGCGCGCGCCCGGGCGTGCGCACCGGGATAGTGCTTCGCCTCGACCGCGGCGACCACCTCGTCGGCGAAGATGCCGATCACCGCCACCGCGATCGCGCGGAAGAGCAGCCACCAGGCGAGCAGGAACAGCACGAGCGTCGCGACGCTGGCGAAGACATTGTCGCGGTCCGCCAGCCCGAGCCACGGCTCCACGGCATCGCCGAGCCAGGCCATCGCGTACCAGAGCCCGACGGCGGCCCCCGCGAACAATATCACCGTCAGCAGCAGCGACTTCAGGAAGACCAGCGCGATCGGACGATCGAGCAATTGCCCCAGCGAGAGGAAGAAGGCCTGGATCATTGCGCTATCCTTTGCCTGCGTTTGGGCCCGTACTCGCTATCCGCCCGCCCGAAGGGGTCGCCCTGGGAAGGCCGCTGGCTGCGTCGCGCCTCTTGCGCGTGGCGCCGCCACGCGACTGCGAGCCGCTCCTTGCCAGCGGCCTTCCCAGGGCGATCACGGCCATTGCGGGTAGCGAGTACGGGCCCTAAGGGAGCCGCGCAACCACCTGGAGCCCGGAATTTGACCAACCCGACCTATGACGTCGTCGCGATCGGAAATGCGATCGTCGACATCCTCGCCCAGGCCGAGGACAGCTTCATCGAGGAGATCGGCGTCGCCAAGGGCTCGATGCAGCTGATGTTCTCCCCCGAGGAGGCCGATGCGCTCTACGCGAAGATGGGGCCGGGACGCGAGGTCTCGGGCGGCTCGGCGGCGAACACGGTGGCCGGTATCGCGGCGCTCGGCGGCAAGTGCGCGTTCATCGGCCAGGTGGCGGACGACGAGCTGGGCGGCATCTTCGGCCACGACATCCGCGCCGCGGGCGTGCATTTCGCCACGCCGGTGCGCCCCGGCCAGCCGACCACCGCGCGCTGCCTGATCTTCGTGACGCCCGATGGGCAGCGCACGATGAACACCTTTCTCGGCGCCTCGCAATTCCTGCCCGCGAGCGCACTCGACCTCGATCTGATCCGATCGGGCGCGATCCTCTATCTCGAAGGCTATCTCTGGGATCCCGAGGAGCCGCGCGCCGCGATGCGCAAGGCGATCGAAGTCGCGCGCGCGGCCGGCCGCAAGGTCGCCTTCACGCTCTCCGACGTCTTCTGCATCTCGCGCCACGGCGACGATTTCCGCCAGCTGATCGCCGACGGGATGATCGACATCCTCTTCGCCAATGAGAGCGAGCTGCTCGCCTTGTGCGAGCATGAGAGCTTCGAGGCTGCGGTCGAGCACATCCACGGCAAGGTGCCGCTGCTGGTGGTGACGCGCAGCGAGAAGGGCGCGATGGCGCTGCAGGGCGCCGAGCGCGTCGAGGTGCCGGCCGAGCCGATCGCCAGGCTGGTCGACACCACCGGCGCGGGCGACATGTTCGCGGCGGGGTTCCTACACGGTCAGGCGCAGGGCAAGGGGCTCGAGGAATCGCTCCGCCTCGGCGCGATCTGCGCGGCCGAGATCATCCAGCACTACGGCGCCCGCGCCGAGGTGGACCTCAAGGCACTGGCGGCGGCGCGGCTGGGCTAGTCGGCCGGTCGCGCGTCCGGGGCGGGGCGGCGCAGCCTGCTTCTTCCGGACCGCGGCCCGTGAGAAACACGCGCCCATGTTGGCGCGTACGCAGCTCGAAACGGTCGATTGCCCTTGTTGCGGCAGCGACGGGCATCGCTTCTGGGCATCGGAGAACGGCTATGATGCCGTCAAATGCACCGGCTGCGGCACCGTCTATATCCGCGAGCGCCCGCGCTCGGAGGACATCTCCGCCGCGGCGCGCGACGGCGTGCACCCGACCGACGAGGGGATTCTCGACCAAAGGCTGCATCGCCAGGGCTGGAAGGTGCCCTTCTATGCCGGGATCGTCCGGCGCTTCTTCGAGGGCGAACGGGGTCTGACCTGGCTCGACGTCGGCGCCGGCAATGGCGAGTTCGTCGAGGCCGTGCGGCGCGCGCTCCCCGATTCGCAGGCTTCGGGCATCGATCCGATGGAAGTGAAGGTCCGGCGCGCGCAGCAGCGCGGCGTGCCGATCACCGCGCAGACGCTGGAGGAAGTGTCGGGCAGCTACGACGTGATCTCGATCATCAACGTCTTCTCGCATGTCCCGGACTTCGACCATTTCGGCAGCCTGATCCGCGCGCGGCTCAAGCCCGGCGGCTCGCTCTTCATCGAGACGGGGAACGGCGGCGACCTGCCGTCGCGCGCCGACTATCCCGGCGAGCTGCTGCTGCCCGACCATCTCGTCTTCTCGGGTGTGGATCAGATGAAGGCGACGCTCGACAGATTGGGCTTCGGGCGCATCGAGCATTACAGCCGCCGCACCGATCATCCGCTCTGGGCGGCGAAGCAGATGGTGAAGGGGGCGCTCAAGGGGAAACCCGGGCTCGTCGTGCCCTGGACGCGCAAGTTCCGGACGGTGTTCTACCGGGCTTGGCTCACCGCCTGAACGGTCATGAAAAAAGGGCCGGAGGATCGCTCCTCCGGCCCCTTTTTCTTGCGTGGCGGGCGCCTCAGTTCGTGCCCGGCACCGGTGGGTCGAGCTCTTCATAGGCCTCGTGCTCGGCGACCTCGACGATGCCGCGGCCGACATGGCTGTGCCGGCGGCTATAGCCGAAATAGACGACGAGCCCGACGATCGCCCAGCCCGCGAACAGCGTCAGCGTGTAGGTCGAGAGGCTGAAGAACAGATAGAGGCAGCCCAGCACCGCGACCGGCGCGACGATCATCACCGCAGGAGTGCGGAACGGGCGGACGCGACCCGGATCGGTCTTGCGCAGCACCATCACCGCGATCGCCACCATCGCGAAGGCGAACAAGGTGCCCGAGTTCGAGATGTCGGCGAGCGCGCCGACCGGGAACAAGGCCGCGAAGATCGCGACGAACACGCCGGTGATGATCGTCACCACGTGCGGCGTGTTGTACTTGGGATGGACCTTGCTCAGCGCCTCGGGGAGCAGGCCGTCGCGGCTCATCACGAAGAAGATGCGGGTCTGGCCGAACATCATCATCAGGATGACCGAAGGCAGGGCGATGCCGGCGGCGAGGCCGATCAGGTTGCCGATCTGCTGCCAGCCGATCGAGCGGAGCGTCCAGGCGAGCGCCTCCTTCGAGCAGACCACCGCCTCGTTCGCGGCGTTGGCGCAGGCTGCGGCGAGCTCGGTCGAGCCCGGCGCGATGCCCTTGCCGGCCGCGTCGACCAGCGGCTGCGCGCCGACCGAGCCGATCACGCCCGCGGCGACGAGGATGTAGAAGATCGTGCAGATCGCGAGGCTGCCGATCAGGCCGATCGGCATGTTGCGCTGCGGGTTCTTGGTCTCCTCGGCTGCGGTCGAGACCGCGTCGAAGCCGACATAGGCGAAGAAGATCGACGCCGCGGCGGCCGAGATGCCGGCGAAGCCCAGCGGCGCGAAGGGCTGGAAGTTCTGCGAGTTCATCACCGGCAGCGCGAGCAGGCAGAACACGGTGAGCGCGGTGATCTTCACCATCACCAGGATCGCGTTGAC
This sequence comes from uncultured Sphingomonas sp., assembly GCA_966186155.1. Lineage (GTDB taxonomy): Bacteria > Pseudomonadota > Alphaproteobacteria > Sphingomonadales > Sphingomonadaceae > Sphingomonas. Next base: position 4,918 of record CBIFVW010000133.1, read on the forward strand.
GAAGGCGCTCTCCTTGGTGCCGATCACGAGCAGCCAGGTGACGAGCAGCGCGATCAGCATCGCCGGCAGGTTCAGGATCCCGCCGGTCGCGAGCGCGGTCTGGATCGCGGGTGTCGATTGGGCGCCGAAGGCGAGCTGGATCTGCGCGATCAGCGCGTCGGCGTTCGCCAGCGATGTCGGCAGATGTATCCCGCCATATTCGCGCAGCAGCCCCACGAAATAGCCGGACCAGCCGACCGACACGGCCCCCGCCGCGACGGCATATTCGAGCACGAGCGCCCAACCGACCATCCAGGCCATGAGCTCGCCCATCACGGCATAGCTATAGGTGTAGGCCGAGCCGGAGACCGGCACCATCGACGACATTTCCGAATAGCAGAGCGCGGCGACCGCGCAGACGAAGCCGGCGATGACGAAGCTCAGCATCATGCCCGGCCCGGCCTTCTGCGCCGCTTCGGCGGTGAGCACGAAGATGCCGGTGCCGATGATGGCGCCGACGCCGAGCATGGTGAGCTGGAAGGCGCCCAGCGAGCGGTGGAGCGATTTCTTCTCCGCCGTCGCCAGGATCGCGTCGAGTGGCTTTACGCGCCCGAAGATCATGGATGGTCCCCTCTACGGCGGTTCTCCGCCGCCCCAGTGAATGAAAGCGCGGAGCCTAGCCGCAAAACCATGGTGCGCAATCCCTTAGTGCGGGAAAGCCGCATCGGGGCGGTCCGTAATGCGGCGAACCGGCGCGCTCAGCGCGCGAGCATCGGGCCAAGGCCGCGCCCCGCGAAGATGTGGACGTGGAGGTGCGGCACTTCCTGATGCGCGTCGAGGCCGGTATTGGCGAGCAGGCGATAGCCCGGCGCGACGAGCCCCGCCGCGCGCGCGACATGGCCGACCGCGCGGACGAAGCCGGCGATCTCGGCGTCCGAGGCTTTTTCCGAGAAATCGTCCCAGGAGACGTACGGCCCCTTGGGGATCACCAATATGTGGTGCGGCGCCTGCGGGTTGATGTCGTGGAAGGCGAGGGCGAATTCGTCCTCATGGACCTTCTTCGACGGGATCTCGCCGCGCAGGATCCTGGCGAAGATGTTTTGGTCGTCATAGGGCTTGGTGGCGTCGATGGGCATGGCTGGGCTCGCATTGTGGCGCGGCGAGCCTAGCGGCGGGGTTGGACGAGCCCAAGCCGTATCGACATCAAATTGACGGCGGACCCTCTCTCTATTCCTTCCCCCGGAGGGGGAGGATCTGTCGAACGTCAACAGAACCTGGGGCATTCGGTGCGACATACTTGGACCGGGCCCAAGGCAGGATCACGCTGGGGGAACGTCGGCGCTCTGCCGATCAGCGCACCACGAGCTTGGTGTAAAGGTGCCACGTCGCATAGCCGAGCACCGGCAGGACCACCGCCAGCCCGACGAAGAAGGGGATCGACCCGGCGACGAGCAGCGCCGCGACGATGATCCCCCAGCGGAGCATGACGCCCTTGTTCGCCGCCACCGCGTGCATCGACGTCGCGATCGCGGTCCGTGCGTCGACGTCCTTGTCGACCAGCATCGGCATCGACACGACGCTCACGGTCAGGACGAGCGCGGCGAACAGAAGGCCCGCCAGGTTGCCGACGACGATCAGCGTCCAGCCCTCCCAGGTCGTGAACAGGCGCGTCACGAACGTGGCGACGCTCTCCGGCGCCGGACCCATCAGCGCCGAGTAGAGCCCGGCGGCGACGACGAGCCAGGCGAGGAAGATCACGAAGAGCAGGGCCGTCACGACGATGAACGAGTCGAAGGCCGGGCGCCTGGTCGCATCGAGGAAGTGCGCCCAGCCCGATTCGAGCCCCTGCTCGCGGCGGCGCGCCAGCTCGTAGAAGCCCACCGCGGCGGCGGGCCCGAGCAGCGCGATCCCCATCGCGATCGGAAAGAAGAGCGGGATCAGCGATCCGCCGAGCGCCACGATCGCGGCGGCGATGCCGACCAGCGGATAGATGAGGCCGACGAAGATCAGGTCGCCGCGCCGCTCGAGAAGGTCGGCCCAGCCCTGGGCGAGCGATTCCCTGAGCTCGGCCGTGCCGATGGTGCGGACTTCATATTGGTCGGCGACGCGTTCGCCGGGTTCGACATGCGCGATGGCCATGGCGCGCTCCTTCGATGCCCGCCCCCGGCTCCCCTGCAGGCATTGTACGCCTTCGTGGAGGTGCGGGCTAGCCCCGCGCGGCCTTCTCGGCGATCCCCGACACGCCTTCGCGGCGCGCGAGCTCGGCGCGGACGTCGTCCAAGGTCAGGCCGGCATCGGCGAGCAGGACGAGCAAGTGGAAGACGAGGTCGGCGGCCTCGGCCTTGAGCCCCTCGCGGTCGTCCTGGATCGCGGCGATGACGGTCTCGACCGCTTCCTCTCCCAGCTTCTGCGCGATCTTGGCGCGGCCCTTCGCGCTCAGCCGTGCGACATAGGAGGCGTCCGGGTCGGCGCCGCGGCGCTGGCGGATGACGGCTTCGAGGGCGTCGAGGGAGTCGGCCATGACATCCGGCTGTAGGAGGCCCGGCCCGGTGTCAATCCTTTTGGGCGCGGCGGAAGCGGGCGCGCAGGCTGCGGCGGACGAACCACACGCCCGCGACCGCGCAGGCGAAGAGCGCGAGATCGGAAAGCTCGGGCATCGAGCGGCTGCCCGCCACGCCCGTATGCGGCGGCTCGTCCGCAGCCAGGGCGGGCGCGGCGATGAGCAACAGCGGAAGGACGTGGCGGAGCATGGACGCGGTATAGCGTGGAGGGGTTAAATTACCGTCAGCTGCGGACGGGGATCCCCGCCGCCGCGAGCGCGGCGTGCGCATCGGCGATGCTCGCCTCGCCGAAATGGAAGATCGAAGCGGCGAGCACGGCCGATGCATGGCCGTCGCGGATGCCCTCGACGAGGTGCCCGAGATTGCCGACGCCGCCCGATGCGACGACCGGCACGGTCACCTGGTCGGCGATCGTGCGGATCAGGTCGAGGTCGTAGCCGTCGCGGGTGCCGTCGCGGTCCATCGAAGTGACGAGCAGCTCGCCCGCGCCCAGCGCGGCGAGGCGGAGCGCATGCTCGACGGCGTCGATTCCGGTCGGCTTGCGGCCGCCATGAGTGAAGACTTCCCAGCGGCCGCCGGTCCGGCGCGCGTCGACCGAGGCGACGACGCACTGGCTGCCCATCCGCTCGGCGATCTCGGCGACCAGCTCGGGCCGCGCGACGGCGGCGCTGTTGACCGCCACCTTGTCCGCGCCGGCGAGCAGCAGCGCGCGCGCATCCTCGACGCTGCGCACCCCGCCGCCGACGGTGAGCGGCATGAAGCAGACCTCGGCGGTGCGGCGGACCACGTCGACGATCGTGCCGCGCGCCTCGTGGCTCGCGGTGATGTCGAGGAAGCAGAGCTCGTCGGCCCCCGCCGCGTCATAGGCCCGCGCTTGCTCGACCGGATCCCCGGCGTCCTTCAAGTCGACGAAGTTGACGCCCTTCACCACCCGGCCATTGGCCACGTCGAGGCAGGGAATGACGCGTGCGCGGACGGTCAAATTCCCCTCCCGCTCGCGGAAGTGGTTAAGGGAGCGCAGGTTCGGGAGATCGGGTACAGCTTCACAGGCCCTCCCCCGACCCCTCCCGCAAGCGGGAGGGGAGGTTGGCCACCTCGATCGCCTGCGCCAGGTCGAGCCGGCCGTCGTACAGCGCCCGCCCGGTGATCACGCCTTCGATGCCCTCGTCGACATGCGCGCGGAGCGCCTGGATGTCCTCGATGCCCGAGACGCCGCCGCTCGCGATCACGGGGATCGTCACGGCGTTGGCGAGCGCCACCGTCGCCTCGACGTTGCAGCCCTTCAGCAATCCGTCGCGGCCGACATCGGTGAAGAGCAGGGCCGCGACGCCGGCATCCTCGAAGCGCTTGGCCAGTTCGACCACGCCGACATCCGACACGTCGGCCCATCCGCGCGTCGCGACCATGCCGTCCCGCGCATCGACCGCGACGACGACGCGTCCGGGATTGTCGCGCGCCGCCTGGCTCACCAGCGCGGGATGGTCGAGCGCGGCGGTGCCGATCACCACGCGGTGCACGCCGAGATCGAGCCAACGCTCGATCGAGTCCCGGTTGCGGATGCCGCCGCCGAGCTGGACGTGCCCGCCGAAGGTCTCGAGGATCGAGGCGACCGCGGCGCCGTTGACCGACTCTCCTGCGAAGGCGCCGTCGAGATCGACGACGTGGAGCCATTCCGCCCCGGCGTTGGCGAAGATCTCCGCCTGGGCCGCAGGATCGTCGCCATAGACGGTGGCGCGGTCCATGTCGCCCTCGGCGAGGCGGACAACCTGGCCGGCTTTCAGGTCGATGGCGGGGAAGACGATCAGGCTCATGGGGTCAAGGTTTCCATGCAAGGAATCGCTCGAGCAGCGCGATCCCGTAGCGCTGGCTCTTCTCGGGGTGGAACTGGACGCCGAGGATATTGTCGCGGCCGATCGCGGCGGTGATCGGGCCGCCATGGTCGGTCGTCGCGAGCACGTCGGCGCCCTCGAAGGCGAAGCTGTGGAGGAAATAGGCCTCGCCGCGTTCGATCAGCGGGTTCCCTCCGAGCGGCACGACGTCGTTCCAGCCCATATGCGGTACCCGCACCGAGTCCGAGGCGGGCAGCACGCGGACGGTGCCGCGGATCCAGCCGAGTCCCGGATGGGTGCCCATCTCCTCGCCGGCGTCGGCCATCAGCTGCATGCCGACGCAGACGCCGAGGAACGGCGCCGCATCGCGCAGCACGCGGGTCTCGAGCGCTTCGATCATGCCCGGGATCGTGCGGAGCCCGTTCATGCACGCGGCGAAGGCGCCCACGCCAGGGAGAACGATCCGGTCGGCCTTCAGTACGGTCGCCGGATCGGCGGTGACGGCGGTGTCCTTGGCACCTGCGGCCTTCAGCGCGTTGTGGACCGAGTGGAGATTGCCCGCGCCGTAATCGATGAGGGCGACGCTGCCACTCACAACACGCCCTTGGTGCTCGGCACCGCATCGGCCTTGCGCGGGTCGATCTCGACCGCTTCGCGCAGCGCGCGGGCGAGGCCCTTGAACGCGGCTTCCGCGATATGGTGGTTGTTGGTGCCGTAGAGCGTCTCGACGTGGAGCGTCAGCCCCGCGGTCTGGGCGAAGCTGTGGAACCAGTGCTCGAACATCTCGGTGTCCATCTCGCCGAGGCGCTTCTGGCTGAACTCGGTCTTCCAGACGAGGAAGGGCCGGCC
>CBIFVW010000134.1:0-9950 GCA_966186155.1 uncultured Sphingomonas sp.
CCGCATCGACAGGTCGATCAAGTGGCGGACGTCGCTGTTCGCCTTGTACTCGGCGTGGAACTCGGCGACGCCGTTCAGCGTGCGCTCGAGCGTCCAGGGGTCGGTCGGGTGGTTGGGGATCTGCTTGGCGAGCCGGTCGACCTGGCCATAGCTCATCTGGAGCACGCGGCCGACGTCCTTGATGACGGCGCGCGCCTTCATCGTGCCGAAGGTGATGATCTGCGCGACCGTGTCGCGGCCGTATTTCTGCTGGACGTAGCGGATCACTTCGCCGCGCCGGGTTTCGCAGAAATCGATGTCGAAGTCGGGCATCGAGACGCGTTCCGGGTTGAGGAAGCGCTCGAAGAGCAGGCCGAGCTTCAACGGATCGAGATCGGTGATGGTGAGCGCCCAGGCCACCGCCGAGCCCGCCCCCGAGCCGCGGCCCGGCCCCACCGGGATATCGTGCGCCTTCGCCCATTGGATGAAGTCGGCGACGATCAGGAAATAGCCGGGGAAGCCCATCTGGATGATGACGTCGAGCTCGAACTCGAGCCGGTCCTCATAGGGCTTGCGGTCCTCGGGGCTGGTGATCCCCGCCTTGGCGAGGCGCGCGTCGAGGCCCTGCCAGGAGCGCTCGCGCAGCATCGCCGCCTCGCCCTCGCGATCGCCGGCGAGGCTGGGCAGGATCGGCTTGCGCTTGGGCGCCGTATAGGCGCAGCGCTGCGCGACGACGAGCGTGTTGGCGATCGCCTCCGGCAGGTCGGCGAACAGCGACCGCATCTCGTTCGCGGGCTTCATCCACGCGTCGGGCGAGGAGCGCGGACGGTCGTCCGAGGCGATGTAGGACGAGTTGGCGATGCATAGCATCGCGTCGTGCGCCTCGTGGAAGCTCTCCTCGGCGAAGCAGCTCGGATTGGTCGCGACGATCGGCAGGTCGCGCGCATAGGCGAAGTCGAGCAGCTTGGGCTCGGCCTTGCCCTCGATCTCGTCGAGGCGGCGGACGATCTCGACGTAGAGTCGCTCCGGAAACAGCGATTCGAGCCGTGCCGCATAGGCTTCGGCCGCCACATCCTGCCCCTCGGCATAGAGCCGGGCGAGCGCGCCCTCGCGGCCCGCGGTCAGGCAGAGCAGACCGTCGGTGCGCCCCTCGAGCGACTCGAACAGGACATGCGCGTCCTCCTCGATCGGCCGGTCGAGATGCGCCATCGACACGAGGTGACAGAGATTGACATAGCCGGTCTCGTCCTGCGCGTAGAGCGCGAGCCAGTCGATCGGAGGCGTCACGCCGTCGGGCATGTCGGGGCGCTTCACGGCGAGCAGCGTGCCGACGATCGGCTGGACGCCCGCCTTCAGGCACGCGTCGCCGAAGCTCATCGAAGCGTAGAGCCCGTTCCGATCCGCCACCGCGACCGCCGGAAAGCCCAGCTCCTTCGCACGCTTGGCGATCGCCTTAGGCTCGATAGCGCCCTCGAGCATCGTGTAGGACGAAAAGACCCGGAGCGGAACGAAACCGGAATGCATCCCCCGACTGTAGGTGCCGCCTCCCCGTTTCACCAGCCATGGGGAGCGATATCCACAATTTTCAAGCGACTTGGCTCAGGATTTTCCCGTTACGCACGGACTCGGACCGGGAGCCGACCGGAATGGCGCGTCGCCCCTCGCTGATCCAGATTATGGTTAACAACATTTCGTCGATGAAATGAAACGGTTCATCGCCGGATCAGAATCGGGCGCTAATATGGCAACTATAAGGCAAGCTCTGAAACCGGGTTAGGTTCCAGTGACTTACCAAAGTGTACGCAACCGCTTTGTTCGAGTCCAAATCCATGACCGCCCTTTTCCACGGTAGCGAGCTTTGCGAAGTCGACGCGGATGGCAATGTCGCCATCCCGGGCTTTCTCAGCGAAGCGCTCGACGCCCCCTCTTCCTCCGAGCTGCTCGTCGCCAAGCACCAGGCCGATGCCTGCCTGATCGGTTATGGCCGCGGCCATCTCGGCACGCTCGCCGAACGTACCGAGCGTCGCCGCCGCGCCGACGAGGATCGCGGGGAGGACGCCCGCAACCATTATCGCCGCATGCGCAGCACCTTCGGCCTCTCCGAGCGCATGGCACGCAACGACGCGAAGCTGCGCATCCCGCCCGCGATGCGCCATCTCGGCCGCATCGGCAGCCTCGCGCTGTTCGTCGGCGCCGGCGACAGTTTCGAAATCTGGAACCCCGAGCTCGCCCTGCAAAGCGAGGACGAGCAATTCCGCGACCTCGCCGCCTTCCGGCTCGGCGCGCGCGGCGAACAGGGAGCGCATTGAGATGAGCATCCGCTGCTCGGTGATCGGCCATGCCGCCGGCACCACCCACCACCATAACCAGGGCCTCGACTTCGCGATCTGCCACCATTGCGGCTGCGACCTGGTCCGCCCCGAAGGCGGCGAATGGAGCGAGGTACCCAAGGGCTTTCGCGTCGTGTGGCGCGAATTCGGCCGGGCGTCCGACGCGGCTTCGGTCGCGTCGCGGATGGCGAGGGCAAATCATCCCCCCCGCCGTCGCGATCCGCGGGGCGCCCGGCCGAAACTGCATCGCGACCCACGCGGCCGGCCTTTGCGGGGTGCGGCGAGCATGGCGAGGGCGCTCGCCCATCTCGGCAAGCTGGTGAGCGGCGAGCCCGAGGAGGATACGCCCGGCATCGAGCCCAATGGCCAATATGTGATCTGCCTGCCGGGTTCCTCCGGCGCGAATTGAGGGCCGGCGCACCGCTGCACCCCCTGGGCCCGGTGGCGGGGTATCCTCCTCCCGCCTCGCCGCCGGGCCGGACTTTCGGACTTATCCACGGTTCTCCTCGCGCGTACGCGTGCGCGCGGGTGCGCGGGGTTGGCAGGATGCCTCGGCACCGCTAGAGCCGGTGCGACATATCATCCACTCCGAAAGCACGATCCTTTGACCGACGAGACCATCCTCGCCGACGACCCTTCCGATATCACGCCCATCTCGATCGTCGACGAGATGAAGACCTCGTACCTCGATTACGCGATGAGCGTGATCGTGGCGCGCGCGCTGCCCGACGTCCGCGACGGCCTGAAGCCCGTCCATCGCCGCATCCTCTATGCCGCGCAGGAAGGCGGCTATGTCGCCGGCCGCGCCTATCGCAAGTCCGCCCGCCTGGTCGGCGACGTGATGGGTAAATACCACCCGCACGGCGACAGCTCGATCTACGACGCGATGGCGCGCATGGCCCAGGACTGGGCGATGCGGGTGCCGCTGATCGACGGCCAGGGCAATTTCGGCTCGATGGACCCCGATCCGCCCGCCGCGATGCGCTATACCGAGGCGCGGTTGGCCAAGGTCGCCTCGGCGCTGCTCGACGACATCGAGAAGGACACGGTCGACTTCGTCCCGAACTATGATGGATCGGAGAGCGAGCCCTCGGTCCTGCCCGCCCGCTTCCCCAATCTGCTCGTCAACGGCGCCGGCGGCATCGCGGTCGGCATGGCGACCAACATCCCGCCGCACAATCTCGGCGAAGTGATCGACGCGTGCCTGGCGTACATGGACAATGGCGCGATCACCGCCGAGGAGCTGATGGAGATCGTCCCAGGTCCGGACTTCCCCACCGGCGCGCTGATCCTCGGCCGCTCGGGCTGCCGCTCGGCCTACCAGACCGGGCGCGGCTCGATCATCGTGCGCAGCCGCCACGAGTTCGAGCAGCGCGGCGAGCGGCGTTCGATCGTGCTCACCGAGATTCCCTACCAGCAGGGCAAGAACGCGCTGGTCGAGAAGATCGCCGAGGCCGCGAAGGAAAAGCGCGTCGAGGGCGTGAGCGACATCCGCGACGAGAGCTCGCGCGAGGGCGTGCGCATCGTCATCGACCTGCGCCGGGACGCGACCCCCGAGGTCGTGCTCAACCAGATCTGGCGGAACACCCCGGCGCAGTCGAGCTTCCCGGCGAACATGCTCGCGATCCGCGGCGGCCGGCCCGAGCTGCTCAACCTCCGCGACATCATCGAGGCGTTCGTCCGCTTCCGCGAGGAAGTGATCACCCGGCGCTCGAAGTTCGAGCTCGCCAAAGCCCGCGAGCGCGCGCACATCTTGCTCGGCCTGGTGATCGCGGTGACCAATCTCGACGAGGTGGTCCGCATCATCCGCGGCTCGTCGAGCCCGGCGGCGGCGCGCGACGCGCTGCTGATGCGCGAATGGCCGATCGCCGAGATCGCGCCGTACATCCGCCTGGTCGAGGCGGTCGAGACCGACGTCCATGGCGATGTCTATCGCCTCTCCGACGCGCAGGTCCGCGCGATCCTGGACCTCAGGCTGCACCGCCTCACGGCGCTCGGCCGCGACGAGATCGGCGACGAATTGAAGGGCCTCGCCGATTCGATCGCCGAGCTGCTCGAGATCCTCGGCAACCGCGCGCGGCTCTACGAAGTGATGCGCGAGGAGCTGACGGCGGTCCGCGACGCCTATGCGACGCCGCGCCGCACCGAGATCGCCGCCGCGGCCGACGGGATCGAGGACGAGGACCTGATCGAGCGCGAGGACATGGTCGTCACCGTGACCATGGAAGGCTATATCAAGCGCACCCCGCTCGATACGTTCCGGGCGCAAAGACGCGGCGGCAAGGGCCGCGCCGGCATGGCGACCAAGGAAGAGGATGCCGTGACGCACCTCTTCGTCACGTCGACCCACACGCCTGTGCTGTTCTTCTCGACGCTCGGCAAGGTCTATCGCATGAAAGTGTGGCGCCTGCCCGAAGGCGGTCCGGCGACGCGCGGCCGGCCGATGATCAACCTGCTGCCGCTCGCGAACGGCGAGACCATCTCCACCGTGCTTCCGCTCCCCGAGGACGAGGCGAAGTGGGGCGATCTCCACGTCATGTTCGCCACCGCCAAGGGCTCGGTCCGTCGCAACTCGATGGACGCGTTCACCAACGTGCCCTCGAACGGCAAGATCGCGATGAAGTTCGAGGGCGAGGATGCCGACGACCGCCTGATCGGCGTGGCGCTGCTCGACGAGAGCGACGACGTGCTGCTGGCCACGCGCGGCGGCCGCGCGATCCGCTTCGCCGCGACCGATGTCCGCGAGTTCCAGAGCCGCAACTCCACCGGCGTGCGCGGCATCACCCTGCTCGGCGAGGACGAGGTGATCTCGCTATCGACGCTCAAGGCGTTCGACGCGAGCACCGAGGAGCGCGACCAGTATCTCAAGGCTGCGCCCTGGAAGGACGGCGACCGCGAGGTCACGCTCTCGCCCGAGCGCATGCAGGAGTTCGTCGACGCGGAGGAGTTCATCCTCACCGTCTGCGCCAACGGCTATGGCAAGCGCAGCTCGGCCTATGAGTATCGCAAGACCGGTCGTGGCGGCCAGGGCATCACCAACATCGACAACCTCAAGCGCAACGGCCCGGTCGTGGCCAGCTTCCCGGCGCACAATGGCGAGCAGCTGATGCTCGTCACCGATCAGGCCAAGCTCATCCGCATGAACGTGGGCGACACCCGCGTGATCGGCCGCGGCTCGGCAGGCGTGCGGCTGTTCGACGTGGCGGAGAACGAGCATGTCGTCTCCGCCGCGCGGATCGAGGAGAGCGAGGAAGAGGCCGAAGTGAACCTGGCGGACGGTCCGGCCGTTGACGCGCCGACTCCCGACGCCGACACGAGCGAGGACCTGGCGGAGGGACCGGAGGACGGCCGGTGAGCGAAACCCCGAACACCGCCTACAAGGTGCTCACCGCCGCCGAGATGGCGTCGCTCGAGACCGACGGCGTGTTCGCGGGAGCGCCGGTGGATCTGGCCGACGGCTATATCCACCTTTCGACCGCCGAGCAGCTCCAGGAGACGCTCGACAAGCATTTCGCGGGGCAGAGCAACCTCTGGCTCGCGGCAGTCGATCTCGAGGCGCTCGGCGAGGCGGTGAAGTGGGAAGCTTCGCGCGGAGGCCAGCTTTTCCCGCACATATACGGCTCCTTGCCGCTCTCGGCGGTCACTGCGTACAGCGAGGTCCATTACGAGCCCGACGGCGCGCTCCGGCTGCCGGTCACTGGCTGATTGCGGCTTGCCCTCCGGGGCAGGCTGCGCGAAAGGCGCCGCGATGAACGGCATATCGGACATGCGGCAAGGCGGATGGCGGCGCGTGGCGCTGCTGCTCCTCGCATGCGCGCTGCTGTTCAAGGTCCCCGCGGGCTGGATGCCGCAGGCGAGCGCCGCGGGCATCACTCTCGGCTGGTGCAGCGGCACCGGGCATGCGGTTCCGGCCGAAGCGAAGGCGCTGCTCACCAAGGCGCTCGACGGCACGGAGAAGCCCGCCAAGCCCGCTCCCGATCAGCCCTGCGCCTTCGCCGCCGCCGCCCAGCCGTTCGCCGCTGCTGATCCGGTGCCGGCGCTTCTGTCGCCCGCCGCGCCTGAAACCCCCGCTTTCGCGCCTCTCGCCTTGATCCCGGGCCGCGGCCTCGCCGCTCCGCCACCGCGTTCGACCGGGCCGCCTCTCCTCGCCTGACCTTCCGCGCGCGGCCATCCGCGCTGGTTCACGTCATTCAAGGAAGCATCATGTCCCGTCTCGCGCACGCCCTGTTGGGCGCTCCGCTCGTGCTTGCCGCCCTGCCCGCCTTCGCGCAGGATGCCCCGCAGCCCCGCAGCAACGAAATCGTCGTCAGCGCCGAGCGGCTGATCGAGGAAGCGATCCAGAAGGTCCGCGAGACTCCCGGCGGGTCCAACGTGGTCCCCGGCGAGGATTTCCGGAACAGGGAGGCCGTGTCGCTGCGCGACGCGCTCGCCTTCTCGCCTGGCGTCTATGCCCAGCCTCGCTTCGGACAGGAGGTCCGCCTCTCGATCCGCGGCTCGGGGATCAGCCGCGGCTATCACATGCGCGGGCTCACGCTGCTCCAGGACGGCATCCCCATCAACCTCGCCGACGACAATGGCGACTTCCAGGAGCTCGACCCGAGCTTCCTCCAGCACGTCGAAGTGTTCCGCGGCGCCAATGCGCTCCGCTTCGGCGCCTCGACGCTGGGCGGCGCGATCAACGGTGTGACCCCCACCGGCCGCAGCGCGGGCGGCGTGACGCTGCGGCTCGACGGCGGCAGCTTCGACACGCTGCGCGCCTATGCCAGCGCCGGCTTCGCCGATGCGCGGGGCGACGCGTTCCTGGCAGTGGCGGGCGATACCTCCGACAGAGATCGCGAACACGCCAAGCGCCGAGCGCTCCGTTTCAACGGCAATGCCGGAATCCGCCTGACCGACAGCGTCGAGACGCGCTTCTACGCCAGCGTCCAGTCGATCGACCAGCAGCTCCCGGGCGCGCTCACGTATGCCGTCGCGACGACACGGCCCGAGACCGGTTCCTTCGCGGGCGACCAGCATCGGGACATCGACTCGCTCCGCCTCCAGAACCGCACCAGCATCGCGCTCGGCGATGGCGGGTTCGATATCGGCGTCTTCCTCGCCGCCAAGAAGCTCTATCATCCGATCTATCAGGTCGTGGATCAGAAATCGCTCGACTGGGGCGGCTATGCCCGGCTGGACCAGGATTTCGGCACGTTCGGGCTGACAGCAGGCGTCACCGCGCGCTTCGGCACGGTCGATTCGAAGCGCTTCGTCAATGTCGACGGCAAGCGCGGCGCGCCGACCTTCGTCGCCGATCAATCCGCACGCACGATCGACGCCTATGCCGAGGGCCGCCTGCGCCCCGCTCCCGGCTTCACCCTGATCGCCGGCGTCATCTACACCGCCGGCCTGCGTCGCCAGGACCAGCGCTTCCCCGCGACCGTCACCGGCCGCAAGCGCTTCGACCAGCTCAGCCCCAGGCTCGGCCTGCTCTACCAGCCCGCGAAGGACATCCAGCTCTACGCCAATTTCAGCCGCAGCCACGAGCTGCCCGGCTTCATCGAGCTGGCGCAGGTCGCGAGCTTCGTGCCGCTCGCCGCCCAGCGCGCCTGGACCGCCGAGATCGGCGCGCGCGGCCGGCTGGGGCCTGCGCGGTTCGACGTCAGCGCCTATCGCGCCGACCTCAAGGGCGAGCTCCTTCAGTACAATGTCGCGCCCCCGACGATCCCCGCCGCCACCTTCAATGCCGGCCGCACGCGCCACCAGGGCGTCGAGGCGGGGCTCGACGTGGATCTCGGCCGATGGGCCCGGCTGCGCCAGGTCTACCAATGGAACGATTTCCGCTTCCGGCGCGACGCCCAGTTCGGCGACAACCGCCTCCCGGTGATCCCCGAGCACCTCCTCCGCACCGAGATCCGGCTCGGCACCGAGGCGATCAGCCTCGCGCCCCATCTCGAATGGGTGCCCCGGGGCGCCTGCGCGGACTATGCCAACAGCTTCCGGACGCGCGGCTATGCGCTGATCGGCCTGGGCGCGCAGGCGCGGATCAACGCGCGCGTCACGTTGTTCGCCGACGCGCGCAACCTCGCCGACAGGAAGGCCGCCGGCGATGTCGGTGCCGTCGTCACCTATTCGACCGCCAGCGCCATCTTCTATCCGGTCGAGCGGCGCAGTCTGTTCGCCGGCATCCGGGCGGCGTTCTGATGGAGACCGCACCGGGAGCCCGCTGGTACAACGCCGTGTGGCGCTGGCACTTCTATGCCGGCCTCATCTGCATGCCCTTCGTGCTGTGGCTGTCGATCACGGGAAGCATCTTCCTGTGGAAACCGCAGATCGAGGCCTGGCTCGACCGGCCGTACGACAACCTCGCCGTCACCGGGCCCCGCGCGACGGCGCAGGCGCAGGTGGCGGCAGCGCTCGCGGCGGTGCCCGGCGCGGCGCTCCGCAAGCTCCAGCTCACCGAAGGGCCGCACGAGGCGACGCGCGTGATCGTCGCCGCGGACGGCGTCGACACGCGCGTCTATGTGAATCCCCATGATCTCCGGGTCCTGAAGACGATCCGCGAGGACGCCCGGCCGATGAACATCGTCCAGAAGCTCCACGGCACGCTGCTGGCCGGCGATGCGGGCAGCTACATCGTCGAGATCGCCGCCTGCTGGACGGTGACGATGCTGCTCACCGGCCTCTATCTCTGGTGGCCGCGCGGACGGCGCGGGCTGGCGGGCGTGCTCTATCCCCGGCTGCGCCGCGGCGGACGACGCTTCTGGCGCGACCTTCACGCCGTGGCGGGCATCTGGGTCGCGGTCTTCGCCCTGTTCCTGATCGCGACCGGCCTGCCCTGGGCGAAGTTCTGGGGCAGCTATCTCAAGGAGATCCGCCAGGTCACCGGCACGATCGAAGGTCCGCAGGACTGGACGATCGCCGGCCGCGCGTCCGCCGACGAACATGCGGGACATGCCGGGCATGGCGGCACGGCGATGCCGCCGGCTCCCGCGCCGGGCGCCGAGATCGACCGCGTCGTCGCCTCGGTCTATCCGCTGGGCATTGCCGGCCCGGTGATGATCGCTCCACCCGCCAAGCCCGGAAACAGCTGGACCGTCACTTCGGAAGCCGCCGACCGGCCGCTGCGCACGCGGATCGTCATCGACGGCACCACCGGCGCGATTCGCTCGCGCCAGGATTTCGCCGAGCGGCATTGGCTCGATCGCGTCCTGGGCTATGGCATCGCCGCGCACGAGGGCGCGCTGTTCGGCCTCGCCAACCAGCTGCTCGGCACGCTCACCGCGCTGCTGCTGACCATCCTGTCGGTCTCGGGCGCGGTGATGTGGTGGCGAAGGCGGCCGGAGGGACTGCTCGGCGCGCCGATACCGCTGTCGCGACCCCGCTTCGGCCCGGTACTCGCGGCGGGCATCCTGTTGCTGGCGGTGTGGATGCCGCTGTTCGGGGCGACGCTCGTCGCGATGCTGCTCGTCGAGTGGCTTGCGCTGCGCCGGATGCCCCGCGCGCGCAGGTGGCTGGGGCTTGCGCGACTTGGCGCTTGACGGCCCGGGCGGGTACCCCTAAGTGCCCGCCTTCCGCAGCTAACGGCCCCTTCGTCTAGCGGTCTAGGACGTCGCCCTCTCACGGCGAAAACACGGGTTCGAGTCCCGTAGGGGTCACCAG
>CBIFVW010000135.1:0-9929 GCA_966186155.1 uncultured Sphingomonas sp.
CTCCTGCTGCCGCGGACGCTCTGGGCGACGAGATCGGCTTCGTGCCGGTCACCGCCAGTGTCGACGATTTCGCCGCCGAGATGCTGCGCGTGGTCGAGACGATCGCCGCCGCCTCCCCGCCGATCGGCTCGGTCGAGACGCCCGCCATCGCCCCCAAGGCGACGGGCGAGGCTGCGCAGACGATCCGCGTCGACCTGGGCAAGCTCGACCTGCTGCTCAACCTGGTCGGCGAGCTGGTGATCCGCAATTCGATCCTCGCCGACCGGCTGTCGCCCGCCGACCGCCAGCGCGTCGAGCTGCCCGAGCTGGCGCGCCTCACGCGCCAGATCCAGGACAATGTGATGTCGCTGCGCGCGCAGCCGATCAAGCAGGCCTTCAGCCGCGTGCCGCGCATGCTGCGCGACCTTTCGGTGGAGACCGGCAAGCAGATCAACCTCGAGACTTCCGGCGAGATGACCGAAGTCGACAAGGGCGTGATCGAGAAGATCGGCGACCCGCTCACCCATATGATCCGCAATGCCGCGGACCACGGCCTGGAGGGCACCGAGGAGCGCATCGCCGCGGGCAAGTCGCCCGAGGGCACGATCAAGCTCTCCGCCGAGCAGAAGGGCGCCCGCATCTTCGTCCGCGTCCAGGACGACGGCCGCGGCATCGACCGCGACCGCGTCAAGGCCAAGGCGATCGAGAAAGGCATCATCCCCGCCGACGCGGTGCTGACCAACGAGGAGATCGACCAGCTCATCTGCGCGCCGGGCTTCTCGACCGCCGAGAAGATCTCGAACATCTCCGGCCGCGGCGTCGGCATGGACGTGGTCCGCTCGAACGTCGAGGCGCTGGGCGGCCGCGTCGAGATCCATTCGGTTCCGGGCGAAGGCACCACCTTCACGATGATCCTGCCGCTCACGCTGGCGATCCTGGACGGGATGATCGTCCGCCTCGCCGGCCAGCGCTTCGTGCTGCCGCTGACCCATGTGCTCGAAACGATCCAGCCCGAGCCGGGCCAGGTCAAGCGCACCGCGCCCGACAGCGAAGTGATCGACATGCGCGGCGAATATCTGCCGGTGAAGCGCGCGACCGAGATCTTCGGCCTCAACGACGATCGCCCGATCGAGGATTCGCTCGTGGTGATCGTCGAGAGCGAGACCTCGGGCAAGGTCGGCCTGGTCGTCGACACGATCGACGATCGCCGCGAGGTCGTCATCAAGAGCCTCGACCAGAACCTGCATCCGATCCGCGGCCTGGGCGGCGCCACCATCCTCGGCGACGGCTCGATCGCGCTGATCCTCGACATCGAGGCACTGGTCGCCTCGACGCACTCCACCCGTTTCACGCCCAAAGGACTGGCAGCATGACCACCGAAACCGACAACGCCGCCGTGGCGGACCGCAAGATCGTCACCTTCTCGCTCGGCCAGCAGACCTTCGGCATCGACATGGGGGCGCTGATCGAGATCCGCGAATGGGAGACGCCGACGCCGCTTCCCAACGTGCCCGGCTTCATCAAGGGCGTGACCAACCTGCGCGGCAACGTCGTCCCCGTCGTCGGCCTCGCCGAGCGGCTGGGCTGGGAGCCGAGCGTGCTCCACGCGCGCTCGTGCATCCTGGTCGTCAACATCGCGGGCAAGCAGGCGGGCTTCCTGGTCGACGAAGTCAACGACATCGTCGCGATCGGCGAGGCCGACGTCCAGCCGGCGCCCGAAGTCGAGACGATCGAGCCCAGCGTGATCGCCGGCCTGGTGCGCATCGCGATGCGCCAGAAGGACGGCACGCGCGACGAGAAGGGCACGATGGTGCTGCTCCTCGACCTCGACGCCCTCAGCCTCACGCGCCACCTGGACCTCGCGGCATGAGCCCCGCCGGGGGCGCCGCGGCGCTCGCCGGCGGCATGACAGCAATGACGGCCGGAACCGCGGAGCTCTCGCCCCGCGATTTCGCGACCATCGCCGCGATCCTGCACGACGACGCGCGCATCGCATTGAACGGGGCCAAGACCACGCTCGTCCAGTCGCGCCTCGCGCGGCGCCTGCGCGAGCATGGGCTGGCGCGGTTCAGCGACTATGTCGCGCTGGTGCAGAGCGACCCGGCGGAGCGGCACGCGATGGTGGTGGCGCTGACCACCAACCACACCCACTTCTTCCGCGAGCCGCACCATTTCGACCATCTCCGCCAGGCGGTGCTGCCGACGCTCCAGCGCAAGCGCGGGCCGGTACGGATCTGGTCGGCGGGCTGCTCCTCGGGCGAGGAGGTCTACACGATCGCGATGTGCCTGCTCGGCCCCGATCGCGGCTCGGCCGCGTGGGTGCGCAACGCCGATATCCGCCTGCTGGCGACCGACATCGCGCCGCACGTCGTCGAAGCGGTCCAGCGCGGCTTCTATGCCGAGCAGGCGGCGAGCGGCGTGCCCGAGCCCTATCGCAGCCTGTGGATGCGTCCCGCCCCGGGCGGCTTCGTGATGGCCGACGAAGTGCGCGCGCTGGTGACCGCGCGCGTGCTCAACCTGTTCGAGCCCTGGCCGCTCAAGGCCGCGTACGACGCGATCTTCTGCCGCAACGTGATGATCTATTTCGACGATCCCGCGAAGGAGGAGCTCGAGCAGCGCTTCGTCGCCCAGCTCGCGCCGGGCAGCCATCTCTATATCGGCCATTCGGAGCGGCTGATCGGCCCCGCCGCGACGCGGATGCGCTCGTGCGGTCACACCATCTACCAAAAACCGGAGACGCAGGGATGAACCCCGTCCGCACCCTCATCGTCGACGACAGCGCCTCGATGCGCGCGACCTTGAACCGCATGCTCTCGGCCGACCCCGGCATCGAAGTGATCGGCATGGCGCCCGAGCCCTTTGCGGCGCGCGAGATGATCAAGACGCTCAACCCCGACGTACTGACGCTCGACGTCGAGATGCCGGGGATGGACGGCCTGTCCTTCCTAGAGCGGATCATGCGCCTTCGCCCGATGCCGGTGGTGATGTGCTCGACGCTCACCGCGCGCGGCGCCGAGGTCACCATCGAGGCGCTCCGCCTCGGCGCGGTCGACTATGTCACCAAGCCTTCGGGCACGCCCGAGGACATCGAGCGCGATGCCGCTCTGCTCTGCGAGAAGGTAAAGGCGGCCGCCCGATCGGTCGCGCGCGCCGGACCGCAGCGGCTGCCGGTCCAGCCCAGCACGGGCGGCGGCTTCGGCGAGCGGCTGATCGCGATCGGATCGTCGACCGGCGGCGTCGAGGCGCTGTTCTCGCTGCTCCCGGCGCTGCCCGAGGACTGCCCGCCGGTGCTGGTCGTCCAGCACATGCCGGCGGCCTTCACCCATAGTTTCGCGCAGCGGCTCGACGCCGAATGCCGCGTCCGTGTCGTCGAAGCGCGGGGCGGCGAACCGGTAGTCCCGGGAACCGTCTATATTGCTCCTGGGGGTGAGACGCACATGGAGCTCAATGGAGGCATCGATGGCAAGATCCGGCTCCGGCAGGGCGATCCGGTGACGGGGCACCGCCCGTCGGTGGATGCGCTGTTCCGTTCGGTCGCGCCGCTCGGCGCCGCCGCGGTGGGCGTGATCCTCACCGGGATGGGCGCGGATGGCGCGCAGGGCCTGCTCGCGATGCGCCGCAACGGCGCGCGCACGCTCGGTCAGACGCGCGAGACCTGCGTCGTATGGGGAATGCCGCGCGCGGCCGGAGAGCTGGGCGGGGTCGAAAAGGAAGTCGGTTTGTCGGCGATGCCCGAGGCGATCCTCCGGGCATGCCGTGAGAAGATTGGGAGCGTCTGATGCCCGCAGCTGCACAGATCAAGGTGATGGTGGTCGACGACCAGACCAGCATGCGCGCGATGATCCGGCGCGCATTGCAGGATCTCGGTTTCAAGGACGTGCGCGACAAGCCCAGTGCCCCCGAGGCGCTGTCGGCGGTCAAGGCGGACCGCGTTCACCTCATCATCTCGGACTACAACATGCCCGAGATGGACGGGCTCCAGTTCCTGGAGGCCGTGCGCGGCGATCCGGTGATCGGCAAGACCGTGTTCATCATGCTCACCGGCTCGGCGGACAAGGAGATCGTCCAGAAGGCCGCGGCGCTGGGCGTCAACAACTATGTCGTGAAGCCCTTCGCGCCCGCCGCGCTGAAGGAGAAGATCGAGCGCGTGTTCGGCGAGTTGACCTGATGCGCCGGATCCCGATCGTCCAGGGCGAGAATGCGGTCGTCTCCGAGCCGCACGTGATCGTGTCGACGCTGCTCGGCAGCTGCGTCGCCGCGTGCCTGTACGATCCGGTCGCCAAGGTCGGCGGCATGAACCATTTCCTGCTCGGCGAGCCCGGCGCGAACCATCGCGTCTCCGGCGCCGAGCTGGCGCGCTACGGCGTCCACGCGATGGAGCTGCTGATCAACGCGATGATGGCCAAGGGCGGCCAGCGCACCCGGCTCCAGGCGCATCTCTATGGCGGCGCCAACATCCTGTCGGGCCTGGGCGCGATCGGTTCGTCCAACGCGGCCTTCGCGCGGCGCTTCATGGAAACCGAGGGGATCCATGTCGCCCATGCCGATCTGGGCGGCAGTCTGGCGCGCAAGATCGAGTTCCTCCCCTATGAGGGCCGCAGTCGCTGCACCAAGGTGGCCGACCAGGTCGCCGAGCGCCCGGCCCTTCCCGTCAACACGCCGGTTCACGGCGGAGAGCTGGAGCTGTTCTGATGTCGTGCCTTCCGGTCCCCTCCCAGCCCCCGGCGGCCGCCCTTCCCGGCTATGATCGCTTTTCGAGCGCGATCCACACCATGCTCGCCGGCGAGATCCGCGAGATGCGCGACAAGCTCGAGGCGCTGGCCGAGGTGCTGGTGAGCGACGAGCATTTCGCCACTTCCTATCTCGAGCAGCTCCAGGCGTTCGACTATCTCGTGCAGCACGCCGACGAATGCGTGAACCTGCTCGAGCGGATCGCGGGCGGCGAGGATTCGCTGAGCGCGATCAGCCATATCCGCCTGGGCGCGGTGCAGGACCGCATGCGCCTCGCGATCAGGAACGCCTGACATGCCGCGCGTGGTCAACGAGCGGCCGATCGTCATCAAGCGGGTCAAGAAGATCGCCGCGGGCCATCATGGCGGCGCGTGGAAGGTCGCCTATGCCGACTTCGTGACGGCGATGATGGCCTTCTTCATGCTGCTCTGGCTGATCGCCAACCCCGACAAGCAGCGGCTGAAGGGACTCGCCCAGTATTTCTCCTCGGTCACCGCCGACACTGCGCCCTCCACTCCGGTGCAGGGCGTGTCCGAAGGCGCCGGCGGCCAGGCGCGCAAATCGGCGACCGACACGACCAAGGCGATGGGCACCCCGACTTCGAACGCGGCGACCATCGGCGCCGCGCGCGGGGGCACCGCCAATGTGCCCGACGCCTCGATGCGCGTGATCGCGACCGAGCTGCAGGTGGCGCTCGATCAGGTCTCGCAGGACCAGCAGGCGCGCAAGAGCGTCGACATCCAGCAGGGCCGCGACGGCTTGCGCATCACGCTGATGGACACCGATCGCCAGTCGATGTTCCGCCCCAACACCGCCGAGCTCAACGCCTATGCCCGTGCGATGCTGGCCCGGGTCGCGGCGAAGCTCGCCCAGTCGGGCGCACAGATCGCGATCGAGGGGCATACCGACGGCACCGGCGGCCAGAGCGACGCCAATTGGAGCCTTTCCGGTGCCCGCGCGCTCGCCGCGCGCTCGGCGCTGATCGCCTCGGGCATGACGCCCGACCGCTTCAGCGAGATCGTCGCGATGGGCGCGACCAAGCCGGTCTATCCCGATCAGCCCGGCCGGCCGGAGAACCGCCGCATCACGATCGTGCTCAAGGCCGAGCCTTCGTCGCTGCCCAGCGACACGAGCTTCAAATTCTAGGGCGGCATGAAGAAGCTGCTGTTCACCCTCGTCATCATCGCCGCCGGGCTGGGCCTGGGCGGGGCCGCCGCGTTCGGCACGCTGCTGCTGCTCGGCCCGCGCCCCGCCGGCGCGCTCGCGAAGGCGCCCGAGGAAGACCCCGCCTTCGTCGCGGTCGACAAGATACTCGCGCCGCTCGTGTTCGCCGACGGGCGGCTCGCCGGCTACACTCAGTTCCAGATCCAGCTCGAGGTCCCCAAGGACCAACTGGCTTTCGTCAACGCACGACTGCCGCTGCTGCTGCATGCGATCAACATGCGCACCTTCCGCACGCCGCTCGCCGCCGGCCCCGACGGCCAGCTCCCCAATGTCGAGGAGTTCCGCAAGCTGGTGATGTCGGTCGCCCCCGAGGCGTTCGGCGCCGGCATGGTCCGCAAGGTGGCGATCACCCAGGCGGTTCCCGCCTGAACATTTGTTAAGGTTGGGCGTTGGAGCCCAGCATCTCCTCTATAATGAGAACAGGCAAACGCGCCAAAAGAGGGAGGCAAGGTTGCACGCGGTGCAGACAGGCTCGTACGATGAAAGGGCTGAATCGCGCCATGCGGTGAAGACCCTGCTCGTCGCCCGGCTCCATCGTCGGGACCGGAGCGCGCACCTTTGCCGCATCCGCAACCTCTCCGAGACGGGCATGATGATCGAGACGCCCGCGCCGATCACGGTGAGCGAGACGCTCACGGTCGAGCTGCGCGGCGAGATGTTCAGCGGCGAAGTGATGTGGGCCGAGGACAATTGCGCCGGCGTCCGCCTCACCGAGACGATCGAGGTCGGCCGCGTGCTCGGCGAGGCGCGGCTCGCCGCGGTCCGCACCGATCGCCCGCGCGCCCCGCGCTTCAAGGTCGACAGCCCAGCGCGGATCAGCAGCTATGGCCGCACGATCGACGTGATCCTGGAGGACGTGTCGCAGAGCGGCGCCCGCCTGCGCCTGCCGCGCCCGCCGCGCCCCGAAACCGAAGTGATCCTGTCGATCCCCGGCCTGCCCTCGCGCCGCTGCACCACGCGCTGGAGCAACGAGGAATGGGCCGGCGTCGTCTTCCACGACATCATCCCCTATCCCGAGCTCGCCGCCTGGATCGAGAGCGCCTCGGCCCAGGGCTGAGGCGTCGCCGGCTCCACGATGTGGAGCAGCGAAATCCTACATTGCGTGGGGATTGGGTGGCTGGACCTGCCCTTTTCCGTCATCCCGGCGAAAGCCGGGATCCAGAGTCGCGGGCGATACGGCAGAGAAATCCCGGGTCCCGGCTTTCGCCGGGATGACGGAGGGTAGTGGGGCGTAGCTCAGCCCCCCGCGAAGCTCTTCACCAGCGAGCCCGCGACCAGCGCCCAGCCGTCGACCAGCACGAAGAAGATGATCTTCATGGGCAAGGCGATCGTGGGCGGCGGGAGCATCATCATGCCCATCGCCATCAGGACGGCGGAGACCGCGAGGTCGATCACCAGGAAAGGCAGCAGCAGGAGGAAGCCGATCTCGAAGGCGCGCCTGAGCTCGGAGATCATGAAGGCCGGCGCGAGCGTCGCGAGCGGCGTATCGGCGCGGCTCGCCACTTGCTTGCCGCTCATGTCGGCGAACAGCTTCAGGTCGCTTTCGCGCACTTGGCTCAGCATGAACTTGCGGAACGGCTCGGCGGTCTTCTCGAACGCCGCCTGCTCGGTGATCTTGCCCTTGGTATAGGGATCGACGCCCTCGTTCCACGCCTTCTCGAAGGTCGGCGCCATCACGAACATCGACAGGAACAGCGCGAGGCTGATCACCACCGGGTTGGGCGGCACGCCGGGCGCGCCGATGCCGGTGCGCAGCAGCGACAGCGCCACCACCATCCGCGTGAAGCTGGTGACGGTCATCAGCAGCCCCGGCGCGAGGCTGAGCACGGTCAGCATCAGCACGAGCTGGATCGCGCGCGCCGAGAGCGCGCCGTCGCCGCCGATCGTCAGGGTGGTGCCCTGCGCCTGCGCATGCGCCTCCAGGGGCGCGAGGATCAGAACGGCCGCGGCCGCCAGCAGCTTTCTAGGCATTGAGCGCCTCGCGCACCGCAGCGCGGTTCCAGCGCGCGGTGTCGCGGGGCTGGCGGACGCGCTTGCGCTTGGCCGGAGCGCCGGGCAGCTCGACGAGCCTGCCGAAATTCGAGCGGAAGGCGGCGATGTCCTCGGCGAGGTTCGCGGCCGGCGCCTGCGCTTCTTCCGCGGGTTGGGGCGGCGCGATGATGCCGGTCTCGATCGTGGCATGGCCCTCGGGCCCGATCAGGATGAGATGCTCGCAGCCGTCGCGGCGGATCAGCGCGATCGAGCGCTTGGCGTCGACCGACAGCCGCTCGACCAGCTCGACGCGCTTGCGCCGCGTGGCCGAGACGCGGCCGGGCAGCTTCACGTCGTAGCGGCGGACGAACCAGAGCGCGCCCGCGAGCATCCCGAGCACCACGCCGAGCGCACCCAGGGTGCGCAGCATCGAGAGGATGTCCATCAGTGGCGCTGCTTCTTCACGAGCTCGGTGACTTCGAGCGACATGACCTCGCCGTCGACGAGGATGCGGCCCTTCGCGACCAGCTCGTCGTTGACATAGACGAGCGTCGGATCGTCCTGCCCGCAATCGAGCGGGATCATCGCCCCGCGGCTCATCTGCAGGATCTGCCGGATCGGCACGTCGGCCGATCCCAGCACGATCGAGAGATCGACCATAATTCCTTCGAGCACCGACATGCGAACGTCCTTTCAGGATGACTTATAGGAACCTTTTTTCCGCGTTCGGGGCCCGGTGCGGCAATTTTTGCCTACAATGGAGGAAACGGCCCTCGCGGGCCCTCTGGAAGGACGATCATGGACCTCAAGACCTCGCTCGGCATTTCGGCGTCGGGCCTGCGCGCCCAGTCGCTGCGCATGCGCGTGATCGCGGAGAACCTGGCCAACCAGGATTCGGTCGCGCAGACGCCGGGCGGTACGCCCTATCGGCGCCGCATCGCCAGCTTCTCCGCCGAGCTCGACCGCACGACGGGAGGCACGGGCGTCAAGGTTCGTTCGATCGAGACCGACAAGAGCGACTTCACCCGCGTCTACCAGCCGGGCCATCCGGCCGCGGACAAGGACGGCTATGTGCTGAAGCCCAACGTCAACGGCCTGATCGAGGCCGCCGACATGAAGGCCGCGCAGCGCAGCTACGAAGCCAATCTCAATGCCATCGAGGCCGCCAAGAGCCTGACGATGCGCACCATCGACCTGCTCAAATAAGCAACAAGGGGGATCCAGCAATGTCCATCGGAGCACTCGACGCGATGTCGGCCTATGGCCGCGTCGCGGGCCTTGGCGGCGCGAAGCCGTCGTCGCCGGTCAAGCCGGGCGAAGGCGCGGGCGGGTTCGGCGACATGGTCGAGGACCTCGTCTCCGGCACCGCGCAGCAGATGCGCGCGGCCGAGAAGGCCTCGGCGATGCAGGTCGCCGGCAAGGGCGACCTCATCGACGTGGTGACCGCGATCGGCGCCGCCGAGACAGCGCTCGACACCATGGTCGCGGTGCGCGACCGGGTGGTGAGCGCCTATACCGACATCATGCGGATGCAGATCTAGTCGCGATGCCCGCTACCCAGGTCCTCGCGCTCGCGCAGTCCGCGCTGATGCTGGTGCTCACGGTCGCGGGGCCGCTGCTGATCACCTCGCTGATCGTCGGCACGCTGATCGGCCTGCTCCAGGCGCTCACCCAGATCCAGGAGACCACGCTCACCTTCGTCCCGAAGATGCTGGCGATGGGGCTGGTCTTCCTGCTGATGCTGCCGACGATCGGCCAGGCGATGGGCGACTTCATGGGCAAGATCAGCGACCTGATCGTGACCGGCGGATGACCGTTCCGCCCGACCTGGAGCTCCAGGTCTCCGCCTTCTTCATCGTCTTCGCGCGCGTGGGCGCCGTGCTCATGCTGCTGCCGGTGTTCGGCGAGGATACGATCCCCGGCCGCATCCGGCTGATGATCGCCTTCGCCATGTCGGCGGCGCTCTACGGCGTGCTCGGCGCGCCGGCGCGCGCGGCGGTCGAGGGCGGCGCGGTGCTGCCCGC
>CBIFVW010000136.1:0-9855 GCA_966186155.1 uncultured Sphingomonas sp.
ACCGTCGCGCCGCGCTCGATCAGCAGCAGCGTGGTGTCGAGCCCCAGCCCGCCCGCGGCGCCCGTGTAGAGGACGGTGCGGCCCTTCATGCGACAAGCCCCTCCCCTTCGGGGAAGGGCTTAATGCCCAGCACGCCCGTCACGCCTCACCTCCGATCGGCGGGAACACCCCGGAGGGCGCGGGATATTCGTCGTCGGGCTGCTTCGCGATGCCCTCGATCCGCCGCACCGCATCGGCGACGGCATCGGCATCGGGCAGGACGCGGAACACACTGTCGTAGCGCCGCTCCTCGCCATGCTCGAGCCAGATCAACTCGCCGCGCTCGCGCGCGAAGTCCTTGCCGAGCACATGGTTGGTCGAAGGCTCGATGCCCACCGCATAATGGCCGGCGTGCAGGTTCTGCCATTCGTACATCGCCGGGAACTGGCGCTTCAGCGTCTCGACCTCGAAGCCGAGGCCGAGCGCCTCGTTGACCAGCGCGACATTGACCCGCCCCGCGGCGTCCGCCGCCATTTCGTGCTGCCATACCTGCTCGTGGAAGTTCAGGATCGGTGCCGGCAATGTCCGGTAACCCACGCCTTGCGCACGATATTCCGGCTCGTGCGCCGCCCAGATCACGTCGCGGACCGGGGCCACGTAGCGCGCGCCTTCCGCCACCACCGGATGGCCGACATTGACATGGTAGCAATACATGTGCGGCGTCCGGTAGAAGCCGTGGTTCACCACCCGGTCGTGCAGCCGGATCGCGTTGCCGCCGACATCCGCCTCGATCCGGCGGATCAGGTGCAAATCCTCGCCGAACACGGTCGACTGCTGGACGATCCCCTCGGCCCAGAGCACGCATTCGTCGCCGTTCCAGGCCTCGCCATAGCCGGTCAGCCGCGCCGGGATCGTGCCGATCCGGCCGTGGAGCGAGGACGAGACCTTCTCGCGCGGGCCGTAGAAATAATGGCCGGCGGGGTCGTCGTGCATGAACAGCACATGGTCGAGCCCGCAGGTGATCAGCAGGCCGGACATCGAGCGGAACCAGCCCAGGCCGCCCTCGCCCTCATAGTCGTGCAGCCCGGGATGCCGGAAGCCGGAGGGCGAATGCCAGCCGATGGCGCGGCCATTGTGCTCGCACTCGGCGATGTCCATCGCCCGGTCGACGAGCACGGTGAAGCGGAGCCCCGTGCCGGTGCGGAATTCGAGCTGCCGCACGCCGCGCTCGACCCCGTCGCCCAGCGTCGAGAGGCGGACGCCGGCGAATTGCGACAGGGAACCGGATCGCGCGGCGAGCTCGCGCCGGGACATGCGTTCGCCGTAGAGACCAGGCACCCATCCGCTCCGCTATGTTGTAAGACATATGATGTTTAGGGCAGGATGGCCGCGCCCGTCAATCGACCGTCCAGGGAATCCGCATGCCGATCGTCCGCCGCTGCTTCGCCGTCGACCTGCACGACCATCCGGACGTGATCGCCGCCTATCGCCGCTGGCATGCGCCGGGCGGTCCGCCTCCGGCCGTGAACGCCGCGATCCGCGCCGACGGCGTCGCGGCGCTCGAGATCTGGCTGGTCGGCGACCGGCTGTTCATGGTCCTGGAGCAGGACAGCGACGCCGCCCCCGATCCGGAGGTCAAGCGGGCACGCGACGCCGCCAATCCCGACGTCGCCGCCTGGGACCGGATGATGGCCGGCCTCCAAAAGCCCCTGCCCTTCGCGCCCGGGCAGACCTGGGTCGAGATGGAACGGATCTATGCGCTGGCGGAGCAGGCGACTTGATCCTCCCCCGCCAGGGGGAGGTGGCGCGCGCAGCGCGACGGAGGGGGAGGAGGCACGCCGCCATGTTCTGGCATCCGCCCCCTCCGTCCGCCTTCGGCTGACACCTCCCCCGCCAGGGGGAGGATCAAGACAGATGCCCCTACCCCCGCGGCCGCGCGCGGCGCTTGTCCCAGGATCCGGCGATGTGGTCGCGCATCGCCTTCGACGCCCGCTCGGGATCCCCCGCCGCGATCGCCTCATAGACCTTGCGGTGCGCGTCCTGCGTCTCGCGCACATGCTCGACGCTGAGCTTGCCCGAATAGGCGTGGGTGCGCAGCGCCTCGGACTGGATGCCGTCGATGATCGCCTTGCTCAGCCGGTCGCCCGACATGCGCATGATGATGTCGTGGAACTTGATGTCCTCGTGCACATAGGCGGAGGGCATCGCGACCAGCCCCTCGAGCTTCTCGATCTGCTCGGTGAGCTCGGCGACGGTCTCGGGCGTGGCGTTGGCCGCCGCCTTGGCCGCCATCGCCGCCTCGAGCAGGGTGCGGACCTCGGAGAGATTGTCGAGATAGCGGAGCCCGTCCTCGCCCTTGAACAGCGCGGACAGGATCATCGGATCGAGCATGTTCCAGCCGCGGCTGTCGCACACGATCGTGCCGCGTCCCTGCTGCGAGACGACCAGGCCCTTCTCGGTCAGCGCCGTCGTCGCCTCGCGCACCACCGTGCGGCTGACGTCGTACATGTCGCACAGGATGTTCTCGGGCGGCAGCGCCGTGCCGATCGGATAGGTGCCCATCACGATCGCGTTGACCAGGTCCTCGACCACCGCGGTGGAGAGGCGCGGGCGACGGCGGAGCCGTTGCGGCGGCGCGGCGGGGTTGGTCGTCATTCTTCTCTCTCGCTCACGCTTCTTCCTTCCCCACCGATGGAACCGCAGCCCCCGCAGCGTCAAGGCCTTGCGGATTTGGAAAGATAATACATACTATGTTTCCGAAGCGGGCGCGCAAGGCCTGGTCCATGGGGAAGCTGCCGTAGAATGAAGATCACCGGATACCGCAGCCTGACCACGACCCATGACTGGGGGCGCCCCGTCGGCGACGTCAACGGCGTCGTCGCGTCGGGAATCACCGAGGTGCCGATCCTGCTGCTCGAGACCGATGGCGGGCTCACCGGCGTCGGGCTCGGCCAGCACGCCGATGTCGCGCGCGTGTTCCCCGCGGTGGAGGGACAGGATCCGCGCGCGGTGACGGCACTTTACGACTCGATGCTCGCACATGTTTTCAAGAGCGGCCATGCCGGCGCCACTTATGGCGCGATCGCCGCGATCGACATGGCGCTGTGGGACTTGAAGGCCAAGATGGCGGACGAGCCGCTGTGGCGCACCTTGGGCGCGCTCGACCGGTTCGTGCCCGCTTATGCCTCGGGGCTCTGCCACGGGCTCTCGGACGACGCCTTCGAGGGCCATTATCGCGGCTGGGCGGAGCGCGGCTTCGCTTCGGCCAAGGTCAAAGGGGGGCAAGACCTTGCACGCGACATCGCCCGCCTCCTCGCCGCCCGCGACATCCTCTCCGCCAACACGTCGCGGCCCGCGCTGATGCTGGACGTCAACGAGGCGTGGAACGTCAAGCAGGCGGTGCGGCACCTGGCCGAGATCGAAACCAGGCTCGACCTCACCTGGATCGAGGAGCCGGTGCGTCGCTGGGACGCGGCGGGCCATGCGCGCATCTCGCGATCGTGCCGCGCCGCGGTCGCGACCGGCGAGAACCTCACCGGCCTCGACCAGTTCGGCCCGCTGTTCGATGCGGGCGCGGTCGACGTCGTCCAGGCAGGCAGCGTCTGGGGCGTCACGCATTTCCTTCGCGTCGCAATGGCCGCGCATGCGCGCAACCTGCCGGTCTCGCCCGTCGGCTATGACGGCAATCCGATCGCACATGCCGCCGCCGCGCTGCCCAACATGATCGGGATCGAAGTGCAGGACGTGAACTGGCCCACCGGCTTGACGGTGGACCAGCAGATCGGCGACGGCGGCATCCGGCTGGGCGACGCGCCAGGCCTCGGGATCACCGTCGACGAGACGGCTCTCGCGCCCGGCGGGGCGCCCGGCTGGGGAGCCGTGGGCGGCCCGCACCACCGCGCGCGCCGCGAGGGACTGCGCCTGGTGCCGGATTCCGCTCCCCGTCCGGTGCGGCAGGAATATATATGACGGCGACGGCGGCGAAGATGGCCCCTTATGTGCTCGGCCAGGAGCGCGCGAAGCTCCAGCTGTCGCTGATGGTCAATTTCTTCCTGCTGATGGCGCTCTACAGCGGCGTGCTCGGCGTGCTGCTCCCCAACCAGATCGCCGAGCTCGACGAGGGATCGAAGGCCAACAACCTCGCGCTGCTGTTCGCGATCACTTCGGTCTTCTCGACGCTCACCACGCCGATCGCGGGCGCGCTCTCCGACCGCACGCGCAGCCGCTGGGGCCGCCGCTCGCCCTGGATCGCGATCGCCTCGCTGATCGGATCGGCGGCGCTGTTCGGCGTGTCGTGGATGACCAGCTTCTGGTCGGTGATGGTGCTGTGGGTGATGGCGGTCGTCGCCTATAATTCGATGCAGCCGGCGATGACGACGCTGATCGCCGACCGCTTCGCCCCGGAGACCCGCGGCGGCGTCTCGGGCATCGTCGGCGCCGGCATGACCGCGGGGCTCACCGCCGGCACGGTCGTCGCCGGCTATCTCGCCGGCGAGCGCGTGCTCGCCTATGGCCTGTTCGCCGGGGCGATCGCCGTCTCGTGCCTCGCCTTCGTCGCGATCAACCGCGAGCCGCCGAGCGACGCGACGCCGCGCCGACCGATGCACTGGGGCGCGTTCCTCAAGGGCTTCTGGATCTCCCCGCGCGAGCATCCCGACTTCGCCTGGGCGTTCGCGAGCCGCTTCTTCATCTACATGGGCTATCAGGCGGTCGCCGCGTACCTGCTCTACATCCTGCGCGACTATGTCGGGCTCGGCGACGACGCGTCGAACATCGCCATCGCCAACATGGCGATCGTCACCTTGATCTGCCTGGTGATCTCTTCGCTCGGCTCGGGCTGGCTCTCGGACCGCTATCAGGCGCGCAAGCCGTTCGTGATCCTCGGCAGCCTGATCATGGGCTGCGCGATGGTGGCGCCGCTCGCCATGCCCAGCATGCAGGGCATGTGGGCCTATGCCGCGATCATCGGGGTCGGCTACGGCATGTTCATGTCGATCGACATGGCGCTGATGACGCAGGTGCTGCCGAAGAGCGCGCTTGGCGACGAGGGCAAGGATCTCGGCATTCTCACCACCGCAGTGAACATCCCCCAGATCCTCAGCCCGGTGATGGCGGCGATCCTGCTCAACGTCTTCGGGAACGACTATCGCGCGATCTTCTGGGCCGCGGTGCTCTTCGTGTTCGGCTCGGCGCTCTGCGTTCTTCCGATCCGCTCGGTGCGCTGAACATCATCATACATATTATGATAATTTGACTCACTTCCCTCGATTCGGCATGGTCCCCGCCAAACAAATGGGACCTGGAGGGGATCGCGCCATGCGCCACAGATTCGACATTCGACGCACGATGCTTCTCGCGGCCGTCGCCGGCGGCGCGCTGATCGCGGCGCGGCCCGCGCTCGCCCAGGACCAGGCGACGCCCCCTGCCGCAGGAGAAGCGGAGGAAGAACAAGCCATCGTCGTGACGGGCATCCGCGCATCGGAGCGCGCAGCGATCGACATCAAGCGCAACGCGGTCGCCGTCGTCGATTCGATCGTCGCGGAGGATCTCGGCAAGCTGCCCGACCAGAATGTCGCCGAATCGCTCCAGCGCGTCGCCGGCGTCACCATCGAGCGCAACCGCGGCGAGGGCCGCTACGTCACCGTCCGCGGCTTCGGCCCGAAGTTCAACGCGGTGACGGTCAACGGCCGCACGCTCGCCACCGACAATAGCGGCCGCGAATTCTCGTTCGACGTGATCCCCTCCGAAGTCATTTCGGGCGCCGACGTCTACAAGTCGCCCCAGGCGAACCTGATGGGATCGTCGATCGGCGCGACCATCGACGTCAAGACGCTGCGCCCCCTCGACCAGCGCGCGGGCTTCAAGTTCGCCGGCTCCGCCTCGGGCATGTGGTCCGAGATCGCCGACACCTGGAACCCCGAATTCTCCGGCGTCGCGAGCTGGCGCAACACGTCCGGCAGCTTCGGCGTCGCGCTCGCCGCGGTCTATGCCAAGCAGGAGAACCGCGACGACGAGTTCACCATCGGCGCAGGCCATGTCTATCGCTCGAGCACCGATTCCTATTACGCAGTGAACGGGGTCCCCGGGGCGCGCATCGGCCCGAACGTCGCGCCGTTCACGCACGTGTCGATGCCGTCGAACCTGTCGCCCTTCTTCTTCGAGCGCGACATGACGCGCTGGGCGGTCAACGGATCGGTGCAGATGCGCCCCAGCGACAAGCTGACCGTGACGATCGACACGCTCTTCTCCAAGGCGCGCTTCATCGAGCAGCAGACCGGCCTCGCCTATGACTTTTCGGGCGGCACGCTCGTCGAGCAGGTCGTGGAGAATGGCGAGGCGGTGTACCAGCGCTACCAGGGCGGCTTCGTCGACCAGATCATCCAATATGACGACCGCAACGTCACCACCGACCAGTTCGGCATCAATGTCGACTGGCGCCCGACCGACGACCTGCGCGTCCGCCTCGACGGCTCGCTCTCCGACGCGCGCCGCCGCGGCAAGGAGAACAACCTCTTCACCACCATCCGCCGCAAGAACATCGACCATTGGTTCGATCGCCGCAGCGGCAGCCCGATCTACGATTACGGCTTCACCAGCCCCAACTACGCCAATGCGGCGACCAACCCGAACGGCATCACCGCGCATTATTACATCTGGGGCGGCGGCTCGGACATCGACGACGAGATCGAGGAATATCGGGGCGACGTCGAATGGAAGCCCGGCGGCGGCGCGCTCACGCTTTCCGCCGGCGCGTTCAAGCAGAGCCGCATCAAGACGATCACCGCCGACGAGACTCCGTTCGGCGAGCAATGCGCCTATTGCGGCTCGGACCGGGCGCTGCCCGCCTCGCTCTTCTCGCCCACCGACCGCTATTTCTTCTCGGGCGGCGGCAACAACATCCTGCGCGACTGGGTGATCTACGATCCCCGTGCCCTGGTCGAGCTCGTCGACCAATATGCGGCGCAGGATGGCAAGGCCTTCAACCCCGCGGTCTTCTCTCCCTCGGCTTCGTCCGAAGTGAACGAGAAGGTCTGGGGCGGCTATGTGATGGCCGCGCTCGACACCCATGTCGGCGGGCTGCCGCTCGCGATCAATGTCGGCCTGCGCTACGAGGACACCGACTATACCTCGTCGGGCGCCTCGCGGACCGTGCTCAGCGCGCGCCCGAACGGCCAGGGCCAGAACATCATCACCGTCTCGCCGGTCATCCCGGTCAGCTTCCGCGGCAAGTATCGCGACTGGCTGCCGTCGCTCAACGCGCGGCTGAACCTGACCGACAATCTGCTGGTCCGCCTCGCCGCGTCGAAGGTGATGACGCGCCCGACGCTCTCGGACCTGTCGCCGCGTCAGACGATCCAGACCAATCCCGGCAACGAGACCATCCGCCGCGGCAATCCCGACCTCCAGCCGTTCCGCGCCAAGCAGGTCGAGCTCGGCGCCGAATGGTATTTCGCGCCTGGATCGCTGCTCTCCGCCGCGGCCTTCTACAAGGACATCGAGTCCTTCGTGACGCTGGTGACGACGCCCCAGCTCGTCGACCAGGTCACCTTCCAGGTCACCGTGCCCGACAATGGCGAAGGCGCGACGGTGAAGGGCTTCGAGATCGGCTATCGCCAGTCGTTCGAGAATTGGCTGCCCGCGCCGTTCGACGGCTTCGGCGTCCAGACCAGCTTCAACTATACGAGCTCGAACGCGCAGTATCGCAACGCCGTCGCCAACGTGACCTTCGGCCTCGAAGGCCTGTCCGAATATTCGTACAGCCTGGTCGGCTTCTACGAGAAATACGGCATCCAGGCGCGCGCCGCCTATACCTATCGCGACAATTTCCTGCAGGTCGCGTCGGGCCGCAACGGCGAGCCCGAATATTTCGACGCCTATGGCCAGCTCGACGCCAGCCTGTCCTACGACATCGGCTCGCACTTCACGGTGTTCGTCGAGGGGATCAACCTCAACAACGCCAAGGAGTTCATCTACTCGGTGACCGAGAACCGCACCAAGGAATATCGCAAGACCGGCCGGCGCGTCTCGGGAGGCGTGCGCGTCCGGTTCTGATCGGGATGCTCCCAAGCCCCTCCCCTGAAAAGGGAGGGCTTGGGGGCGTCGAATTTGCCGATTGGAAAAGTATGATGTTTGGACGCATAAGGTGGCGGCAAATCACGACCGGAGCTGGATGCGCCCCTTGAAGCAGATCTCCCATCTCCACGACGATCCCGCCCGCCGCCGCGAATGGCTGCGCGGCGTCACGCGGTCCCATCACGACCAGGTGGCCCGCACGCTCGCGGTGGAGATATTGTCCGGCACGCTGGCGCCCGGCACCAAGCTGGCGGAGACCGAAGTGCTGGGCCGCTTCGAG
The DNA here is from genome assembly GCA_966186155.1 of uncultured Sphingomonas sp. Lineage (GTDB taxonomy): Bacteria > Pseudomonadota > Alphaproteobacteria > Sphingomonadales > Sphingomonadaceae > Sphingomonas. The sequence continues at coordinate 8,333 of CBIFVW010000136.1, forward strand.
ATCTCGCGCACGGTGCTGCGCGAAGTGATCAAGACGTTGAAGGCCAAAGGCTTCGTCGCCGCCAAGCCGCGCGTCGGGACCACGGTGCTCGACAGCACGCACTGGAATTATTTCGACGCCGACGTGCTCGGCTGGAAGGTCGATCAGGGGCTGGACCTCGGCTTCCTGGCGGATCTCGCCGAGGTGCGGCTGGCGATCGGCGCCGCCGCCGCGCGCGCCGCCGCCGTCCGCCGCTCGGCCGAGGACATCGCCGACATGCGCCAGAGCCTCGCCGCGATGCGCGCCGCAGGCGGGGACGACACGGCCTTTTCGGACGCCGACCTCGCCTTTCGCCAGGCCGTCGCCCGCGCCTCCGGCAACCGGCTGATGGGCTCGCTTTCGGGTGTCATCGAGACGACGCTCGCGGCCTCCTTCCAGATGCGCCAGGCCGGCGGCCGCGGCGCCGGCATCGAAGCGCATGGCCGCCTCGTCGACGCGATCGAGGCCGGCGACGGTGAAGCCGCCGCGCGCGCGATGCGCGACGTCATCGGCGAAGGTCTGGCCCGGGCGGGCAACGCCGCGGTCTAGGTGGCTTTTCCAATCCTCCCCCGGAGGGGGAGGAGCTTTGAACCTCGTGGTATCACTCGCGACCCTTGGTCCCGGCTTTCGCCGGATGACGAAGAAGGGATTGCCTCCTATCGGACCCTCAAGAAAGCGACCGCTCCGGCCGTTGCCGCATTGCGTCCCTCGCCATAATAGTACTATCATATTCGAAATACCTGCGGAACGGCAGGCGTAATCGGAGGGACTGGAATGCGTGACGAACTCTCGCGGCGGCACTTCATGCATTGCGCGACCTGCGCGGCCGCCGCGTCGGGCCTCGGGGCGATCGCGTCGCCCGCGCTCGCGACGCCTGCCGGCGTAGCGCCGCTAAAGGGCCGGGAGGCGATGCACGAATTCCCCTATGGCGCGGTCAAGCTCACCGGGGGCCGCATCAAGCGCCAGTTCGATCACATCCACGCCCATTATCTAGCGCTCGACAATGACCGCGTCCTCAAGGTCTTCCGCCAGAATGCCGGCCTCCCCGCCCCCGGCCCGGACATGGGCGGCTGGTACGATCGCGACGGCTTCGTCGCGGGGCTCACCATGGGCCAGTACATCTCCGGCCTCGCCCGCTTCGGCGCCGCGACCGGCGACAGGGCCGCGCACGACAAGGTCGCCCTGCTCGTCAGCGAATGGGGCAAGGCGATGGTCAAGGCGGAGAACCCCTATGCCGGCCCCAAGGCCCAGGCGCAGTGGGCGGCCTATGTCATGGACAAGTACGTCGTCGGCCTTGTCGACGCCTATCGGCTGAGCGGCGTCGAGCAGGCGAAGACGCTGCTCCCGATCATCATCGAGAAGTGCCGCCCCTATATCTCGCCCGTCTCGCGCGACCGGATCGGCAAGGTCAATCCGCCCTATGACGAGACCTATGTCATCTCGGAGAACCTGTTCCACGTCGCCGAGATCACCGGCGACCGGCGCTATCACGACATGGCGGTCCA
>CBIFVW010000137.1:0-9805 GCA_966186155.1 uncultured Sphingomonas sp.
ACCACCGTCGTCGTCGCCGCATCGTTGAACGCGAAACTCGTCGTCCCGCCGTTCAAGTCAACCCGCGAGGTCATGCGGCCTAGGCCGTCATATCCATAGACCAGGGTATTCTCGCCCGCGACAGTGCTGGTGACCACCCGCCCCGCGGTGTCATAGGAGAAGACTTCGTAGGAATAGCCTTCGCCGACATGCGGACTTCCCGGCGAATAGGCGGCGCCGTAGCGATAGATGTGCGAGACGGTGCCGTTGGCATAATAGAGATATTCGACGTGCGACGCGGCGGTCGGATCGGCGAGCGACGCCTTCCAGGTCGCCAGCTGCGCTTCGCTGAGCGCCGTCTCCGAAGAGAGGCCGGTCAGATCGTAGCTCTGGCCGGTATAGGCGATGTCCAAAGTCTTCTGGCCGTAGCCATTATAGGCATATTCGACGACATTGCCTTCGGCGCTGACCGTGAAACGCAGCCGATTGGCGCTGTCGTAGACATAGCGCGTGGTGCCTGACCCGGGCCGCGTCTCGGTAAGCAGCTGATGAGCGGCGTTGAAGGTGCGCTCGGTAATGTTCTCGAGCCGATCGATCTGGGCGACCACCCCGCCCCAGCTGTCGCGGACATAGCTCGTGATCTGCCCGGCGGCATCGGTGACGGTGGTGAGATCGCCTTCCTCGTTATAGCCGAACTGGACCGTCTGCTGCGCCGCGCCGGCATAGGCGGGAGGCATGGTGATCTGGGTGAGCGCGCCGGTCCAATCATAGTGGAGCGTCGTGACCTGCCCGGTCGGATCGGTGACGTTGGTATAGCCCTCGCCATAGGCGAGGCTGGTCGTGCGGGTGACGCCGGACGACACCGTCTGGGTCAGGCTGGTGATGCGATTGCTGCCGTCATAGCCGATCGACACATAGGAATTGTCTGTCTCGCTGATCGTCGCGATCAGCTTCGAGCTGCCGTGATAGGTATAGAAAGTCGAATAGACGCTGCTGCCGCCGCCGGTCAGCTCGACATCGACCTGCGAGAGCCGGTCATAGCCATCATAATAATAACGCGTGAGCGTGCCATCGCCCGAATTCACCTGAGTGATGTGGTTGCCGGTCCAACCATAGGTGATCTGCTCGCCGTTCGCGGTCGTGATCGACGTGAGCTTGTCGCCGGTATAGCCATAGGTGACGGCATTGCCGCTGGTGTCGGCGACCGTCTTGAGGCGGCGCCAATCGGTCGCGCCGTCGCTCTCATAGGTTTCGACGACGCCGGTGTCGCCGTCGGTCCAGCGGAACACCGAGCCGTCGATGACGATCTTGTCGTGGATACCCGCCCCGCCCGTCGTGACATAGGCGGAGCCGCCCCAATAATAGGCGACTTCCGACCCATCGCCCATCCGATGGGTGATCGAGCTGCCCCAGCTGTTGGCGGTCCCGTTGAGCCTCATCGCACGCTGCGTGCTCTGGCGCCAATTGTCGCCATTGTCGTCGGACATGTTGCCGAGGCTGTTGTAGGTGCGCGCGACGCCGGCATCGGGCCCACGGCCCACCAGAAATTCGTCCCCGCGATTGATCAGCAGGTTGCCGTTCGCCGCGTTGACAAGCAGCTGCTGGCCGCCACGCCCCAGGCTCGCCGAGCCCAGCAGCCCGGCAGATCCCAGCACATTCCCCGAGCCGCGCTCGAACCCCGTGCCCGCGCCGGTGAAAATCGCAACCATGAAGATCCCCCAACCCGGATGACGGGCGGCAGGACGTCGCCCGCAGGCCTAGTCGGAGGAATCGCGCATTTGTTTAGCGTCAGCTTCGAAAAATCGGCCCGGTTCCGCCTCGACCCAAGCAGCATGCATTTCCTGCATCGGCGCCCGGGGCATCAGCATTGGTGCCGGCGCTCGCTCGGCCCTACACCTCGCGGTTCGCGCTTTCCGGTGGTGAACCGATGAACCCTGCCGATACGCTCCTAGACCGTCGCACCCTTATCGGCGGCCTGATTCTAGCCGGTACGCTGGTCGAGCCTGCCCTTGCACGGCCGGTCGCCGATCCGGTCGCCACCACTCGGCACGGACGCGTGCGCGGCCGGGTGCAGGACGGCGTCCATCGCTTCCTCGGCATCCGCTACGGCGCGGACACGGCGCCCCGCCGCTTCCGGCCCGCGCCGCCGCCCGAGCCGTGGGGGGAGATCCGCGACGCCCTTGCCTATGGTCCTGCCGCCCCGCAGCGGGAGATCGACGAGACGACCAGCGAGGACTGCCTTTTCCTCAACGTCTGGACGCCCGGGCTCGACGCCGCGCGGCGGCCGGTGATGGTCTATTTCCACGGCGGGGCGCATGCGAGCGGTTCGGGATCGAGCCCGCTCTACGACGGCACGCGGCTATGCGCACGCGGCGACGTGGTGGTGGTGACCGTCAACCATCGCCTCAACATCCTCGGCTATGGCTATTTCGCGCGGCTCGGCGGCCCGGAACTCGCTGACTCGGGCAATGTCGGCAATCTCGACCTGATCCTCGCGCTCCGCTGGGTCAGGGAGAATATCGCGGCGTTCGGCGGCGATCCCGGCCGCGTGACGATCTTCGGCCAGTCGGGCGGAGGGGCCAAGGTCGTCACGCTGATGGCGATGCCGCCCGCCGCCGGACTATTCCACCGCGCCGCGACGATGAGCGGGCAGCACGTCACCTGCATGGGGCCGCGCCATGCCAGCATCCGCGCTCGCGCGGTGCTCGACCATTTCAAGATCCCGCCCGCGCGCATGGCAGAGCTCCGCACCATGCCGGTCGCGCGGCTGATCGAGGCGCTCGAGCTGCCCGACCCGATCGAGGCGAACCAGCGGATCCTCTTCTGGTCGGTGCTCGACGGCCGCTCGACGCCGCGCCATCCCTTCTATCCGGGCGCGCCGATACAGTCGGCGAGGATCCCGCTGATCTGCGGCACGACCCACGACGAGACCCGCTATTTCCTGCGCGGCGACGAGCGCAATTTCCACCTGAGCTGGGACGAGCTCCCGGCGAAGCTCGATGCCGAGATGGTGGCGGATCTCGACCCGGCGATGGTCGTGGCGCGCTATCGCCAGCTCTACCCTCATTATTCCCCCAGCGACGTGCTCTTCGCCGCTTCGACCGCCGGCCGCTCGTGGCGCGGAAGCCTGATCCAGGCCGAGGAGCGCGCACGGATCGGCGCGCCGACCTGGGCCTATCAGCTCGACTTCCCCTCGCCCGCCGAGGGCGGGCGCCTCGGCGCCTTCCACACGCTCGACATCCCGCTGGTGTTCGACAATGTCGACCGGCCGGGGTCGATGACCGGCACTTCGCCCGAGGCGCGCAGAGTCGCGGCGGCGATGAGCGAGAGCCTGATCGCGCTGGCGCGCACCGGCTCGCCGCAGCACGCCGGGATCCCGCACTGGCCGCATTTCACGCTGCCGAGGCGCGCGACGATGATCTTCGACCGCACGCTCAAGGTGATCGACGATCCCCGCCGCGAGGAGCGCGAGCTCTTCGCCGTCGCGCCCTATCTCAAGCCCGGCACCTGAAGAAAAGGGCCGGTTGCGGGGGGAGCAACCGGCCCAGGACCTGGAGCTGGCTACGGAGGCGTCAGAAAGCCAGCCTTGCGCCCAGGACGAACTGGCGCCCGCTATGGGTCAGCACATTGAGGCGGTTGGTCTCGTCGACGAACTGGTCGTTGCGCTCGTCGGTGAGGTTGATCATCTCGAGGCTGATCTTGAAGCTGTCGGTGACGTTGTACGAGAGCTGAGCATCGATGTTCGTCGTCGCGTTGGTACCGTTATAGGCGTTGCCTTCGGTCCCCGGCACGGCCGTGAGATATTTCGAGCGATAGGCGATCGAGCCGCGGATCGAGAATTTTCGGGTCTCGAAATAGAGCGTGCCGTTGGCCGCGTGCTTCGACAGGCCGAGCAGCGGCGCCCGCACCGTCGCGCCTCCGGTCGCCGACAGCAGATATTCGATGTCGGAGCTCACATAGGTGTAGTTCGCGAGCAGGCCGAAATTGGAGAGGAAGCCCGGCAGGAAGGTGAAGGGCTGCTGCACATTGACTTCGAAGCCGCGCAGCAGGCCGCCCTTGGAATTGACCGGCTGGCTGACGATGAACGAGTCGCTCGGAGTCGCGGTGGTGCCCGCGAGGAGCGAGTCCGGCAGGCCCAGGCTGCTATAGGGCACCGTCGTGCTCAAGGTCTGGACGAAGGTGCCGATGTCCTTCTGGAACAGCGACACCGCATAGATCGCGCCGCGCGTAGGATACCATTCGATCGACGCGTCGAGATTGGTCGAGCGCGTCGGATCGAGATTGGGATTGCCCGAGCTGAAGGTGCGGTTGCCGCCCGACACGTTGAGATTGCCGCCGGGCGACAGCGAGCCGATGCCGGCACGCGCGATCGTCTTGGCGGCGGCCAGGCGGATCAGCAGCGTGTCGGTGACGTCGAAGACGAGATTGCCCGAGGGCAGCCAGTTCTCGTAGCTGCGGTCGGCGCTCACCAGGTTCACCGTGGCCCCCTGACTGGCATAACCGGTCGAGAATTGGTCAGTGCGGACATAGCGCAGGCCGATGTCGCCGCGCACTGGAACGCCGGCCTCGGCGAGGTTGAACTCGGCCATGCCCCAGGCGCCGAGATCGTCCTCGCGCACCGTCACGAACGAGCCGCGCGCGGTCGCGTTCTCGACGCCGCCGATCGCGTAGACCGGGTTGCCATAGATGTTGAGATAGTTCTGGAACGCGTCGAGATCGGGGATCACCCAGGCCGTCGGCGTGCCCGACGGCACGTCGAGGCCGCGGCCGAAGCCCGAAAAGCCGGTGAGCAGCGGCGCGAGCTGCGCGGCGGTGAGCGTCGTCACCACCGTCTCGCCCGACAGGCGCCGCTTCTCGGTCGAATCATATTCGAAGCGCCGCCAGTCGACCCCGGCCTTGAGCTTGAGCTCGGGCGCCGCCGTCCACTCGAGGAAGCCTTTGGCGTTGGTGAAGCTGTTGTCGACGGTCTGCGGGCGGATGCGGACCTCGGAGGTGCCGTTGGTGAAGGAGAAGGTCGCGGGATTGGCGATGTCGACGCCCGGCCGGATCGTCGGGAAGCGCGTCGAGAAATCATAGTAGAACCCGTTGGTGTTGGCCGCGTCGAGCGTGACCGTGGTCTGGACCGGGTTGCGGAACTCGGACCGCGAATAGCCGAGCACCGCGCCGAATTTGAGCGTCTCGCCGAGCTTCTGGTCGAGCGTCGCGGTGAGCTGGTAGAAATCCGTCTTGAGCTCGTCGTAGCGCGACTGGACGCGCAGATCGACATTGTCGAACGTGCCGCTGATGATGTTGTTGTTCGCGTCGACGGTGCCCGAGCGGATGATCGTCTGCGGCTTGCCGGTGCCCGAGCGGCTGAAGCCGATCGCCTGGAACTGCGCCTCGGTGCGCGTGCCGTCGAGCCGCGAATAGAGGCCGTCGATCGAGAGCAGGGTCCTGTCGCTCGGCCGGAACTGGAGCGACAGCGCGGCGCCCAAGCGCTTCTGGTCGATGTCGTAGCTGACGAGACCGGGGATGCGCGGGTGGTAGAGCGCGGTCTCGGGATTGGTGTCGTTGATCTGGGCGATCGTCTTGCCGGCGATGGTCGAGGCGGGATTGAAGCCGCCATTGAACCCGCCATAGGTCCAGCGGGTGATGTTCGCGCCTTCCTCGGTCAGGCGGCGCTCCTCATAGGCGACCGACAGCAGCACGCCGAACACGCCGTCGGCGGTCGAGGTGGTGACCAGGCCGGAGACGCGCGGCTTCACCTTGCGCGCGAGGTCGTTGTAGCTCGCCGCGGCCGCGATCACCGCGGTGGGCTCGCGATAGTCGAAGGGACGCGCGGTCTGGAGGTCGACGGTGCCGCCGAGCGACCCTTCCTCGACGTCCGCCGTCGCGGTCTTGCGTACCGCCAGGCTGTTGAACAGGTCGGACGAGAAGATGTTGAAGTCGAAGCCGCGGCCGCGGTTGACGCCGCCCGAATTGTCGGTGCCGCCGGTCGTGCCGATCGCCTCCATGCCGTTGATCCGGACACGGCTATACTCGGGGCCGAGCCCGCGCACCGAGATGTTGCGCCCTTCGCCGTTGACGCGGCTGATCGCCACGCCCGGAATGCGCTGGAGCGATTCCGCGAGGTTGAGGTCAGGGAACTCGGCGATGTCCTCGGCCTTGATCGCGTCGACCGTGGCGGTCTCGTTGCGCTTGACGGCGAGCGCGCTGGTGAGGCTCTCGCGGAAGCCCTGGACGACGATCTCGGCCTCGGCCGGCTGATCCTGGGCGGTGCCGGCATCCTCCGGAAGCGCCTGGGCGTGCGCGCCGGCGGCGGCGAGCGCCACCGCGGCGCTCGACAGGGCAAGGACGGATTTCAGAATTCGAGTGCGCGACATGGCCTCAGACTCCCCTTGGTCCGCCGGCTTCGTGCCGAGCCGGCTTGATCGAGGGGGTGGTACCCGCGATGGCGCGCCGCTTGCCAACCTCAATCCAACATGGATCGATGCGCGACTTGCACTGATCGGGCGACCACGAGCGCAGGAGCGCGTGGATCATGCCAAGGTCTGGCTCGATCGTTCCCCATTTTGGCTTGGACGCTGTCCCGCACGCCCGATAGGCCTGTGCGAAGCGGCGCCGACGAGACGCGCGGGCAGAAGGAGAGCGAGCTTGATCGAGCAGGCCTTGAGGCCCACGCGCGTGCGCTATGCCGTCATCGCGCTGATCTTCCTGATCACCAGCATCAACTATGCCGATCGCGCGACCTTCTCGATCGCCGGCAGCGCCGCGTCGGCGGAGCTCGCCCTGACGCCGGTACAGACCGGCTATATCCTTTCCGCCTTCGCCTGGGCCTATGTGCTGGCGCAGATACCCGGCGGGCTACTGCTCGACCGCTTCGGCACCAAGCGTGTCTATGCCACCGCGATCGCGCTCTGGTCGCTGTTCACTGCGACCCAGGGGCTCGCGGGCCTGATCGCCGCGGTGCCGGCAGTGGCGATGCTCTTCGCGCTGCGCTTTCTCGTGGGGCTCGCCGAGGCGCCGTCCTTTCCCGGCAACGCCCGGCTCGTCGCCGCCTGGTTCCCCGCCGCCGAGCGCGGGACGGCGTCGGCGATCTTCAACTCGGCCCAATATTTCTCGCTCGTCGCCTTCGCGCCGCTGATGGGCTGGCTCGCGCACAGCTTCGGCTGGCGCTCGATATTCTGGACGATGGGCGTGCTCGGGCTGTTCGCGACGCTCGTCTTCCTGCGCTTCATCCATAGCCCCGCGCGGCATCCGGCGATCAACCAGGCCGAGCTCGACCATATCGAGGCTGGCGGCGGCCTGGTCCGGATGGAGGATCGCGCCGCGGGCGCGGCCGCTCCGTTCGACTGGGCCAATATCGGCCGGCTGATCGCGAACCGGATGATGCTCGGCATCTATCTCGGCCAATATTGCATCAACGTGCTCACTTACTTCTTCGTCACCTGGTTTCCGATCTATCTGGTCAAGGAGCGCGGGCTGAACGTGCTCGAAGCGGGCTTTGCCGCCGCCGCCCCTGCCCTGTTCGGCTTCGCGGGCGGGCTTGCCGGGGGTTTCGTGTCGGACAGGATCCTCAAGCGCACCGGCTCGCTCGACTTGGCGCGCAAGGCGCCGCTCGTCGTCGGCATGCTGCTAGCGTCGCTGATCATCGGCTGTGTCTGGGCCGAGGAGGAATGGCTGGTGATCGCGCTGATGTCGGTCGCCTTTTTCGGCAAGGGCGTGGCCTCGCTGGGCTGGGCGGTGATGGCGGACGTCGCGCCGCGGCGGCTCGCCGGGCTCTCGGGCGGCGTCTTCAACATGTTCGGCAATCTTGCCGGAATCGTCACGCCGATCGCGGTCGGCTACATCGTCGCCGCAACCGGGTCGTTCGACATGGCGCTGGTCTTCGTCGGCGCGCACTGCCTGATGACCATCTTCGCCTTCCTGGTGGTCGCCGGCCCGATCCGCCGGATGGAACTGCCCGAATGACGCTGGACCGCCGCCGGTTCCTGGCGCAGGGCGCCGCTACGCTCGCGCTGCCCGCAGCCGCCCGTGCGGCGCCCGGGCCGCTCGTGATCGACACGCCGATGGCGGCGCCCGACTGGGCCCTGCTCCAGCGCCGCCTGCTCACGCGCAATGCGGAGGCCTGCGAGGCCTTCTATGCCAAATATGTCGACGATCGCGGCTGGCTGCGGGTGTTCGAGCGCTGGGGCGCGAACGACGGGCCGGACGACGCGGCGGAGGCGACCAACGACTGGGTCGTGCTGCACGCCCTGGGCGGACCGGACCGCGTCCTCGCGCTCGCCCAGCGCTTCTGGGAGGGGCATCTCGTGCAATATGCAGCGGCGCGCACCGTCGACGTGCCGATCGCGCGCCAGGGCATGTATCATCGCGAATTCCCGGTCCAGATGGACTGGCAGCACAATTCGGAGGGGCTCACCAGCTTCAACGTGATGGGCCTCTCGGCGCCGCGCGACCCCCGCCTGATCGCCCGCACCCGCCGCTATGCCGATTTCTACACCGGCCGCGACCCGAGCGCCCGCAACTACGACCCGCGCCGCCGGCTCATTCGCAGCCTGATGAACGGCAGCCGCGGCCCGATGCTGCGCATGGCGACGCCGCTCGACTGGGCAGGCGACCCGTTCGAGGCGGGCGCGCGCTTCCACATGGAGCATGGCGAGACGAGCTATCAGCAGACGCTCGACCATTATGCCGAATATGGCGACGTGGTCGGCGACAATCCCCTGAACCTGCAGGCGACCACCCTGGGCCTCAACGCCTATGCGCTGGGCGGCGGCGAGCGCTATCGTCGCTGGGCGCTCGACTATCTCGATGCCTGGGTCGAGCGCGCGCGTGCGAACGGCGACATCCTGCCGAGCAAGGTCGGGCTCGACGGCCGCGTCGGGCCGGAATGGTGGCGCGGGGTTTATGGCTGGGGCTTCTCGCCGGTCGTGCCGCAGACGGGCAAGCGCGAGGACCGCAACCGCGTGCCGCGCTCGATCACCGCCTTCATGAACGGCACGCTGCTCAGCGGCGACGGCGCCTATATCGAGCTGTGGCGCCGCCAGACCGCGCGCATCAACGAAGCGGGCCGCCAGCAGGGCGGCAGGTTCGAGACGCCGACCATGTACGGCGCGCAGGGCTGGTATGGCTGGAAACCGGGCCCGTACCGCACCAACGGATTCGAGATCTGGTACGTGACCCAGCGCCCGGACGACCGCGCGGCCGCCGGCGACCATCCGTGGATCGCCTTCCTCGAGGGCCGGAACCCCGCCTATCCGCTGCAGGCGATGCGGAAGGACCTCGAACGCGTCGCCGAACGCGAGGCCGCGCGCGAGAAGGACCCGACGACCCCCGACACCCGCCTCGCCGACTGGCCGCTCGGCATCACTCCGGCCAGCGTCACCAGCCTCGTCCAGCTGATGACCGGCGGGCTGCACATCGGCCGCCCGAGCTGGTCCCCCACTTCGCCCAACCAGGGCGGCGTGCCGCTGCACTGCCGTCTGCGCTATTTCGATGCCGACCGCCGCCGCGCCGGCGTTCCCGAGGACGTGGCGGCGCTGGTCCATGCGATCGACGACGCCTCGACCGAAGTCACGCTGGTCAATCCCGGCGCCGAGCCGCGGACGGTGATCGTCCAGGGCGGCGCCTATGCCGAGCATCGGATCGAGGCGCTGGGCATGAATGGACGGACGATCCCGGTGGGCAGCTCGACGGTCACGCTTCGGCTCGAGCCGGGCTGCGGCATGCGGCTCCGCCTCGCCATGCGGCGCTACGCCAACCGCCCGACCCTCGCCTTCCCCTGGGACCGCTAGGATATGTACCCGATATCCTAGGTCGCGTGACATTCAGCTGATCCTCCCCC
>CBIFVW010000138.1:0-9758 GCA_966186155.1 uncultured Sphingomonas sp.
CGGCGCGAGCTTGGGCCCGCCGATCGCGCGACCGGCGAAGAAGGCACCGCTGTCGCACGCCCAGACCAGGGCCATCGCCCAGAAGGTCAGCAGCAGCCCGTTCGGCTGCTCGCGGATCAGGACCAGCGCGAGCACCGGCAAGCCGACATAGAAAGCGCCCGCGGCGAGCTGCGCCCCGCGCGTCACGGCGGCGAGGAAGAAAAAGACCCCGATCACGAAGCCGAGCGCGAGGAACCCGGGTCCCGCCGCCAGCCCCGGCGCCATGATCGCGAGCGGCACCGACAGCGCATATTGGGCGAGCTTGCGCCCCTTCTCGTTCGCGCCGGCGAGCACCGCCCATTCGCCGATCATCAGGACCGCGACGAAGCTCACCACCAGCCAGAAACCCAATCCGCCCGCCAGGAGCGCCGCGAAGGCGAGCCCGATCAGCGCAAACGCGACGCCCAGTCTGGTGGCGAGATCGGACTTGGACTTGCTCACAGGCCCCCGAAGCGCCGCTGGCGGCGGCCATATTGCGCGATCGCCTCGGCCAGCGCCTTCTCGTCGAAATCGGGCCAGAGCGTCTCGACGAACAGGAACTCGGCATAGGCCGCCTGCCAGAGCAGGAAGTTGGAGAGGCGCTGTTCGCCCGAGGTCCGGATCAGGAGGTCGAGCGGCGGCAGGTCGCCGGTATCGAGCGCGGCCTCGAAGGTCTTCTCGTCGATCGCTGCCGGGTCGAGCGCGCCGGCTTTCGCCTGTTCGGCCAGATGCCGCGCGGCGGCGGCGAGCTCGGCCTGCGCGCCATAGTTGAGCGCGATGACCAGCGTCGGTCCCGGATTGTCCGCGGTCCGCGCGATCGCGCCGTCGATCATCCGGACGAGGTCCGGGGCGAGCTGGCGCCAGCCGCCGATCACGCGCAGCTTCACGCCCTCGGACACCAGCTCGTCGAGCTCGCTCGCCAGGAAGTGGCGCAGCAGCCCCATCAGGTCGCTGACCTCCTCCTCGGGACGGCGCCAATTCTCGGACGAGAAGGCATAGAGCGTCAGTACCTCGATGCCGAGCTTGCGCGCGGCGCGGCTGATCCGCCGCACCGCCTCGACGCCCTGCTTGTGCCCGGCGATGCGTGGCAGCAGCCGCTTCTTCGCCCAGCGGCCGTTGCCGTCCATGATGATGGCGACGTGGCGAGGGAGTGGAGATCCTTCGGAGATCGTCGCGGGGGCTGCGGTCATGACCATGCTTCCAGAGGAGCGCCGGACCGGTCATGCCCCCGGCATGATCCGAACAGCTGGCGCTGTTCGCCCGTCACTTGCCCAGGATTTCCTTTTCCTTCGCCGACGCGGCCGCATCGATCTCGCCGATCGTCGAATCGGTCAGCTTCTGCACCTCGGTCTCGTGGCGCTTGCGCTCGTCCTCCGAATAGACGCCCTTCTTCTCGTCGGTCTTGAGGTTGTCCATGCCGTCGCGCCGCACGTTGCGGACCGCGATGCGCGCCTTCTCCGCATATTGGCCGGCCAGCTTGGCGAGCTCCTTGCGGCGCTCCTCGGTGAGGTCGGGGATCGGCAGGCGCAGCGTCTGGCCGTCGACGATCGGGTTGAGCCCCAGCCCCGCCGAGCGGATCGCCTTGTCGACCGGGCCGACGTTCGACTTGTCCCACACCTGCACCGACAGCAGCCGCGGCTCCGGCGCCGCGACGGTGGCGACCTGGTTCAACGGCATGTGCGCGCCATAGACCTCGACCGTGACCGGATCGAGCAGCGATACCGAGGCGCGGCCGGTGCGCAGGCCTCCCAGGTCGTGCTTCAGCGCCTCGACCGCGCCGTGCATGCGGCGTTCGAGATCGGCTTTGTCGTAAGCGGCCATTTCAGGCTCTCCTTATGCGTATTGAGGTTCTTCGTTGCGGACGATCGTCGAGGTGCCCTCGCCGCGCAGCACGCGGGTGAGATTGCCCCCGTCGCGGATGTTGAACACCACGATCGGAATGTCGTTGTCGCGGCAAAGCGCCACGGCGGATGCGTCCATCACCTTGAGATTGTCTGCGAGGACGCGGCCGTAGCTCAAGGATTCGTAACGCTTGGCGCTCGGCACCTTCTTGGGATCGGCATCGTAGACGCCGTCCACCGAAGTGCCCTTGAACAGCGCGTCGCAGCCCATCTCGGCGGCGCGCAGCGCGGCGGTGGTGTCGGTGGTGAAGAACGGGAGGCCGGTGCCCGCGGCGAAGAGGACCACGCGCCCCTTCTCCATGTGCCGCATCGCGCGGCGGCGGATATAGGGCTCGCACACGCTCGCCATCGGGATCGCCGACTGGACGCGCGTGTCGACGCCGATCTTCTCGAGCGCGTTCTGCATCGCCAGCGCGTTCATCACCGTCGCGAGCATGCCCATGTAATCGGCCGAGGCGCGGTCGAAGCCCTGCGCGGCGCCGGCGAGTCCGCGGAAGATGTTGCCGCCGCCCACCACCATGCAGATCTCGTGGCCCGCCTCCTTGGCCTCCTTCACTTCGCCGGCGACCCGGTCGCAGGTAGCCGGATCGATGCCGAACTGCCCCTGCCCCATCAGGACCTCGCCCGACAGCTTGAGGAGGATGCGATTGAAGCGGGGAGCGGTCATGAAAGCCTTTTGGTAACGGCGGATACGGAAGCGGCGCGGACCCTAGAGGAGCGCTGTCGCGATGCCAAGCGCGGCTTCGCGATTCGATCACTTCGCGAGGGCGCGTCGCCCGCCGGGTCTCAAAGCCTCTAGGTCCAAGCCCCACGCGTCGATCGCAATCGAGGCGCCATTCGCGGCCTTCCTGGAGCGATCACGGGCATTTGGCGGTATTGCGTAGGGATCCCGATCCGCCCCTCAGCGCGAAGCCACCGGCACGGCGATCCCGCGCACCATCCGCCAGCCATCGGCCCCATGCTCATATATGTGGAGATAGGTGCTGCTGCCCTCGCCGATCGCGAGCACGCCGCGAACGATCACCGTGTCGCCCGAACGGCGGACGCTCTCGACCCGGGTCGTCGCGCTGCCGCCCTTCCCGCGGGCGAGAAGCGTGAAGAGCACGCGGCGATCGACGAGCGCGCCGCCCGAGGTGATTCCTTCGAAGTCTGGTGCATAGAGCCGCTCGAGCGCCGCGCCGTCGCCCGCCGCGATCGCGGCGCTTCGAGCCTCCTCCACGCGCTGCATCTCGGCGAGCAGCAGGGCATCGTTGGCCTGCGCCGCGGCCGGAGGCGTAGCGGCCAGCATCGCCGCGGCGAGCAATCGAATCATATGGCTTCCCTTTCCTCACCCCTGGCCATCGCGGTCGCCCTCGGTTCCCCCAAAAAGAAAAGCGGCGAAGGTGTGGGTCACCTTCGCCGCTTTGTCTAGCCCGCGCCGGCGGAAGCTCAGTTCTTGGCGAGACCCGCCGTCGCCGCCACTTCGGCCGCGAAGTCGCTCTCTTCCTTCTCGATGCCTTCGCCGAGCTGGAAGCGGACATAGTCCTTGAGCGTGATCGAGGCACCCGCGTCCTTCGCCGCCTTGGCGACGACGTCGGCGACCGGGGTCTTGCCGTCCATCACGAAGAGCTGGCTCAGCAGCGCGTTCTCCTTGGCGAACTTCTTGACCGCGCCCTCGACCATCTTGGCGACGATGTCGGCCGGCTTGCCGCTCTCGGCCGCCTTCTCGGCCGCAATGGCGCGCTCGCGCTCGAGCACGTCCTGGTCGAGGCCGGTCTCGTCGAGCGCCAGCGGGAAGGCCGCCGCGATGTGCATCGCGATCTGCTTGCCGAGCGGCTCGAGCACGTCGACGCCCGCGTCGCTCTCGAGCGCGACGAGCACGCCGATCTTGCCCAGGCCCGGCGCCGCCGCGTTGTGCACGTACGGGATCACCGCGCCCTGGGCGACTTCGACGCGCTTGGCGCGGCGCAGCACCTGGTTCTCGCCGATCGTCGAGATGTTGGCGGTCAGCACCTCGTCGACGCTGCCGCCCTGCGGCATCGCCTGCGCCTTGAGCGTCTCGATGTCGTCGCCGGCCTCGAGCGCGATCGCCGTCACGTCGCGGACGAAGCTCTGGAAGATGTCGTTCTTGGCGACGAAGTCGGTCTGCGAGTTGACTTCGACGGCCACGCCCTTGGTGCCCGCGACGGCGACGCCGACCAGGCCCTCGGCCGCGGTGCGGCTCGACTTCTTGGCGGCGGCGGCGAGGCCCTTGGCGCGCAGCCAGTCGGCGGCGGCTTCCATGTCGCCATTGGTCTCGGACAGCGCCTTCTTGCAGTCCATCATGCCGGCGCCGCTCTTCTCGCGGAGTTCCTTCACGGCTGCTGCGGTGATCTCGGCCATGCTAATTTCCTCAATGCTTCAAAAGACGGGCGGAGCAGTGCGTCGTGCCCTGCCCCGCCCCGATTACGGTTCGATGACGAGGCCTCAGGCGTCGATCTGACGCTCGCCCTCCTCGGCCTGCTCGGGCGTCTCGGTCGCGGCGGCGGGCGCCTCCGGCTCGGCGAGCGCCGGCTCGATCGGAGCCTCTTCCTGCGCGCCGAGGTCGACGCCGAAGCTCGCCTGGCGGTCCTGGTTGCCGCGGGTCGCGGCGATCGCCACGGCCTCGCAGTACAGGCGGATCGCGCGGCTCGCATCGTCGTTCGCCGGCACCGGGAAGGCGATGCCGTCCGGGCTCACGTTCGAATCGAGGATCGCGACGACCGGGATGCCGAGCGTGTTGGCCTCCTTGATCGCCAGCTCTTCCTTGTTGGCGTCGATCACGAACATCACGTCCGGGATGCCGCCCATGTCGCGGATGCCGCCGAGCGAGAGCTCGAGCTTGTCGCGCTCGCGGGTCAGGTTCAGCACTTCCTTCTTGGTAAGGCCGTGCGTGTCGCCCGAAAGCTGCTCCTCGAGCGTCTTCAGGCGCTTGATCGACTGCGAGATCGTCTTCCAGTTGGTGAGCATGCCGCCCAGCCAGCGATGGTTGACGAAATGCTGGTTCGCGCGGCGCGCGGCCTCGGCGATCGGCTCCTGCGCCTGGCGCTTGGTGCCGACGAACAGCACCTTGCCGCCGGCGGCGACGGTCGAGTTCACGAACTCCAGCGCGCGCGCGAAGAGCGGCACGGTCTGCGAGAGGTCGATGATGTGGACGCCGTTGCGCTCGCCGAAGATGTAGGGCTTCATCTTCGGGTTCCAGCGATGCGTCTGGTGGCCGAAATGCGCGCCCGATTCGAGCAGCTGCTGCATGGTGACGACGGGTGCCGCCATAGGGATAACTCCTTCCGGTTGAGCCTCTGGGAAGCGTGCACCCGAGCGATGCTCGGGCACCGGTTTATGATGCTTCCCATGCGGGTTGAGGCGGCGCCCTTAATCGAAAGGCGCGGCGGATGCAAGCGTCCGCCTCTCCCCAGGTTGCGTTGAGATCCGGGAAGCGGTTCGTTCCGCGCCCGGAGGAACGCCCACCACAACCCAGGGGAACAAAAGGGGATTGACAGCGGGAACGTTAACGGAACATAAAGGGCTCACAGCGCGGACAACGCCGTCCGCCTGGGGTGGAGGGCCCGAAGGATGACCGCATTGCTCGCCGTTCTGCTGTTCGGAGCCGCGTTGCTCGTTTCGATCTGGACGCTCGTCGCGAGCATCCGTTCGCAGCTTCCTCGGATGCGTGAACTGCTCGACGGCGCTTCCGTCGACGCCCTGCCCGCCGCCGCCCCCGTACGGATCAGGCTTCGCTCGCCGGCTCCGGCATATCGCCCCGCTCGATTCCCGCTGCGCGCAGCTGCCTGACCCGGCGATAGCTGCGCACGCTGAACGGGATTGCCGCGAGATAGAGCGCGGCCACGACCGCGAGCGTCGGCCAGGGCGCCGAGACCAGGGCGGCGATCAGCACCACCAGCACCGCCACCGCCTCGAAGCGCACGCGCTGCTTCAGCCGGGCGTGCGGCGCGAAGGTGGCGATGCTCGAAATCATCAGGACCGCCACCAGCGCGGTCCACGGCGCGACCACCAGCGGCGCACGAAACAGCGCCTCGTCGGTCGAGAGCCAGAGATAGAGCGGCAGCAAGGCCAGCACCGCCCCTGCGGGCGCGGGCACGCCGGTGAGGAACCCTGCCGACTTGTGCGGTTGGTCCTCGCGATCGATGTTCGCGTTGAACCGGGCAAGGCGGAGCGCGCAGAACAGCGCATGGACCAGCGCGACCAGCCAGCCGAGGCGGCCGAGCGCCTCGAGCGACCAGAGATAGAGGATCAGCGCCGGCGCGACTCCGAAGGCGATCGCATCGGACAGGCTGTCGAGCTCGGCGCCGAAGCGGCTCTCCGCGCGCACCAGCCGAGCGATCTTGCCGTCGATCCCGTCGAGCACGCCCGCGATCAGCACCATCAGCACCGCGAGCTCCCATTTGCCGTCGAGCGCGAAGCGGATGGCAGTGAGGCCCGAGCAGAGCGCCATCGCGGTCACGGCATTGGGCAGGAACGCCCGAAGCGGGATGCCGGCCTGGCCTTCGCGCCGCCGACGGAACCGGGGCGGGCGCATCCGCCGGGGCCGGGCGGGAAGGCCGGCCTCGCCCTTCACTGCGAGACGCCGCTGACGTCGGCGGCGCCTTTCTTCGCGATCACCGTCTCGCCCGCCACGGCGCGCTGGCCGAGCGCGACCTGGCAGCCATAGTCCTCGGGCAGGAACACGTCGACGCGGCTGCCGAAGCGGATCAGGCCGACGCGCTGCCCCGCGACGATGATGTCCCCGCTCTTCACGAAGCTCACGATCCGCCGCGCGACGAGCCCGGCGATCTGCGTGAAGCCGATACGGAGGCCATTGCGGTCCTCGACGATGATGTGCTGGCGCTCATTCTCCTCGCTCGCCTTGTCGAAATCGGCGTTGAGGAAGCGGCCCGAGATGTAGATCACGTGGCGCACCGTGCCGCTGATCGGCGTGCGGTTGATGTGCACGTCGAACACGCTCATGAAGATCGAGACGCGCACCATCGGTTGGTCGCCCAGTGCCTGGGGCCCGCGCAGCTCGGGCGGCAGCTCGACGCGCTGGATCATCGTCACCAGCCCGTCGGCGGGCGAGACGATCAGCCCCTCGCCCTGCGGCGTGGCGCGCACCGGATCGCGGAAGAAGGCCGCGACGCCGAAGGTGAGGAACACCAAGGGCCAGGTGATGAAATCCCAGACGAAGAGGCTGACCAGCGCGATCGCCGCCGCGATCGCCACGTACTTGCGTCCCTCGGGATGGATGTCGGGGAAGCGCCACTTCACCGTCGAGGTGCCGGGCGAAGACTTGTCGAGAGAAGGCATCGACGCACCCTAGCCGCCTTGGCGGGGAACGACAACGCTGGCGGCGACCGCGGCGATCCTGTATGCAGGCAATGTCGGCGCCACATCACCGCATTCGAACGCGCAGGCGGCGCCGAGCCGAGCGGCAGCGGAAAAATGGGTCGCTTTCGCCGACCGCCTTCATCTCGAAGGAGGGCGGAATGGGTATCACGATTACGGTCGACACCAAGGACCTCGACGGCCCCGGCTTCGCCGGCTGGATGGTGGTCTGCTACCATATCCACAGCACCGATCCGCTGGACAAGGGCCGCTACGCGGTCGACGTGCCCGGCGACGTCGAGATCATGCCGCCCGAAAAAGCGGCCAGGATCCCGGGCGCTCCCCGATATGACGTCGATCCCAAGGGGGCGGGAGAGACCGGCACGGTCTCGGCGGACGATCAGCACGACGTCGAGATCTGCCTCGTCGCGAGGAAAGGGCCGATGCGCGAGGGTGAGCTGAGCCTGGAGGTCTTCGAGCGCGTCCTCGGCGGCGCGGGCGGCATGGTCGAGCGGGGATGGCGCCCCTTGCCCTATGACGGCGCGCCCGGCGGCATCGGCCCCCACTGGGTGCCGCCCGCGATCGCCATGACGGTGCCCGACGGCAACGCGGAGCACGCGCTGCTCGCGGCGAGGTTCGGCGATGCGCTGGCGATGCGCCGGGTGCTGATCAGCCCCGCCCTCTCGGGACCGTCTCGCGGGACGAAGTCCGCGGGTAAGCGCTGAGGCCTGCAGGGGCGCGGGCGAGTCCGTGCGGTTTCGCCTGGCCCCTGTCCCCGCGCTTTCCTAGACTGAAGCATGATCATCCAGCCATGCGCCCTTGCCGACCTCGCCGAATGGGTGGCGATGCGCCACGCGCTCTGGCCCGACGGCGACGGGCTGGAGGAAGGCGCCGCGGCGATGTTGCACGCGACGGAGCAGCTCGCCCTCATCGCCCGTGACGATGCGGGCGCGGCCATGGGCTTCGCCGAGGCGGCGATCCGGCACGACTATGTGAACGGCTGCGACACCTCGCCGGTGCTGTTCCTGGAGGGCATCTATGTCGCGCCCGGCCATCGCAGGCAGGGCGTCGCCCGCGCGCTCGCCGAGCAGGCCGGCCGCTGGGGCCGCGCCTTCGGCTGCACCGAGTTCGCGTCGGACGCGCTGCTCGACAATGATGCGAGCCACGCCTTCCACGCCGCGATCGGCTTCGAGGAGACCGAGCGCGTGGTCTATTTCCGGCGCCGCTGCCCTAGGGCGAATCGCCATTCGGACGCGCGAGAGCTTCTCGATCGACCCCAGCCTGTTCCCCTATCCCGTATGGCGAAGCGCTCACTCCTGCCAAGCGTCGGTGGCGGCCGGGATGCAATAGCGCCGCGGCCCCGCTCCGATCCCCTTGGGCACGACGATGTCCTTCGAGACCCCGCCCATTCGCTCGCAGGCCGGGCCGGCATAGACGTTGTAGCGCACGATCCGCTTCGTATAGTTCGGGCAAACGTCCGAACAGGTGTAGCTCACCACCACTGGCGCGCCGCGGTGCATGCCCAGCGTGCGCGGCCATTTGGTCGGGTCGCTCATCGGATCGAACGGCTTCTTCACGAACGCGAGGATCGCCGCGTCGTCGATGGGCGGAAGCTTGCCCGCGCCGCTGAGCATCTCGAGCCCCGCAATATCGGGTTCGCGCTCTTGTGGAACGAGCAACAGCATTAGGGCCAGCGTGGCGATCATCCTTCCCTCCCTCTCTATTCCGGGCGAGGGTGCGACGGCCCGGCTTCACCGCAGCTGAACGGCCTGCAAACAAGGTAAAATGCAACCCGCGCCCTTGCATGTTCGTTCGAATTGGCCAAATCCCCCTCGCTGTCGCGAAATCGTAACAAGGTAGAACATGTCCGCTTCCAGCGCCGCCAAGGCCCGTACCCGTCGTATCCGCCGCGCCGCCGGCGCGCCCTCGCCCTGGGGCATGTTCTTCCGCGGATTCCTCAAGCGGCCGGTGATGGTCGGCGCGGTGGCGCCCTCGTCGCGCTTCGTGATCGAGAAGATGCTCGCCCCGGTCGACTGGGCCAGCACCAGGCTCTTCGTCGAGTACGGCCCGGGCGTCGGCACCTTCACTCGCCCGATCCTCGATCGGCTCGGCCCGGATGCCAGGCTGATCGCGATCGACACCAATCCCGACTTCATCCGCTATTTGAAGCAGACCATCCCCGATCCGCGCCTGATCGCGATCCACGGCTCGGCCGCCGATGTGAAGAAGATCGTCGCCGATCACGGCTTCGACCATGCCGATTATGTCGCCTCGGGCCTTCCCTTCTCGACGCTGCCGCCGGGCGTGGGCGACGCGATCGCCGGAGCGACGCAGGAGGTGCTCCGTCCGGGCGGCGCCTTCCTGGTCTATCAGTACAATCCGCGCGTCCGGAACTTCCTCACGCCGCACTGGCGGCGCATCGACCATGCGATGGAGTGGCGCAACATCCCTCCCGCCCAGCTCTGGTGGGCCTGGAAGGACTGAAGTCCGGGGGCGCTTGATCCCCCTCCCCCATCCCCCTAC
>CBIFVW010000139.1:0-9728 GCA_966186155.1 uncultured Sphingomonas sp.
AAGGCTTCACCGTGCCCGACATCGGCCGCATCACCCGGGCGATCAATCGGACCGGTGTCGACCTCGACAATTATCTCGACATCAGCCCCATCATCTCGAACAACCGCGAGATCGGCGCCGAAGTGAAGCGGGGGCCGCTTGATGCCAGCGTCGCCTATTTCTGGTCGTCGAGCGACAAGGGCCAGCTGCTGATCGCCAATCCAGGCGGCGTCTTCGACGTCCAGCGCCTGCGCACCGAGATCCAGGGGCTCGAGGTCAATCTGGGCGTCGCGCTGCCGATCCCGGGCGCCCGCGTCTCGGTCGGCTATGCGCATCTCGACGGCCGCTACGACAGCAACACGCCTCCTGACGGCGTGGTCGACACCGATCTTGACGGCACCAACATCTCGCCCGATCGCCTGAACATCGCCGCCAGCTATGCCCGCGGCCCGCTCTCGGCGCGGGTCCAGAATCAATTCTTCCTGTCGCGCACCTTCGAGGGCCGGGTCCGCGATCCGCGCAACGATTTCGGCGGCTACAACGTCACCGACGCCGCGATCCGCTACGAGACGCGCTTCGGCGGCCTCAGCCTCAGCGCGCAGAACCTGTTCGACGTCTTCTACATCGACTATTCGAGCGACACGCGGCTTCCGACCGACAATCTCAGCTATTTCGCCGGCCGCGGGCGGACGATCACGCTGGGCTGGGACTATCGCTTCTGATCCGCCTGCTCGACCTTCTCCATCGCTGGACCGGCGGGCTGATCGGGCTGATCCTCGCGCTGCTCGGGCTGAGCGGCGCGATCCTGGTCCATAAGGAGAGCTGGCTGGCCCTGCCCCATGCCGGCGATCCGCTCGTCCGCGACCCTCAGGCGATCGCGCGCGCCACCGAACGGCTGATGGCCGAGCCGGGCGCGCAGGGCATCGTCTATGCGAGCGACCGCTTCGGGCTGCACCAGCTGCGCACCGCCGGCCAGGGCGGCGCCTATGCCGATCAGGCGGGCGAGATCGTGACGCGCTGGACCAGCCAGTGGCAGCGCCCCGAGCTCTGGCTGTTCGACTTCCACCATCACCTCTTCTCCGGCGACACCGGCGAGACGGTTACCGGCATCGCGGGGCTCGCCGCCCTCCTCTTCGTGATCACCGGAGCGATCCTGTGGTGGCGGACGCGGCGAACCTTCAAGTTCCGGCTGCTGCCCAAGCGGCTGAGCCGGCCGGCGATCCTGATGCACCATCGCGACCTCGGCATCATCGTCGCGCCGCTGCTGCTCCTCTCCGCGCTCACCGGCACGATGATGATCTTCCGCCCCGTCGCCGAAGCCGTCGTCGCGCCGTTCAGCGGCTATGGCGCGATCACCGCCGCGCTCGCCGCGCCGAAGGTGAAGAGCGGCCCGCTCGCCGCGCGGCCCGACTGGCGCGCGATCCTGGCCGCGGCATATGGGCGCTTCCCCGATGCGACGGTCCGCACCCTCTCGCTGCCCCGCAAGCCCGGCGACCCGATCCAGCTCCGTATGAAACGCGCCGCCGAATGGCTTCCGAACGGCCGGACCACGCTCTGGATCGACGCGGCGGACGGCCGCATCCTCGCGGCGCGCGACGCCGAGACGCTGGCCACCGGCGCGCGCGTGTTCAACGCCGCCTATCCCCTCCACGCCGCCAAGGTGGGCGGCCTCGCCTGGCGGCTGGTGATGACCGTGTCGGGGCTTGCCCTGGCGCTGCTCGGGTCGCTCGCGATGTGGAGTTTCTGGTTCAAGCGCCCGCGCCGCGCAAACATGGCGGAGTGATCGGAGCGCTTGCGCCCACTCTCCTCCCGTGATTGGTAGCGCTAACGGGAGGATTGGATGACCAAAGGTACGATTCGCGCCGCGCTGGCGCTCGCTCTCTTCGCGGCGCCCTCGGCCGCCCATGCCCAGCTCCTCCACCCGCTCTTCCAGGACCATGCCGTCCTCCAGCGCGACCGCCCGATCTCGGTCTGGGGCGATGCCGCTCCGGGCGTGCCGGTCACCGTTACGCTCGGATCTCGCACCGCCGAGGCGCGATCCGACTCGTCCGGCCATTGGCGCATCGAGCTCCCGGCCCTTCCCGCCGGCGGTCCCTACACCCTTACCGCACGCGCCGCCGGTGTAACCCAGACCGTAAAAGACGTGCTGACCGGCGATGTCTGGCTCTGCTCGGGCCAGTCGAACATGGAGTTCCAGGTGCGCCGCGGGCTCAATGCCGAGGGCGAGATCGCCAACGGCAAGGATCCTGAGGTCCGGCTGCTCACGGTCCGGCCCGATACCGCCCTCGAGCCTGCACCCAGCTTCATCCGCCCGGTTTCGTGGCAACTGGTCACGCCCGCGAGCATCGCCGACTTCTCCGCCGCCTGCTGGTTCATGGCGCGTGACCTCAAGAAGACCGAGAAGGTGCCTTTCGGGCTGATCGACGCGACCTGGGGCGGCACGCCGATCGACAGCTGGCGGAGCGCATCCGCCATCGCTGCAGATCCCGCGATGCGCGAGCGCATCGCCGCGCTCGCCACCTGGCGCGCCGATCCCGCCGCCGCTTCGGTCGCTTGGGGTCGCAAATGGACCGCCTGGTGGGCAGCCAAGGGCGGCCAGGGCGAGCCGTGGCGACCGGGCGCGCCCGGCGATTGGCGTAGCGTCCCCTCGTTCGACAATTGGGAGAATTGGGGGATCGAAGCGCTGCGCGAGTTCAACGGCATCGTCTTCTACCGCACCGAGGTCACGCTCACGCCTAAGCAGGCCGCCCAGGACGCGACGCTCCATCTCGGCCCGATCGACGACATGGACATGAGTTGGATCAACGGCGTCGGCGTCGGCACCTCGACCTCCTGGGACCGCCCGCGCGCCTATCCGCTCGCCAAGGGGACGCTCCGTGCCGGGCGCAACAGCATCGTGGTCATGGCCTATGATAGCTATGGCGGGGGCGGCGAGACCGGCGGCGCCGAGCTGCGCAGGATCGCTTTTGCCGACGGCACCAGCCTGCCGTTGCCGCCGCCGGAAGGCTGGCAATATCTCGTCCAGCCTCCCGGTGTCGGCGAGCCGCCGCGCGCGCCCTGGGACGGCGTGACCGGCCTCGCCGCGATCCACAACGGCATGATCGCGCCGATGGGCGACTATGGCCTGCGCGGCGTCGCCTGGTATCAGGGCGAGGCGGACGCGGCGGAGCCCAAGGGCTATGCCGCCAAGCTCGCCAGCCTGATGTCGGGCTGGCGCGCCCAGTTCCGCAACCCGGACCTGTCTTTCCTGATCGTCTCGCTGGCCGGCTGGGGTCCACGCAACGCCGCCCCGATGGAGAGTGGCTTCGCTTCTATCCGCGACGAGCAGCGCAGGGCGGTCGCCGCCGATGCGCATGCCGGGCTCGCGATCGCCTATGACATAGGCGACGTCGACGACATCCATCCGGCCAACAAGCAGGAAGTCGGCCGCCGCCTCGCGCATGCGGCCCGCGTGGTCGCCTATGGCGGCAAGGGCGGCCCGGCGGGGCCGGCCTTCGCCTCTGCGACGCTCGCGCCGGACGCGGTGC
Organism: uncultured Sphingomonas sp.; assembly: GCA_966186155.1. Classification (GTDB taxonomy): domain Bacteria; phylum Pseudomonadota; class Alphaproteobacteria; order Sphingomonadales; family Sphingomonadaceae; genus Sphingomonas. The sequence goes on from CBIFVW010000139.1 coordinate 3,507, forward strand.
GCATCGTCTTCGGCAGCGTCGGCGACGGCCTCGTCGCCTATAGTGCGATGCGCCCGATCGGCTTCGAGCTCTGCGCCGGCGCCACGGGCAAGTGCCGCTTCGTCGACGCAGTGCTTTCGGGGCCGGACAGCGTCACGCTCGCCGCCGCCGCGCGGCCGGGCGACCGCGTCCGCTATTGCTGGGGCGACAGTCCGGTGTGCAACCTCTACGGCTCCGCCGGCCTGCCGGTCGGACCGTTCGAGGCAGTACTGCGGTGACCATCGCGCCTCCCGAAGCCCCCTTGCGGAGCGCCGCGTCAGCCGCGAAGGTCGGCGCATGATCCTTTCCGACCGCTGGATTCGCGAGCAGGCCCTCACTCACGGCATGATCGAGCCCTTTGTCGAGGCCCAGCGCCGCGAGGGGTGCATCAGCTACGGCCTCTCCTCCTATGGCTATGACGCGCGCGTCGCCGACGAGTTCAAGATCTTCACCAATGTCGACTCGGCGGTGGTCGATCCCAAGGACTTCGCCGCGAACAGCTTCGTTGACCGCCGGACCGATGTCTGCGTGATCCCGCCCAACAGCTTCGCGCTCGCTCGCACCGTCGAATATTTCCGCGTGCCGCGCGACGTGCTGGTCATCTGTCTCGGCAAATCGACCTATGCGCGCTGCGGGATCATCGTGAACGTGACGCCGCTCGAGCCCGAATGGGAGGGGCATGTCACGCTCGAATTCTCGAACACCACGCCGCTTCCCGCGAAGATCTACGCCAACGAGGGCGCGTGCCAGTTCCTGTTCCTGAAGGGCGATCAGCCCTGCGAGACCAGCTATGCCGATCGCGCGGGCAAATATATGGGCCAGCGCGGCGTGACGCTGCCGCGGCTATGAAGCCGTAGATCGGGGAGCGATCGGCAACCGGCATCCGATGATGCCGGCGCCTGTCGCCTGCGCTCAGCGCGTGGTGAGCTGGACCGCTTCGAGCCGCTTGAGCCCGGTGCGCGCGATCGCATGCGAACCCACGACGCGATCCGCGGGAAGGTCCATCAAAATGTCATCCTGGTCGAGCACGCGCATATAGAGCGCGCGCGCCTCGGAGCTGCGCCCGGTGCGGGCATAGAGCGTCGCGAGGTTGAGCATCGCCTCGGGAAGATCGGGATGGACGGAAAGCTGGCGGACGAGCGTGCGCTCCGCCTCCGAATAATCGCCGCGTGCGATCGCGGCGCTGGCTACGGGATCCCCGCTCTGCGCCTGCGCCGGCAGCACGGCAAGCGCGAACGGGGCAGCGGCAAGATAGACGAGCGCGGTGCGCATGTTCCTTCTCCTATTGTTACGTCACGGAGACTTTTCCGTTACGTTTTGGAGACAGATGTGTGACACTTTTGTGTCATACGCGCAAGCGCGATGCGATGGGCCGAAGCTAGGGATTTGCACGGAACTGCCCGCTTGCTCCGGCCGGCGCGCCGGGATCCGATCAGGGGCGAGTTCCGCCGGGTGGGAAGCTCATTCCATGAAAAAAGAGGCGACCCCGAAGGGCCGCCTCTCCATTCGATCGACGGTCGGCGCCCGCGTGGGCGGCCGGATCAGAAGTCGTTGCGATACTGCTCGTTGCCGACGAAGCCGAGCTTGTTCACGTTAGCCCGCTTGATGATCGTGAGCACCCGATCGACGACGTCGTAACGTGCCTGCGGATCGGGCTGGAAGTGCAGCTCCGGCTCGGGCGACATCTGCAGCGTCTGATCCAGATACTGGCGGAGCGTCACGTCGTCGATCGGCACGCTGTTCCAGTAAACCTGGCCCTGCGCGTCGATATAGACCTTGTTCTTCTCCGGCTCGACCGGCTGCACCGGCTGGGGCTGGCTGCTCTGCGGCAGATCGACCTTCACGGCATGGGTCTGGATCGGGATGGTGATGATGAACATGATGAGGAGCACGAGCATGACGTCGATCAACGGCGTCGTGTTCATCTCCATCATGGGCTGACCGTCGTCGCGGCCACCGCTCATTGCCATTGGGGTAACTCCTTAAACGGTGCGCATCACGACGCCGAGGCCTGGCCCGGCTCCGGCTCCGAAATGAAGCCGACCTTGACGAAGCCCGCCATCTGCATGGTGAAGATCGTGCCGCCGATGCAGCGGTACGGGGTGTTCACGTCGCCGCGGATATGCACTTCGGGCATGTCCTCCGGCGTCATGTTCTCCGCGCCACCCACGCGCCTCACTTCGGCCTCGAGCTTCGCCGTCGCGCGCTTCAGCAGGTCCTGGCTCGTGACCGGAGTCATGCCCCAGAAGACCTGGCACTGGCCCTGCGGTCCGCCGCGGACCGCGAGCAGCACGTTCTCGGGCTTGGTCTCGGTCGGCTCGAACGCATTCTTGGGAAGCGACAGCTCGACCGACTGAACCACGACCGGAATTGCGATCAGGAAGATGATCAGAAGCACCAGCATGACGTCCACGAGGGGAGTCGTGTTGATGTCCGACATCGGGGTTTCAGCGGCGGAGTCGCTACCTACGCTAATCGCCATTGCGGGCAATCCTATCCAAATTCAGTATCCGCCGGCCGAAAATCGGGGCGGCGATGGGCCCGCGCCCAAAGGGCGCGGGCTCGATCGAGGTTAAGCGCGCGGCGCGGTACCAGCGGTGGTGGTGGCGGCCGCGGGCTTGGCCGGGGCGCCCTTCTTCACCGCAGTCGCCGGACGGACGCGGCCGTCCGAAGCGAGGTAGCCGAGCACGTCGTTCGAGAAGGCGCTCATGTGCTCCGCGATCGACTTGTTGCGGCGCTGCAGCCAGTTGTAGGCGAGCACGGCCGGAACCGCGACGACCAGGCCGAGCGCGGTCATGATCAGCGCCTCGCCGACCGGGCCGGCGACGGTGCCGATCGAAGCCTGACCCTCGGCGCCGATCTTGATCAGCGCGCGGAAGATGCCGACCACGGTGCCGAACAGACCGATGAATGGCGCGGTGGCGCCCACGGTGGCGAGGAAGGCGAGACCGCCGTTGAGCTGCGAGTTGATCGACGCTTCCGAGCGGGCGAGCGAACCGTGCAGCCAGTCGTGCGCCTCGACCGGATCGGTGAGGTCCTTGTACTGCTCCTGGGCGAGCAGGCCGTCGTCGACCAGCTGGCGATAGGCCGAGTTCTTCTCGAGCTTCGCCGCGCCTTCGCGCAGGCTGTTCGCCGACCAGAACTGCGCACGCACGCGGCGGCCCTGGTTGATGATCTTCTGCTGCTCGAACAGCTTGGTGAACAGGATGTAGAACGAGAAGAAGAGCATGCCGGTGAGGATCACCGCCGTGGTCCACGAAATGACCCCGCCCTCGTTCAGGGCGTGGAGCATGTCGAAGTTCGTGGGCGGCGCTCCGGCGCCAGCGGCGAGAATGGTCGTGAGCATTGTCGGTTCTTTCCTCTAACTAAATAGCGCTTATCCACATTCCGGCGCGCCCGGGCGAGCGCGCCGGCCACTCGATCTTATTTCGGCAGCTCCCAACGGAAGCGGCTGGCGAACACGGCCGGGATCTTGTTGCCGCTCGCGTCCTCGGCCGGATTGAACCGGGCGCGGCGCTTGAGCAGCGAACAGGCGGTGTTGTCCAGCACGGCAGACCCGCTCGATCCCGTCACGGTGCAGTTGGTCACCTTGCCGCTCGCGTCTACATCGAGGCGGAAGACGGTGGTGCCCTGCTGCTCGGCGCGGAGCGCCGCGGCGGGATAGTCGTCGTTGGTAACCCAGCTCTGCGGCGAACCGCGCGGCGTGAGCTTCTTGGCGACCTTGGGCGGGGCCGGCGGCTGCGGCGGGACCACGGGGGCCGGCGGCGCCGGCGGCGTGATCGGCGGCGGCGGCACGATGTTGGGCGTGGTCGGGATCGGCGGCGCCTGAGTCGGCACGGGCACCATCGCCGGCGGCACCACGATCTGCGTGGGCGGCGGCGGCACGGGCGTGTCCGGCGGCGGCGGCGGAGGCGGCACTTCCTCGGGCGGAGGCGGCGGCTCTTCCACGTCGAACGTGTTCAGCTTCTCAGCCTGCTTCTTGATATATTGATATGCAAGGCCGGTGACGAAGGCATATCCCATGCCAGCCACGATGATCGCGACCAAGATGATCGCGACGACGCGGCTGCCACTTACATTCCGGTCAGCGTAAGCCATTCGGCAACGTCACTCCTCTAATCCTGACATGCAGTCCGGTGCGGCGGATTTGCGACCCGTGCACAAGCCTGCCCGCCGTGCGCTTTGTGCGTCCAATTCGGCAGCGGGGCGAGTCTCTATCGTGGCGACCCGGGGGACGCAAACCCTTTGTCGGACAAACAAGGCGTACAATCGCCCCATGGCAGAATTATTTCTGTATAGGGATAGAACGATCGGGTAACGCGATAGGCATGATCCGTATCCCCCCGGCCATATTTTGTTGCGTCATCGCGCTGTGTCCTCTCTCATCAGTCGACGCTAAGCTCCCACAAACACAGGTACAAAGCACTACTGTATTACCGAGTTACGCCACCATGGCGGGCAAGGTAGTGGGCGCGCCGCTGATCCTCGACGCGCGGATCCGCAAGGCCGATCAGCTCAAGGGCGAAGAGGCGCCCGGTCTCGCGCCCGATCGCGCGCGTTTCATCGTCGAAGCCGATGTGTCGGCACTGATTCGCGGCGCGAACGCCATGCCGAGCCGAGTCACTTATGTCGTCGACGTGCCGCTCGGCGGGCGCGGCAAGCCGCCCAAGCTCAAGAAGCAGCGCGTGCTGCTGTTCGCGCGGCCGGTCTCGGGCCAGCCCGCTCAGATCCAGCTCACCGGGCAGGACAGCCAAGTCAATTGGTCGCCCGAGATCGACACCATGGTCCGCGGTCTCACGCGCGACGTGCTCGCAGCCGATGCGCCCCCGGCGATCACCGGGGTCGGGAATGTCTTCCACGTCCCCGGCTCGCTTCCGGGCGAGGGCGAGACCCAGGTCTTCCTGCAGACCGCGAGCGGCGCGCCGGTGTCGCTCCAGATCCTCCGCCGGCCGGGCGAGACGCCGCGCTGGAGTGTCTCATTGGGGGACATTGTCGACGAATCGGCCGGCGCGCCGCAGCCGAACACCTTCCTCTGGTACCGTCTCGCCTGCGGCCTGCCGCGCGCGCTGCCGCCCGAGAGCGTCGAATCGGACGATCCGCAGAACGCCGCCATCGCCCGGGAGGACTATCAATTCGTGCTGCGCTCGCTCGGGCGCTGCGCCTAGCCGGTCGTCACTTCCGCTCGCGTACCAGCGTGATGCCGATCGATTCTCCCTGCTCGGCGATCGCGAGCTTGACGATTCGCACCTCGACCCGGCGCACGCGCGGATCGCCGACGAAGAGCGTGTCGCAGACATGCTCGGCCACCGCCTCGATCAGCGTGAAGTGCACGTCCTTGGGGAGCGCGGCGGTCGCGGCGTGCTTGAGGTCGATATAGCTTTTCGATGCCCTGAGCGGCGTGTCGGGCTCGAAACGCTCCGGCATGTCGATGTCCGCCGTCACCGAGATGCGCAGCGGCTGGGGAAGGTGCGTCTCCTCGGAATAGACGCCGGTGAGGACTTCGACCTCGAGGTCATGGACCTGGAGCTGGAGGGAATCGGGCAATCGCCAAGCCTTTTCAGCAGAACAGGCCGCGCCCCATAGCAGAAGCGCGGAACGGGGGAAGTGCCTCTGCTCTCCCCCGTCATCCCCGCGCAGGCAGGGATGACGAATAGGGAAACCTCAGGCCCCCGCGCTCGGCCGCGCCGAAGCATCCGCATGCCAGCGGCGCAGCGCGCCATGCTCCTCGGGCACCGCGAGCTTCGCCGCGCGCGCGAAGTCGATCGTCACCAGGGCGGTGATGTCGGCGAAGGTGAAGGCATCGCCGGTGATCCATCGGTGCGTCGCGAGCTGGCGGTCGAGCGCGCGGACGAATCCCTCCCACATGATCACGCCGCGCGCCGCGAGCTCGGGAATCTGCGACGTACCCGGATGGCCGACCACCGCCTGCCCCTCGAAGGCGGGATAGGTGTTGCGATAGACATAGGCAGCGGCGGCATAGCCGTCGAACTCGATGCGCCGGGTCCAGCTCTCGATCCGCCCGATCTCGATCGGCGTGGTACCGAACAGCGGCGGATCGGGATGCAGCGCCTCGAAATAGCGGCAGATCGCCGCCGATTCACAGAGCACCTCGCCGCTGTCGAGCTCGAGCGCTGGGACGGCGCCGCGCGGGTTCACGCGCAGATACTCGTCCTCGAGATGCTCGCCGGCGCGCAGGTCGAGCTG